>JAITJW010000095.1 GCA_031278715.1 Treponema sp. | reverse complement strand
CGAGGCTTTCCCAAACTTCAGTTTTTGGGAAAGCAACCTTAGATTTAGAGGAAAAAGCGGACTTTTGGCCGCTTTTTCCAAAGCTATTCCCAAAACTAACCGAGTTTTGGGAATAGCTCTAGCAGCCAAATTTTTAAGGCGCCGTTTCACGTTTGAAACTGAGAATTGCTGCCGCATGTTGCGAACCCCGTAATGCCTCAAAATAAAATCTAACCCTACCCTTGTCCCGCCCTGCCTAAAGTTCTATATTGGTTCATTATGTTAAGCAGGATGCGAAACATCGGCATCATGGCCCATATTGACGCGGGAAAGACCACCACGACCGAGAGGATACTCTACTACACCGGTAAAAGCCACCGTATCGGCGAGGTGGACGATGGGGAAGCCATTATGGACTGGATGGAGCAGGAACAGGAACGGGGTATTACCATCCAGAGCGCCGCTACGACAACATGGTGGAACGATCATCAGATAAATATCATCGACACCCCCGGCCATGTGGACTTCATTGCCGAGGTGGAAAGATCCTTACGGGTACTGGACGGGGCGGTAACCATATTTGACGCGGTCCACGGCGTAGAATCCCAAACCGAGACGGTCTGGCGCCAGGCGGAACGGTACCGTGTACCCTGTATAGGTTACGTAAACAAGATGGACCGGACGGGGGCGGATTTTTTCCATGTTCTTGAGGATGTCCGGACAAAGCTGGGTATTCCCACCGCCCCCATTCAACTACCCATCGGCAGGGAGGGGGCCTTTGAGGGGGTTATTGATCTTATCACAATGGAGGAGATCCATTGGGACGGTCCCGAAGGGGAACAGCTTACGAGGAGTCCCATTGACGCGAAGCGGGCGGAAGCGGCTGCCGAATGGCGGGACAAACTTATCGACGTACTCTCCTCGGTTTCCGACCTTGTAACCGAACGCTACCTGGGCGGCGGGACGGTTGACGCGGACCTGATAAAAAAAGAGCTGCGGAAGGCAGTCCTTTCCCGCTCCCTCTTACCCATGCTGGCAGGGGCTTCCCGCCGGAACATGGGGGTCCAGCCCCTTATCGACGCGGTTGTTGACTACCTTCCCGCCCCGGACGAGGTGGTTCCCGCGCTGGGGCGCCATCTGAAAAAAGAGGAAGACATTCCGATCCCCTGCGATCCCAAAGGCGCCCCCCTGGGTCTGGTGTTCAAGATCCAGAATGACCGGGAAGCGGGAAGCCTGTGTTACGTTAGAATGTACTCCGGTCTCTTAAAGCCGGGCGCCGCGGTTTTCAACATCGGAAAACGGAAACGCGAACGGGCCAACCGTATCTTGCGGATGCACTCGAACAAATCCGAGCCCCTGGAAGAACTGGCCGCCGGGGATATTGGGGTTATTATCGGGCTAAAGCTGGCCCAAACCGGCGATACCATCGGTAGTGAGGGCTGGCCGGTGATCCTGGAAAAGATGTCGTTCCCGGAGCCGGTTATTTCCGTTTCTGTGGAACCCAGGAATCTTTCCGAGCGGGACAAACTCAACGAGGCGCTGGCCCTGCTTGCCCGGGAAGACCCCACGTTTACCACGAAGGAAAGCGAGGAGACCGGCCAGCTTATCATCTCCGGCATGGGGGAACTGCACCTGGACGTACTGGTAACCCGGATACAGAAAGAATACGGGCTACAGGCAAAGGTGGGAAATCCCCAGGTAACCTACCGGGAATCGGTGGGTAAAACTGTCGAATGGACGGAGCCTTACTCACGGGTTGTCGCGGGGAAGGAAAACGCCGCCGAGGTGTCGTTAAAAGTAGAGGGGCTGGGGCGGGGATCGGGAAACCGTTACACCAACGCCGTGAAAAACCGGGAGGTGCCGGAGGGTATCTACGAGGCGATAGAACGGGGCATACAGGGGGCCTTTGGATCCGGCATCGTCCTGGGTTACCCCTGTATTGATGTGGGGGTAACGCTGACGGCCCTTAAGTACTCGGAGCTGACCGGGACTGAATTCGCCTTTGAAGCCTGCGCCAGCATGGGGTTTGACGAAGCCTGCCGCAACGCGGAACCCTTCCTGCTGGAACCCATTATGGCGGTGGATCTGACATCCCCCCATGAGTTTGTCGGTGATGTAATGAACCTTATAGCGGCGCGGGGCGGCCAGGTACTCAGCATGGATTCCCGGACCAGCTCCGACCATGTAAAAGCCCACGCGCCCATGTCCAGAATGTTCGGTTTTATGACCGCCCTGCGGAGTACAAGCCAGGGCCGGGCCGGTTTTACAATGGAATTTTCCCACTTCGAGAAAAAAACGGAAAGCAGATGAGGCTCCGTGCAGCAAAACTGTACGGTGTCCGCCCCATTTCATAGATACGGCGTCCGGTAACAACATTCCGGTTTACTAACGCTGTTCAAATAACAGCGGCGCTCAGTCTTCGATCAGTCTTCGATCTTAAAAACCCGTTTGAAAACGCGGGTCAGCCACCGGAAAAAACGGCACAAAGGACCGGGGTTCCGCAGGCGGAAAAGCCGCCTGGAAGCGTCGGCGGATTCTTCGGGGCTAAAATCCCGGCGCTGCATATTCTCCTCAACCTCATATTCCAGCGGGGAAAGCCCTTCGGGAATATCGGCAATGACCGCGTTGATCGTCCGCCAGCCCAGGGACCTGGCCGCTTCCAGCCGCCTGCCGCCGGCAATCAGGACGTTCCTCTTGCTTATCAGAATAGGGCTTATCTGACCGTATTTCTTAAAACTCTCCGCCAACGCCTCTATATTCCCCATATCCTGGCGGACCCGTTTTTTAACGACGATGTCCTCAATAGGAACCTGCATATCCCCTCACTCAAACAGCGGATTGAAAAACTCCCCATAACCGGCCAAACCATCATCATCAACAGCGTTGGCATTGTTAGTATCACTAACACCGTTATCATCATTACTACCGGTTTGGCCGCTGCCGGTTTCACCTTCGAAAGCCGTGCCGGTTTGACCTTCAAAGGCCGTACCGGTCTCACCTTCAAAGGCCGTGCCGGTCCGGGAAAATACTCTGCCCGCTTCTTCCGTCTCATCGTTAACGGGCCCGGCAAGCGGTCCGTCTTCATTCGCAAATGCAGTCTTGACCGGCGTGTCCGAGGTTTCGTCAGGAACCTGGGAAGACCAGAAGTAGTCATCATCCCCGTCCAGCAAACGGTTTCCCGTACCGGATCCGGATACAGAAGGGACCTGCGGATACACCGGAGAAGTACTAAATGTCCATGTACTGCGACCGGTTCCCGACGACGCGGATGCCGTTCCGGACTGCCCGGAATCAAGGCCGGGGGGCAGGACCGGCAGGGTTAAGGAATCCAGCAGGGTATCGCCGCCCATAGTCAGGGTACTGGAACGCGTAAAATCCAGATGATTCAAGCTTGAACGGATGGTACTGCCGTGAATATTGCAGTACTCCGAAGGCTGGGTCCCTTCCAAAAAGGGCAGCGTAACCTCCCCCTCGTTACAGGACGCGGTCTTAAGGAGCCCCGACTTGGCGCAGACCGTTACATCAATTACCCCGGTGGCGGGCCGGACAAATTCCCGGTAAGGCAGTCCCTGGTGAATCTCCCGCATGTAGTCCGCCCACACGGGGCCCGCCAGTGTTGAACCGGTCAAATTCACCCCCAGGGAATTCCCCGGCTTGTCGAAACCGAACCAAAGGGCCGTGGTATAGTACGGGGAAAAGCCCACCGTCCAGGCGTCGGACCAGTTTTGCGGGGTCCCGGTTTTACCCGCCATAGGCATACGGAAGCTTTTGCCGTTCTCGTCCTTGAACGTAAATTTGGAACCCCAGGCCGAAGGGCTGTAGAGGGTCCCCGTTTCCACGGTTTTTTTAAGCATGCTGGTCATCACATAGGCGTTTTGGGGGCTTATGACCTGAATGGATTCCCCCATCAGGCGCTGCTGCAGCCGCAGTTCCCGCTCCGGGTCCAGCACCACCAGGCCGTTCCGGTTTTCCACGGAACGTATGGCAATGGGGGTAACGGAACGGCCCTGGTTGGCAAAGACCGCGAAGGCCCTGGCCATCCGCAGGGGGGAAGTGGAGATAATACCTAAACCCAGGGGGTAGACACGGGGAAAAGTCCGGCGTATCTGTTCAGGATCGGTAATGTCCAGCAGCGCCGCCGCCCGGTTGATGGCGGAATCAAAACCGATGCTGTCCAGTACCCGCAGGGAGGGGACGTTCATGGACTGTGCCAGGGCCTCGTAGAGAAGCACGGAGCCTTTCCATTCGCCCCGGAAATTCAAGGGGATATAGGGGGTGCCGTCCTCGTTGTGAAACACGATGGGCACATCGTAGATAAGGGATGTGGGGTTGAATTTACGGGAATCGATGGCCGCCGAGTAGTACAGGGGCTTAAATGCGGAGCCGGGCTGGATATTCCCCTGGGTGGCCCGGATAAGCTGGTTGGATTCATCGTATTTGGAACCCCCGACGATGGCGGTGATGTATCCGGTTTCATTCTCTATTGAGATAAGGGCCCCTTCCACCACGTTCTGTTCCGTATCGGTCTTCATTTCCCCATAGCCGGCGTTGGTAAGCACCTTGAGGTCCTGAATACCAAAGACCAGCGCCGCCATGTCCACCACGGGATTTACCACTTTGACATAGCGGTTCATCGCCCTTTGCTGATGTCTGGCCTCGCCTGAGGCATGAATAGCGTCTAAATCAAAGTAGAGGGAAAGCAGTTCGACAATTGGCGTATAGGTATTGATGGCCTGCAGGCTGTTACTGGTATTGGACCGCTGGTACTCCCGGTTGGCCTTTTCCAGGCCCTGCTGCATGTACCGGACCGCCGCTTCCTGGTGTTTCAGGTTCAAGGTCGTGTGGACCGTGTAACCGTCCCGGTAGTAATCCATCGTCCCGTACATCATGTCTTCCAATTCACGGCGCACGTATTCGCTGAACCAGGGGGCGGCGTCTTCCCGGTTGTAGTACGCCGCAATTGAGGCCCTGGTGTAATCGTACCCGCTCCAGTATTCCTCAAACGAAGCGTCCGCCTCTTCCTGGGTGGCATAACCTAGTTCGATCATCTTGCTGAGGACTGAAAGCTGGCGGTCCATAGCCTCGTTGGGGTTGTTAAGGGGGTTGTAACGGGAAGGATTTGACAACTGGACTACCAGAATTGCCGCCTCCGCCAGGCTGATCTCCCGTGCGCTATGACCAAAGAAGTACTGGCTTGCGGCCTCCACCCCGTAGGTACCGGGGCCCATGATCATGTAGTTCAGGTAAATTTCCAGAATTTCGTTTTTGGTATAGCGCCGTTCCATCTGGAAGGCCCACCAGAGTTCCCGAATCTTCCGGGACAGGGTTATTTCGGTCCGGTCTGTGTAGAGCGTCCCGGCCACCTGCTGGGTAATCGTGGAACCGCCGCCCCAGTTCTTACCAAGAAGCCGGCCTACCGCCGCCCTGGTAATACCCCGGATGCTGAACCCGCGGTGGTTATAAAAATCGGGGTCTTCCCGTGCCAATACCGCGTAGATAAGGTGCCGGGGTAGTTCGCTCAGGGAAACGAGTTCCCGTTTTTCATCTGCGGCGAATTCGGTAATCAGGGTTCCGTTTATGTCCAGAATTTTGGTGGGCAGGGCCGGGTTAAATTCCTGAAAATTTTCCAGATTCATGACATTGGTGGTTTCCGCCAGCGACAGACCCAGGCCGATGCCGATTACTACGGCGATAAGAACCGTCAAGGCTACCAAAAAACGGATCAGGATGACGGAAAAGATCGAAGTTTTGCCTCCCATGCCCATGTTGTAAGCCTACGGGGGGGATTTTTTTTTGTCAAGTAAGAGCCATTCCCAAAACTCGGTTAGTTTTGGGAAAGCCTCGTACGTGATCTTGTTCCAAAATTTGATATTTTGGAACAGCATTAGGTAAGTATCGCCGCATAAAGGTCCCGGATCGGGCTTAAAACAAAAAGCCGGTCGCGAAACGCGACCGGCATGCCCTTGAGGCATATCGGAAATATAGTGATTTGGGAGGGGAACTATAGGTCCGACCCTTTCAGTATCGGAGGACTAGGCCAATACTTTAATACAAAATCGCGGATTTTAGAATTTTTTAGGGCTGTTCATTCCGATTCCGATACGTCCACATCCACCGTTATGGCTATCCGGTAGGTTTTTCCCCTCCGGACTTGAATATTTCTGGCAATACTGTAATCGCTTACCTGGAAACGAACCTCGTGGAAGCCCGGTTCTACCGGAATTGGCCCCCGCATCCCCTCCAGGGCCAGGTCATCAAGAAAAATAACCGCCTGTTCCGGGGCCTCGAAGAATAACAGGGGGGCGGTGTCCTCCAGTACAATATCCAGATCCAAAATCCGGGCCCGTTCTACCCTGAACAGCCGGTTCTCGTTCCGGTAATCATCGGAAAGGATGAGGAGCCGGTGTTCTCCCTCTTTCAACAGGATATCGACAGGTGTTTCGACTGTCTTGTCGTCGATCAAAACGCTAAAAGGTCTGTCCGGAAGATGTTCGGGATACTGGAAATTTATCCGTACCGCCCCTTCGTCCCCCAGGATGGGCCTGGCGGAAACCTGAAAGTCCATTTTCTCCAGCCCGGCTTTTGCCTCCCTGGTCAGAGGGACAAGCTGAATCAGGATGGGAAACGAGGCGGGGGGGACATGGCCGGAAAGTACCTGTGCATAGGGAGTGGTTTCCAGGTTGTGATCCCCGCTCAGGGGTATCTGATAAACGGCCCGCAGCTTCCCCGGCAGGGTACCGTAAAAAAAACGGCGGCCGGTAGTTACAGAGGGGACGGCCGGGTCAACAGGGGGACTGAGATCCGTATAGACTGAAAGGGCAAGACTGTCCGGATACGAAAGCCATTCTACCGGGGCAACACATTCCAGTTCAACGCCCCGGAAAAAACGCCCATCGTCCCCCAGAAAGACAAGCACGGCGCCGTTATAAGGAATGGAAACATGGAATGGGGCGCCCTGGGAAATCTCCAGGGCGCCGGAGGGTACTACCCGAAGTTCTTCGGCATGGCACAAGGAAACAGCGGCGATAAAGCCAAAAACCAGAACAAGCGAACCTCTATATCCGGTTTTCACTTTAAATTTTCCACCTTCACTCAGGAACACCCGCTTTGAATAAGTATTTTCCCGGGTCCTGGGCTTTACCGTTCCTTCTCAACTCAAAGTGAAGATGGGGACCGGTGGATTGACCCGTAGACCCAACTTTACCTATAACACTACCGGATCGGAGTTCCTGGTGCAAGACTACGTCGATTTGGGAAAGATGACCGTAGAGGCTTGCCCAGTCATCCCCGTGTTTGATGACGATGTAGTTCCCGTAAATCGGGTCCGATCCGGTCTCGGTTACCAGTCCCGCCTCCGCTGCAAAAACATCGGTCCCCATCGGAGCGGCCAGATCCAGCCCCTCATGGATACGGAAACGTCCGGTTACCGGATTTATCCGGGGCCCAAAGCTGCTGGTAATTGTAAAATCGCGCAGGGGAAAACGGAAACCCCGGTTCAGAAAAAAAATCCGCTCGGTAGGGCTGTAATCGTCCCCGGGGAAAAAGCGGAAAAAGCCCCCGTCACGGTTCAGCCGAATATCCACCCCGCCGCCGCTGGAAGATCGGGCAGCGGCCAGGAGCCGTTCAATGCCGGAATCCGGCTCCAGCGGGACGAAGATCCCCGGCATGGAGGGAAGGAGCAGTTCTGCCGGAAGCGAGAGGGCGGAATGGACCAGCCGGTTGATGGTGGCTAATCCTGAGTAGGGGATATTGCAGCGGGCGGCAATGGAAAAAAGGTCCTCCCCTTCTCCGGGAACGTACCGGTAAACGGTCAGATCCCCGGCCAGGTCCTCTTCCGATAAACCGCCCCTCCCGAAAACCCGGCGCCGGGAATACTCCACATCCCCCTGGTACTGGACAAAAAGAGGATCCCTGCTGTCCAGGCGCGAAATAAGGGGCAGCGTGGAAAACCAGCCAGCATCCGGGGGATACTGCGCCCCGGCAGGCAGGGCAAGGAGGAGCAACAAAAAACAGGCAAGGGCCAGCCCCCGCCTGTTACAAAAGGTCCGTCTTACCTGCATGCCGTTCGCTAATGAACATGCCGTCCCTTTCGGCCTCCGGCTTAATCCGGGTTACTGGGCAATAGCTTCCACGGGGCAAGCCGCGGTACAGCCACCGCAATCCACACACTTGTCGGGATCTATCCAGCGCTTGCCGTCTTTTTCGGAAATCGCGTTGGACGAACATTCAGCTTCACAGGCGCCACAGTTCACGCAGGCGTCGGAAATTTTGTAAGCCATCATATACCTCTCTCAGTTTGATGTTCTTCCCAAGATACTACATAGGGAAGAAAAAAACAAGTTTTTCGAAGGGGCCCAGGGCTATTCTCAGGTCTCAAGTTTGACCCTGCAAACTCCAGGTGAACCGGAGCTTCGTAAAGCAGCCCAGTAATCGCGGCCTTGCACTGCCCCGGCGGAGGGTATACGATCCCTTCATGCTGTTCATAATTGTTCCCCTTTCGGTAGTATTGCTGGGGGTGATTGTGTATTTTGCACTTTCACCGCACTCATCGAAGAGTCTGCGTCTGGCGGCCCTTGGAGCGCTGGGGGCCATTATGCTTTCTATCATGATCTGCCTCATCATCATATTCGCGACTATGGGGACTGCCGGCGACGGGCCGGTGATGCCGGATTTTCTTGCCGCCGAAGCGCCCCAGCCCCCTGCCGCGGGCAATTCGTTTGTCCTGGCTCTATTGGCAGCCTTCCTGCTGGCCTTCCTGGGAATTGTAATATTCCTGTCCATGAGGGAGCGTAAAAACCGGGAGGCAATCAAGGGTAAAAACACGGAAGCAGATTTTTGATGTTCCCCTGACGGGAAGCGGTACTATTCCTCGTAGAGCATAACGCTCCGATCTCCCCGGGCAAGCTTGCGGACCACGCAGGACAGGGAAAAGTTGATTACAAAGTAAACCAGGGCGATAAAACAGTACAGCACAAAAACATGGGCGCTTGTGATCGGCGTAGTCCGGGAAACAACCCCCATCAGGTTTTTGGTGTTAAAGAAAAATTCTGCAATGGCAAACTGGGCAAAAAACGAAGTGTCCTTGATGGTGGTGATAATCTGGCTCATCAGGGAGGGGATGATCCGGGTAAAACACTGGGGCAAAATGATGTAGAAAAGGGACTGAAAAAAGCTGAAACCCTGGGACCGGGCGGCCTCGAACTGACCCTTGGCGATTGAATTAAGGCCCCCGCGCACAATTTCCGCTATGACCGATGAGGTATACAGGGCCAGGCCCAAAGAACCCCGGGTAAGGTAGGTGCCGAATGGCAGCATGAACACGCAGATCAGGATCCACAGGAGCAGGGGGGTACTGCGGAACACCTCGATGTAGATCGAGGCGAGCCGTCCCAAAAGGCGCCGTTCATAATTTCTGCAGAGGGCCAGAAATGTACCAACGAGAACACTCACCAGTACGGTGGAAATGGACACCAGCAGGGTCGTCCGTAAGCCCAGCAGGATAAAACGTACATTAACGGGCGTAAAAATATCCGCAAAAACCTGGGCGTTCATGCTTCCCCCCCTTCCGCGGGAACTTCCATCTCCATCACCACAATACCGGCGCCCCCGGAGATTATATGGTCCCGGTTCTTTATCCGCGTCTCGTGGCGCCGGGCCCAGGTAACCAGGGGAAAACAGAGAATAAAATAAAGAACCCCGGTCGTAATATACGCCGGGCCGTAACTCAGGGTTCCGTTGCTGGCCCAGGAATCGGCCCGGTACATAAGGTCCCCCCCGGCAATGAGGGCCAGGGTGGAGGTGTTTTTGACAAGGTTTACCGCCTGGTTTGCCAGGGGGGGCAGCACAATCGTAACGGTCTGGGGCAGAATGATGTACCGCATGGACTGAACGTAGGAAAAACCCTGGGAGCGGGCGGCTTCCATCTGGCCTTTGGGGATGGAGCTAATTCCCGCGCGGAACACCTCCGCCACATAGGCCCCGTGGTAGATCCCCACACACAGCATACCGATAAGAAACACATCCAGCCGGACACCCACGTAGGGAAGGGCGTTATACACAAAGAACACCTGCACCACAAGGGGGGTGTTCTGAAAAACTTCGACGTACACACGGGACAGGGCCCGCAAAATTTTTAACTGTGAAGCAGAACAGAGGCCGAAAACAGTACCCAGTACAAGGGCGGAGAACAGGGCGAGGATTGAAACAAGAATCGTAACACCAAAACCGGCAAGGAATTCCGGAGCAGCCATGAAGAGCTGCTGCCAGCGCCAAAGAGCGAAGGGACCAGTGGTAAAAAAATCAATAACGCTTTGCAATCAACACCCCGCCGCGTATCTTACGGCATAAAATCTGTCTCATGGCGGTTCAGGATTATCAACCCCGGACCACTGACAGACTGCTATGCTATGCAACAGGCTGCTAGAGATCGTATTTAGCGATCAAAGCTTTAATGGTACCGTCGCCAAGCCACCTGGTAACCAGGCCGTCCACCCACGAAGCCAGGTTCCTGTTGGAAAGTTTGCTGGCAATTCCGTAGGGCTGGGGCTCGTAGGTGTCGGGAAGAAGGCCCACGGAGGCATCCAGATAGCCCCGGAGAATCGCCTTGTCCACGGAGAAGGCGTCCACACGACCGGAGTCCAGGGCGGCCTTGATCTCGGGGTAGGTGGCGTATTCAAGAAACTTTACCGAAACCCCAAGGGACGCGGCCCCCTTTTCAATCACTTTCCGGCTGGTAGACGACTGGGCAACCCCGACGGTTTTACCGTTGAGATCTTTAAGCCCGGTATACCCGGCGGCCTTTTTGGTCAGAAGCCCCACCCCGTCGGTGTAGTAGATCGACGAAAAGTTGTAGGTAAGTTTCCGTTCCTCGGTTACCGTGAACGTGGCGATAACAAAGTCGATGTCGCCGTTGTCCAGCAGGGGACCCCGTGTCTTGGCGGTTACCGGGGTAAAGACCACCCGGTTCTCGTCCCTAAAGATCTCCCTGGCGATAAGTTTTGCCATGTCGATTTCCAGGCCCTCATAGTGCCCCGTATCGGGGTTGAGCAAACCGAAACCGGGGACATCGGACTTTACCCCCACCCTGAGGGCTCCGGCCCTGACAATTTTGTCAACATCGGCGTTCCCTGTAGATTGGACCGCAGGGGCCTGTTCCTTTTTCCCACCGGCAAATACAGCGCCGGTAACTGCCGCCATAATCAAAACAGTACCGAGTACCTTTTTCATTACCTTCATTCCGCTACCTCCTGTTAGTGCAGAATTTTACTTAAAAACGCAGCGGTGCGTTCATTTTGTGGATGCTCAAAAAATTCCTCCGGGGGTCCCTCTTCCACAAGGACCCCGTGGTCCATAAATATTACCCGGTCGGCCACCTGCCGGGCGAATCCCATCTCGTGGGTTACCACCACCATCGTAATCGACTCCCGTGACAGCCGGATCATCACGTCCAGTACTTCCTGGACCATCTCCGGGTCAAGGGCGCTGGTGGGCTCGTCAAAGAGGAGTATTTTCTGACGGGTCGCCAGGGCGCGGGCAATGGCTATACGCTGCTGCTGGCCGCCGGACAGTGTGGCGGGGTACTTCCCGGCCTTGTCCCTAAGCCCTACCACGTCCAGGTAGTGACAGGCTATCTCTTCCGCCTCTTTCTTGCTCTTCTTTTGGAGTTTGACAGGGGCCAGTGTGATGTTCTGGAGGGCCGTCATGTGGGGGTACAGGTTGAACTGCTGGAACACCATTGCGCAGTAGGTACGGATAAGCCGGGTGTGGTTGGCGTGGGTCAAAAGTTCACCGTTCAGGTACACTTCCCCCCCGCTGGGCTCCTCCAGTGCGTTGATGCAGCGGATAAGGGTACTTTTGCCCGATCCGGAAGGCCCAATAATAGTTACTTTCTCCCCCTCCCGGACATGCAAGCTGATATCCTTGAGGGCCTGTAATGTTCCAAAAAATTTATTAAGCTCCTTAAGCCGGATCATTAATGCCCTCCTTCTGGCCGCAAGCCCGTTCCTTATTCTAGGACCGGAATCCTTCATTTCGGTAGCAAAAAACCGTTATACCCGGGTAAACAAACAAAAAAATGTAAATTTATACAACGCCGCCCCGGAACCAGTGGCTTGCCATGCTTGGGGACCGGCGGTTATGCTGACCTTATGACACCATCAACCATACCTTCCCGCTCAGAACAGCGACCCGAACATACCTGGGACCTTTCAAAACTGTTCCCGCACGACGAAGCCTGGAACACGGCGCTGGGGGACTACGAACAGCAAACCGGGAAGATCCCCGGCTACCGGGGCACCCTGGGCAGATCAGCGGAAAGCCTGGCGGACTACCTGGACTTTATCCGGGACTTCAGAATCCTGGAAGAACGGCTTGGCTACTACGCGGATCTGCGGCAGACCGAAGACGAGGGGGCCGGCGCGGCGCGCACGATGACGGGCAAATTCATGATGGCCGCGGCCAAAGCCCAGGCCGCCGGTTCATGGGAGGCCCCGGAGATACAGGCCATCCCCGAACAGGACATGGAGGCCTTTCTCCAATCCCCCCGGCTGGAGGAGTACCGGATCTACCTTCAAAAACTCCTCCGCTACAAGCCCTATATCCTCAGCGGCGCCGAAGAACGGATCATCGCCCTCCACGCCGAAGGGGAAGGGGTGGCGCAGGAAACGTTTTCGGTCCTTACCAACGTGGACCTTGATTTTGGGACTATCGACACGGCGGAGGGCCCCCGGCCCCTTTCCCAGTCTACCTGGGCGGTTTTTATGGAAAACCCCGACCGGGAGATCCGCCGCCGGGCCTACGGACAGTTCTACGCCCACTTTGAGGCACACAAGACAAGTCTGGCGAGTCTGTACTCCGGTTCAGTTAAAAACAACGTGATCCGCGCCAGAATCCGGGGCTTCCCCTCCGCCCGGAAAGCGGCCCTGTTCCCCGACAAGGTGGATGAGGAAGTCTACGATAACCTTATCGCCGCGGTAAGCGCCAACCTGGGACCCCTTCACCGTTACTATGAGATGCGCAAAAAGGCCCTGGGCCTTACGGATCTGCGGCACTACGACGTGTACGCCCCCATCGTCCCCAAGTCAATTAAGGAGACAAGCTGGGAAGAGGCGGTGGACCTTGTCTCCGCGGCCCTGGCCCCACTGGGGGACGAATACGTGGGGGTCCTGCGCTCCGGGCTCCTGGGCCGCTGGGCGGACCGCTACGAAAACAAGGGCAAACGTTCCGGGGCCTTCTCCGCGGGAAGCTATACCGGGGACCCCTATATCCTGATGAACTACAAGAACGACAGCATTCGGGACGTGTTCACCCTGGCCCACGAGGGGGGCCACTCGATGCACTCGTGGTACTCCGCCCGTTCCAACCCTTTTATGCACTACAACTACACCATCTTCGAGGCTGAAGTGGCCAGTACCTTTAACGAGGAACTGCTGTTCGATTACCTGATCAAAACCGCGGATTCCCACGATCTGAAGCGTTACCTGTTAAACAAACGGGCCGACGATATTCTGGCAACCCTGTACCGGCAGACCATGTTCGCCGAATTTGAAAAGATCACCCACGAATTGGAGGAAGGGGGCACCCCCCTTACGGTAGAGGTGCTGCGCGGCGAATACCGGAAACTGCTGGAAAAGTACTTTGGCCCCGCCATGACCTTTGAACCCTCAAGCGACCTTGAGGGCCTTAGAATCCCCCATTTCTACCGGGCCTTTTACGTGTACAAGTACTCCACGGGCATTTCCGCGGCCCTGGCCCTGGCTGAACGGGTTCTGGCCGGGGGCGACCAGGAACGGGAGGATTACTTCGCCTTCCTCAAGTCCGGCGGCTCCCGCTACCCCATCGAATCCCTGGCCCTGGCCGGGGTAAACATGTCAAGCCCGGCCCCCGTAGAGGCGGCCTGCAGGATCTTTGGCCAGCTTGTAGAGGAACTGGAAAAACTGATTTAGCAATACAGACTGTTCCAAAATGCCGATTTTGGAACAGTCTGTATTGCTAAAAACTCTCAAAGCACTAATAATCATGGTGATATGAAACCGCTAAAGCTTTGTTTCTGCAGCGTCTTGTTGTCTTTCGTTCTGGCCGCTTCCGGCTGTTCGCTAAACCGGATGGCTGTCCGGGCAGTAGCAGATGCCCTGACCGGGCCCGGAGGCTCAGAGGTTTTTACCGGCGATAACGACCCCCAGCTGGTGGCGGACGCCCTGCCCTTCGCCATCAAGATGTACGAGGCCCTATTGTCGGAGGCTCCGGATCACAGGGGACTTATCCTTACGACAGGTTCCCTGTTTGTAATGTACGCCAACGCCTTTGTCCAGGGGCCGGTGGAATTCCTCCCTTCCCCCTCTTACAAGGAACGGCAGGCGGCCCAACAGCGGGCAAAAAAACTCTACCTGCGGGGGGTCGGGATTCTGCGTGACGGCCTTGAGCGGAAGTATCCCGGCATCGGAGCTGCCTCCCTGGAGGGGGGAACCCTTGCACCCTACCTGGCAAAAATGAAAAAAGACGACGTTCCGCTGCTCTACTGGATCGCCGGAGGGACCCTTTCAGCCTTTTCCCTGGACCCCTTCGATTACACCCTAAGCCGGCAGGTACCGGAGTGTATGGCCTACGCGGACAGGGCCTATGAACTGGACCCGGATTTTAATTCAGGCGCCCTGGATGATTTTTATATTCAGGCTTATGCTTCCCTTCCCGTAGCTATGGGCGGGGCGCCGGACCGGGCATCCCTTCACTTTGAACGGTCCCTGGAGAAATCCGGCGGTAAACTGGCGGGGCCCTATGTTTCCTACGCCCAGGCTGTGGCGATTCCGGCCCAGGATTACGAAGCTTTCCGGTCCTTCCTGCAAAAGGCCCTGGACATCGACGTGGACGCGGACAGGGCAAACCGGCTGGTAAATATCATCTCCCGGCAAAAAGCCCAGAACCTGCTGGAAAAGGCGGGGGATTACTTCTTCCTCAACGAGGACGGCGAACTTGATACGGAGGCATACGAAACAATTGAATATGACAAAATTGAAGGTGAGAGTGAATACTAGGATGAATACGGTAGTTTCTAGAATTCGGTACCGAATGTCGAAAATTCTGGCGCTGGGAACAGTACTCTTTTTGTTTTTTGCGGGGACAGGGTATGCAGTTGAGATACGGCTGGCTTCCCCCCTGCCCCGTAACTCGGACTGGGGGCTTATTCTGGACCGGATCGCCGCGGAATGGTACGAGGTAACCGGCGGGGAGGTGGTCCTTAACATCTCCCACCAGCGGCCCGGTTCAGAAGACCAGTACCTGCAGTGGCTCAGGCAGAACCGTTTCCAGGCGGCGGTTTTTACCTCCCAGGCTTTTTATTCGATTGCCCCGGAGATCATGACCCTTTCCGTCCCGTTTTTTATCAGGAACAACGACGAATTTGACGCGGTACTGCAGGAGGTACGGCCTTTCCTGGACACGAAGATTGAAGAAAAGGGCTTTAAGGCCCTGGCCTGGGCCAAGGGGGGCTGGGTGATGATCTTTTCCCGTTCCCCGGTCTTCAGCCTCGATGATCTGAGAAGGCTTAAAGTAGGTACCAATCCGGGGGATACAAAACTCAACGATGCGTTCAAAGCCCTGGGATTTCAAATGGTCGGGGCCTCTCTGAACGATATACCGGCCTTACTTGTTTCCGGCCGTATCGACGCGTTTTACCAAAGCCCCATCGCGGTACAGGCTTCTTCCCTTTACCGGGAGGCCAGAAACCTCAGTTCCATCAGACTGGCCCCTTTTATGGGCGGCGTCCTGATGAACAGACAGGGCTGGGAAAGCATCCCTGAACGGTACCGGGAACGGCTTCACGATATTGTCCGTAAGGCCGGTATTGAGTTTGAGGCATCTTTCCAGAAACGGGAGGCGGAGGCTATCGAGGCCATGAGGCAGGACGGCCTTATCTACAACGTGGCTAGCCCCCAGATAGAACAGAGTTGGCTGAACGATATAAGTTCCCGAATCCCCGCCCTGCTGGACAGGAATGTCTTTAACAAGGAAATGTACCTCAGAATTGAAGAAATACTGCGACGATACCGGAGTTCCCATTGACGTCCGTAACCGAAATGCCCGGTTCTGCAGAAATTATCAAACCTCCTAACGATTCTATCCTGTACCGTATAGAAAACTGGGCTTGTTTTGCCTCGTTTATCCTTATGGCCCTGTTTTCCGCGGTGGAGATGCTAAGCCGCATCTTTTCCCGTACTGTTCCCTATTTCTCGGAGATATTGGTCCACCTGCTGCTGGTGGGGGGGATGCTGGCCGGGATGATTACCACCCGCACCGAAGAACACCTTTCCATCACGCTGGTCCAGTTTGTTTCCCGGAAAACACTGAAACGGTATATCCACGGGTGTACCAACCTTCTGGCCGCCTTTATCGTTACCGCCATCGCCTGCTGCGCTCCCGCGTTTCTCAGGATAGGCCTTATGGGGGATCTCGTGGGCTTTATCCCCGACCGGGTTTTTGCGTTTATTATCCCCCTTGGCTACCTGGTGATCGCCCTCCGTTTTGCCCGGCGCACGGGCCTGGGTGGTCCAGGGCGGATACTTCCCGTCCTGGCCATCGCCCTGGGGGTGCTGGTAAGTTTCCCCTCCATCGCCAAATTCATCTGGGAATACGATATTCCCGCCTGGGCGCAGGGTTTTCAAGATTTCCTGCACTCCCTGGCCCTGTTCATAAAAATTCCCGCCCTGGTCTTCCTTATAGCCTGCGCCCTGGCGGGGCTTCCCCTCTTCGTGGTCATGGGGGGCATGGTTTTACTGCTTCTGGAATCCGTGTCCATACCCGTTGACGTGGTAGCCACGGATATTTACTCCGCCCTGACCAACGAGAGTATCATCCCCATTCCCCTTTTTACGCTGGTAGGTTTTTTCCTTTCGGAAAGCAAAGCGGGGGAACGGCTGGTAACAACGTTCCGCAGCCTTTTTTCATGGATTCCCGGAGGCATGATCATCGCCACGGTGATCATCTGCGCCTTCTTTACCTCGTTTACCGGCGCTTCCGGGGTAACGATCCTGGCCCTGGGGGGTATCCTTTACTCCATCCTTTCCGGCCACGTAAAATACCCGGAAAAATTCTCCATCGGCCTTCTGACCAGCGTAGGAAGCATCGGGCTGCTGTTCCCCCCCAGCCTTCCCCTAATTCTGGTGGGGGCCATGATACAGACCGACGTGTTCCACATGCTGGCCGGAGGCTTCATTCCCGGCATCATCCTGGTCACCGCGGTTATCGTCTTCGGCATTACCATTTCAGTACGGTCCGGTATCCCCGTTGAGCGCTTTAAGCTTTCCGATTCGCTAAAATCCCTTAAAGGCTCAATCCTGGAAATACTGCTCCCCTTCCTGCTGCTGGCCGGTTATTTTACCGGTACGCTTACCCTTGTGGAACTTGGGGCCGCCGCGGTGATCTACATTTTTGTTGTGGAAGTTCTGATCCACCGGGACATTCCGCTTAACGCGGTACCCCAGGTTTTTCTGAAGGCAGCGCCCATTATCGGGGGGGTTCTGGCGATACTGGCCCTTTCCCAGTCCCTTTCGTACTACATTGTGGATACCAATATTCCCATGGAACTGGCAGACTGGATGCAGCGTACCATCGAATCAAAATACCTGTTCCTGCTGCTCCTCAATCTGGTACTCCTTGTGGTGGGCTGCCTGATGGATATTTTTTCCGCCATCCTTATCGTTCTTCCCCTCATCGTTCCGCTGGGAGAGGCTTACGGCATCAACCCCGTGCATTTGGGCATCATTTTTATCATCAATCTGGAATTGGGCTTTCTGACCCCCCCGGTAGGACTCAACCTGTTTCTCGCATCGTACCGCTTCAAAAAACCATTCGTAGATATTTGCCGCTATGTCTTCCCTTTCCTCATCATCCAGCTTGTCGTGGTTATGCTGGTAACTTACGTGCCCATCCTTTCCACCTTCATTACCCGGTTTTTTTGAGAAGGCGGAGGAGGCCTTGTAGGTTTCGTCTGTCCGTGCTGGTCCGTGTTTCCCCTGGGATCGTTTTTGGTGTTATTAGAGGCTTCCCCAAAACTTCAGTTTTTGGGAAAGCAACCTTAGATTTAGAGGAAAAAGCGGACTTTTGGCCGCCTTTTCCAAAGCTATTCCCAAAACTAACCGAGTTTTGGGAACAGCTCTCTTATAAGGTGTAAACATAAAGCCCCCGGAGGGAAAAATGGGCAAAAGGAAAAGGTTTACACCGAAAGAACTGGAAATCGGCCATACGTTCACCCAAGACAACCACCCGCAGAGCAACGGTAAACTTGAACGCTTTCATCGCACCCTGAAAAGCGAACATACCAGGAGGTCCGCTTATGTAGACGAGGAAGACGCCCGGGCGCGGATGGCGCTGTGGCTTGCCTATTACAACAGCGAACAGCTTCATAGCGCGATAGGCTATTTGACCCCCAATGACGTGTTTTACGGCAGAAGGGATTCACGGCTTGCCGAACGCAGGGAAAAGCTGCATACTGCAAGAATTAACAGACAGGAGTATTGGCAGGCTCAATCTGTCAATCCCTGATACACCTTATATGCTTGCCTGAAAAACGGCAAGTTCAGCGTAAGCACTATAGTTTTTTCGTTATCGCAAGTGCTAACTGTTACTCTATCTTATTACAGGATAAGGAATTAGTCAAGTGTTATGTGTTAATGTCTACCAGCCATTACTAACCAGATTGAATGAATGTTGCTGACACAAATGCTCACACGGCGACCAAAAATCCAAAAATCATCCCGGGAAAAGGTCTTTTTTATTTTCCCCTGACCCCCCGCTTACCGATACAGCCACTCTCTTCGCGCCTCGCATTAGTCCCCAATGGTGAAACCATCAGCTCATGCAGGGCACAAAAACCCCGGCCCTGCCCAAGACAAGAACCGCTTGGGCGGCATGGGCTGCGCCCATATGAGGAAAAAACATTCACCACCTCCGCCGCATACAGGGGCAACTCTCGACAAAAGGTGAATTATTTGCTATTTCATTTTACTTTGACCCGGAACCGCCACAAATCAAAAATGTCAAAATTGCTCTGTTCCACTTGTACTCGGTTCTACAATTTCTCCAAATCATTTACACTGTCCTTTCTTACATCGCACTTTCCGTAGTTCAAGCAACTGTTAAATAACGAGGTATAGTATATTATAAATTTGCTGTTATGTGTTATATGAAGTAAAAATATTACTTTTATTAATCTTCATTTAATAATCCATTACAATATTCGCATAAATATTCTTGCTCATCATCGGGTCTAAATTAATTTCATATGCTTCACTCAGCTTTATTAGTGTTCCACATCTACAACACTCTACATCATAATCTGTTTCTTCACAAAAGAAACAATATATTTCATCATCTTTATTTATAATAGCAGTATTATCTTCAAAACAGTAATTGCAATTTACAATTTCAAAATCATTTTTTTTGCTTCTTCTTGTGCTTCTGCTTGAGAAAGATGTAATTGTTCCAGATAATCATCTTCTGTTTTCTTTAGTATTTCTTTTGTTTTTTCATTAACATCATTTAGAAAATCATTATGCGTAACTTCTCTAAACAATTTTCTTAGTTCCTTGATCACTTTCAATATATTCGATCTGATTTCAGATGTATTATAATTGAATTTGTAGTGAATTATTGTATTTCTAATTTCCATTAATTTTTTTACTTCATTTTTCAATTCACTTTTAACCAAGATATTTGAATTTAATAGTACATGCCTACCCATTTGACCAACACGGGCACTATATTTTACGGTTTACAAGTTCATCATAAGTAATTGTTTCTGTGTGCATCGCGGACTCTAAAAGCCGGTAGAATAACAGCCCTCTT
>JAITJW010000022.1 GCA_031278715.1 Treponema sp. | reverse complement strand
AATGTCCCGAACCCCGGCTATCCACTGGGGGGTCATATCGTCCACCAGTTTTTTGATATCCGGGTAGCTGTTTATTTTTTCCGCCTCGGCGTTGGTCTGAGCCATCGGAGGCACAGGTTGCTTCCGGTACAGCAGCAGATCCTGTCTGCCGTAAGCCGGCGGCCTATTTGTACAATCCGATAACTTCAGTTATTTTTGCTGTGCTTGCAGCGATAACCTCTTCGGTGCTAACCTGCCGGCCCAATTCACTGGACAGGTAAAGGGATTCCTGAATCAGCTGGGTATTCAGACCGATCTCCGCGGTAGGCAGGAGCGGACATTCACCCATCAGGGCTGCCACCCAGTGAGCCTGGGAGTTCCGGTAGAACATCTGTTCGGGGTACACCGTGGCCGAACGGAAATCAAGATCGTGTTCGTCAAACACCGCGTTAAAAACCACATCATGCTTTGTATAGTGGTAACTGAACGGGTTAAGCCGCAGGCCCCCCGCCGATCCCAGGATGCAGGAAGGTTCCAGCGTATCAAGGTTCATGGCCCAGGATTCGATCAGGTCCATGCTGAGGCGATCCTCAAAATCAACCATGCCGACGATAAGTTCTTCCACATCGTAGCCGGAGCTTGCCTTACGTCCGGGGTCCATGTCGAGTTCCTGGTAGGTATGACCCATAACCCTCAAGGGACGCCTGTTACCCGTCAGGTACAGGAGTTGGGAGATGTGGTACACCCCCATATCAAGGAGGGCCCCGCCGCCGGCTACCTTGGAACTGACAAATTCCTTTTCCCCGTACCCGTCAACATAGGGTCGGCCCCTGCGCCTGAAGCCGGTTGACCGCATGTGGTATATATGCCCCAGATCACCGTTATCAATAAGCCGCTTTGCCGCAAAAGAAGCGGAACTGTAGATTGTGCCAAGCTGGATATGAAGTTTACGGCCGTATTCTTTTGCCGCCTTTAGCATGGCCAGGGCATCGGCGTAGGAACCGGCCATAGGTTTTTCACAGTACACGTCCTTACCCCGGCGCATCGCCTCTATGGCCGTGGGGGCGTGCATGTTGTTGTGTAAACACACGTCAACCGCCTGTACCTCGTCATCGTCAAGCAGTTCGGCGATTGTGGAATACCGCTTTTTAACGCTGAACTGTTCACAATACGAATCCAGCTTTTCCTTTACGATGTCGCAGGCCGCGGTAATCTCTACCCTGTCGCCAAGTTTTTTGTAGTCCGGTCCGTGGGCTGCCCGCGCAATAACCCCGCAGCCGATAATGCCGACTTTAATTTTTTCCATACACCGCTCCTTTAACGGTAATCCATCGGGGAGATAACCCGCTTAACCTGGGCAAGCTGAAAAGCAACGTTGTTGTACTCGTTGGTGGATTTATGACTTTCCACCGACCAGCAGCCGGAGTATTCGGCCAGCGGCGGCAGTACCCTCTGGGCATCCACACAGTGCTCAAAATCAATGTGGGTGTGCATGGCCTTTTTAATTACCGCCCTGTCATTTTCGTCCTTGTCGCCTTCTTCCCAGTTCCCCAGGTGCAGCAACAGGCCAAAGTTGTCCTCGTTTACCGCGGCAAAGAGATTTTCGACATTTGCCAGAAAACGGGTAGCCCCCCAGTGGTTTTCCGTCCCCAGCTTCGCGCCGAAAGCAGCGGCCCGGCGGCAGTACTCCCGGTATTTTTTCGCCGTATAATCCATCTGCTCGGCAGTAATGGTGTCTTCCCGAACCCCCGCGTCAATCCGGATCGTTCTGGCGCCGATCTTCTCCGCCATGTTAAGGCACTTCCACGCCAGATCCTCATTCCTGGCCCGCTCGACCGGATCGTTATCCCAGACATGGGCCCCGTCACAGCACAGGTTCACCACCTCAAGGCCCCGCTCGTCGATGTTCTGCTTGAGTATCTTGATGTAGTCCTCGTCATAGCCGGTGATAAGGCCGTTCCAAATATCCGCGGTGTTAAGACCGTAACGGTATTTAACCGTTTCAAGATACCCAAAGATGTTGATTGCCCCGCGTCCGAGCAGGCCGTGAAACGAATAGGACATAACGGAAAAATTAGTAAAAGGGTTCTTGGTAAAAGGGTTCATCGTAAGCTCCTTACAGAAACACCTGCACACGGGTACAGAAGATTTCTTAACATAGTGCGGGCTTAAAGGTTCGTCAAGCGCCCGCCCATCCGCCTCCACTCTGTAGATTTACCAGGGCCAGCCCACTCAGTCGATAGGCGGGCCGCGTGGTAAATTCTGACAGCCTTACTTTGAATTGAGTATTTCCAGGGCCTCATCCCGGTAGCAGTCCAGGAGGTAGGGGATACCCGTTACCCTGGCACATTCTTCCGTCAGGGACATCAGATCTTTTCTGCCGATAACGCCGATGTTGAAGCGCCGGGCCCCGGCCATAAGCTGCTGCAGGCCCACCTTGATCTTCTCAGCGTAGCTGTAGATACCGATGGCCCCCAGGGGAATGTTGCCGATCTCCGAAGCGCCCACCATGTCCTTGACCTTTTCGTAATTGACAAAGATCTCCTCCGCCGTGGATCCGTAATCGGACACGGACTTGGGCAGGTTCCCCTCTTTGAGCCATTGGGCGATGTTTTTGCCCACCATGCCGGGGATCATCAGGGCCCGGCCCATGCAGACCGCCTTAACGTAGGGGGCGCCCAGGGCCAGGGCCTTAAACACGTGGTCCTCCGTGGAGAAGCCCCCGGCAAAGGCAAGGTCGGGAACCCGTCTGCCGGAGGAAGCAAGAACGGCGGCGTATTCGGCCGCGGCGCTGTGCAGGTAGATCGAAGGAATCCCCCACTCCTCCATCATCCGCCAGGGGCTCATGCCGGTGCCCCCGGAAGCGCCGTCAATCGTCAGCAGGTCTATCCGGGCCTCGGAACCCCAGCGGAGGGCCATAGCCAGTTCCTTAAGACTGTAGGCCCCGGTTTTTAACGTAATCCGCTTAAAGCCCAGGGACCGCAGCCGTTCCACTTCTTTCATGAACCCTTCCCGGCTCACAAAACCCAGCCGGCTGTGTCGTTCAAATTCTTTAATGGCCCCCGCCTTAAAGGAAGCCTGGATCACCGGGTCCGAAGGATCCGGGGTAACGATATACCCCCGGCGCTGCAGTTCCAGGGCTCGTTCCAGCTGGGCTACCTTGATCTCCCCGCCGATACACTTGGCCCCTTGTCCCCACTTGAGTTCGATGGTTTCGATCCTGTGTTTGTCGATGATGTACTCCGCCACCCCCAGTCTTGTGTCTTCCACGTTCATCTGGATGAGGATCTCCCCATAGCCCTTGTGGTACTTCCGGTAGGCTTCAATCCGGCGATCCATGTCGGGGGCCTTCGTTACCTTCCCGGCGGCGTTCAGTTCCAGCGCCGGGTCGATGCCGCAGACGTTCTCCCCGCAGACAATCGTAACGCCGGAAATTGCCGCGCCCACGGCAAAGTGTTCCCAGTTCTTCCGGGCAATTTCCGTTGAACCCAGGGCCCCGGTAAAAATGGGCAGCGACAGCTTTACCTTCCTGTCCCAGCCGTACCCGGTCTCCGTGTTCACCAGGGGGAAACGGGCCGTATCGGGATTGGCGCCGGTACCTGCCGGCAGTCCCTCCGCGCCCAGGGCGTAACCCTGGATGTTCAGGTGGGAATAATCCACAGGGTAGTTCTTGTCCCCCCCGGCGGTAATATCCCCAAAGGGACCGGGGTAAATCAACTCCCTTCCCCGAAACGCGGCCTTGAAAATTTCACAGTTCCCCTTACACCCATCAAGACAACGGGAACAAAGACCGCTTGAAGGCACTACGCTTGTGGAGCGGTTGCCTGTCCTGGTAGCGTCATTTCCATTCGGACGCTGCAGATTCATATAGAACCTCCTCTCATCATTAGGCCCGCGGCTCTGCGACGCGGGCAGGGTAAACGCTTATTATACATCGTCAGGCGTGGATGGCAAGGAAAAAATACAAAAAAATACGGTATCAGGCCGGGCGGGCGTATAGGTGGGCGTTACATCTGTTTTAGGGTTGCTAATATTTCCTGAACAGGTCCAGGGGTTTAAGTTTCCCCGCCCGGCGCGCGGGGATCCAGGAGGCCAGGAGCGAGCAGAGGATCGTAAAAAAGCCGATAAAGAAGACAGCGGCCCAGTCAACGATGATCGGTATGTTTTCCAGGTAGTAGCCGGGGTCCAGTATCTTTACCTCCCCGCCCCGGAACAGGCCGGAAAAGAAACTTAACAGCCTTTCAAGGCCGTGAATAAGGCTGTTGATGTTGATTCCCACAAGGAGCCCCGCGCCGATGCCAAGGACGGCGCCGCAAAACCCGGTGAGTAAACTTGCCAGCACAAACACGCCTCCGGTCCCACGGGGGCTTGCCCCCGCCGCCTTAAGTACCGCGATGTCCCGCCGCCGTTCAATCACCAGCATTGATGTGGCACTGGACACGTTCACCGCGGCAACGACAACGATAAGCGCCATAATAAAAAGGAGAAGCTGGCGGGTAGACTCGTAGGAACGGTACTGACTCTGGTGCAGATCTCCCCAGGTGTACACCGCGTAAGGAGGCCCCAGAATACGCTGAAGGTTTATCGCCATTATTCTTGCCGTATCGTAGGGTCTGTCTATTTTAACGATAAGGCGGGGACGGCCCGCGGTCCCGTCCATGATCCGGTCCCCCCCTCCCCTTGAGGTAATACACCACAGGGCGTCCAGTTCCCGGTAACCGGATGAAACGATTCCGGCTACCGTAAAGGCCGCTATCCGGGGAACAGGCCGGCCATCCATGCCCCGAATCGTCATGATCCGTACCGTGTCCCCCACGGCCGCGCCGATCTCCTCGGCAAGAGACTGGCCCAGCACCACATCCTGATCGCTTTGGGGCTGGGGCGATCCGGCCACAGTGTTCAGGTACCTGGCGCTTCCCTCCTCTACCCAGAATGAACTGTCCAGCGACCGGATCGTGGCGCCGCGTTTGCCCTCTTTTCCGGCTACCACCCCCAGCCCCTGCCGTTCGTACCAGACTCCCCGTACCCCGTCAAACGCCGCAATTGTGGGGATAAGGGTGTCAACATTTCCCCCTTCGATATAATCGTAAACCTGAAGATGGCCGGTACCCAACTCGATAAAGCGGTCGGTAATCCCCCGGATCATGCCGTCGGCGACAATAAGGGTAACGATGATGGGGACAAGGCTGAGGGCTATGCCCACCACCGCCCCCCTTAGATAGCGGCCCCCCTCTTTTGCCCGGCCCCAAAGGTAACGGATGGCGACAAAAAACATCCAGCCCGCTTTCACAGGGCCTCCGGAGCGGCGCTAAGCTGTCCTGCCGTCAGGGTGTAACGGATCCCGGCGCGGGCGGCGACTTTTTCATCGTGGGTAACGACGATAAGACTCTTGCCCCATTTTTGGGCGCTTCCGTAAAGCAGTTCCGCTACCGCGGCGGAATTATCCGGGTCCAGGTTGCCGGTCGGTTCGTCCGCCAGCACCAGATCCGGATCGTTGACGATGGAACGGGCCACCGCCACCCGCTGCCGCTCCCCGCCTGAAAGCTGGGAAGGATAGTGGCCTGCCCTCTCCTCCAGGTCCAAATCCTGCAGCAAGGTCCTTGCCCTGTCCAGGGCTTCTTTTTTTTTCATCCCCGCGATATAGGCGGGAAGCATGATGTTTTCCAGGGCGGTAAAATCTTTAAGGAGGTAATGAAACTGAAAAATAAAGCCAACCTGGTTTCTCCGGTAGGAGGCCAGGGCGCTTTCGGGAAGGGAACCCAGATCCACATCCGCTACGGTTACCGTCCCCGAGTCACTGCGGTCAAGCCCGCCCAGAATATTGAGCAGCGTACTCTTGCCGCTGCCGCTGCGCCCGGTTATCGCCGCCGTCTCCCCGCGGCGAAGATCAAAGCTTACCCCCCGCAGGATATGGAGCGTTTCATCGCCGGAGGTATAGTTTTTGACAACGCCGCGGAAGCGGACCAGAACATTATCCCCGTCTTTAACCGTATCACTCATCACGCAGTACCTCCGCGGGTTTTGTCCGGGACACCCTGCCCGAAGCAAACCAGGCCGCCAGCAGGGCAGAAAGAAATCCGAACATGAAGATCAGGAACACCTCATGGGGGATGATCCTGGAGGGTATCTCTTTGATATAATACACTGCCGGGGAAAAAACCTCGAAATTCCCGGAACCAAAAAAAGAACCGGACAGGTAGTTTATAACGTTAATACAAACGTTGATAAAGCCCTCCACCAGGTCAAAAAACGCGCCGATACGGGAGGCCACAAGGAGCCCCAGCGCAAGGCCGGTTCCCGCGCCGCAGATGCCGATCAAAAATCCATCCCAGGCAAAAACCATGCGTACCGAAAAATCCCCCGCGCCCACGGCCCGCAACAATCCTATTTCTTCCCGGCGTTCAAGCACCGCCCGGCGCTGGGCCTGGAAGATGTTAAGGCCGACCACGATAAATATAAGGCCCACCAGGATAAACATAAACAATTTTTCCGTGCGCAGGGCGCCGAAAAATGACCGGTTGTAATCCCGCCAGCCGCTGAGTTTTGCCCCCGGAACCAGCCTGCCAAGGCTTTCGATGGCCGCCGAGTCCTGCCAGCGGTCACGGAGTTTGAAGCCCAGCACGGGGGGGGTCTGTGAAAGGGAAAGGGCGGTTGTTATCTTCATAAGGGCCAGGCCCATATCGTAGTCATAGTAACCGGTACGGAATATCCCCGTTACGGTAAAACTATTTACCCCCGCCCCCGGCCCCCCAAACAGGTCATCGACGGAGAAGATCGTAACCGTGTCCCCCAAACGGGCAGACAGGGAACGGGCCAGTTCCGTTCCCAGGAGGATGGTCCCGTCACGGGAAATATCAAATGAGCCGGCTTCAAATTCAAGTTTGGACGCCATGCCCCGGTCAAGTTCCGGGGCTTCAGGCGGCAGCCCGCGGACGAGAAGCCCCGCCTGCCTGTCCCCCCCTCCACGGATCAGGGCCTGAAATTCGCAGAAGGGGACGGCCGCGGTAATTCCCGGAGCGGCCGCCAGGGTTTGCCGCAGGGTTTCCGTATCTTCGGGGGGGAAGTCCTCAAGCCGTACATGGTACGAGGATATTTCCAGAATATTTTCGATAAAGCCAAGCTGGAAACCGTTCATCACCGCGATAATCACCGTGAGGGCCAGGACGCCGGTGGCAATACCAAGAACCGCAAAAACAGGAGAGGGGGATTTACCCCGGCCCCGGCGGACGTGGCGGGAAGCGACAAATCCTATCCAGAAGGGAAAGGAAAATTTCCGCGTTCCGGTCATGGTTCCCCCCGGGGAACGGCGGTCCCTGCCCCGGTACGGCCTGCCCGTACCCGTTCCTCGCGTATCTTTCGTCCCCCTTCCCACCGGGTCCGCAGAACAAGTTCTCCGTCCATGTAAATCTCCTCATCTTCAATGTTGCCGGAAATATGTACCACCCGTTCAAGGATCCCGTTGCGAAAGTTCCGCTCCGTAATCCGGTCGCCCTCGTCGTTGTAATCGTATTCGGTTATCCGCTCTTCCCCACCGGGGGAGGTATAGATAATCCGGCTTAGGCGGTTGCCGGACCACTGGTTCCGCAGTTCGGTAATAATTTCTCCGTCTTCCCCCCGCATGGTTTCCGTAAGGATTCGGCCCCGCTCGTCGGTTTCGTAGACAAGCTGCCCGGAACTCCCGGTATGGGCATCTTCCAGGAATTGAGAACCATAGGCGATGGCCGGGGAAACAAACAATTCCTCGTCTTTTGAATCCAGGCTGCGGCGGGGGAAACGCATGGTCGTCCTCAGCCCCTCCGTACCGGATTCAGCGCCGGTTTCGGTATCAGATTCGGCTGCGGCGGCAGCGGTGGTATCGCCGGCATTGCCGGCGCCGGCGGCAGCAGCAGCGGTATCACCGGCATTGCCGGCGCCGGCGGCATCAGCGGCATCAGCGCCTTGATGAAAGACCCGCTCTACGGTCCGCAGTGAATAATTACGGGTGTAGCGGTAATAATCGGTGTAGAGGTCCTCCTCAATCCCGTTCCCCTCCCCGTCCGTTAATTTTCTGCGGGTATCGGCGCGGATCAGGAACTCCTGCTCTCCGGAGGGACTGCGCCGGTAATAGTACTCGACCAGGGTCTCTTCCCCCGTGTCGAACAACTGCCGTTCCAATTCGATAAGGCCGTTTGCCCCGTAGAGTTCAATAAACCCGCTGGGGACCCCGGCGCCGGATTCTGCATCCACCGCATCCGCTGCGTCCCCGTCTTCCTCAGTCCCGCCAGCGGAGACACCGAAGACGGCGACCATGCGGGAAGTCCCGCGGCCATCCCGGAATATCCACTGAACACGGGATTCTTCCCCGTCCTTGTAGTGGATCCGCCGCTCGACGATCCAGGGTTCCCGGTAATAGGGCAACAGGGAGGCGGGAAGCCCGCGGGTATCCTGTTCCTCAATTAAAAGACAGTAGGGCCGCCGCAGCGCGGCAAAACGGGACTCTGCCCTTTCCAGGGCCATGCCGGCGGCATTGGAAACGTACCACTCGCTTTTTCCTGAAGCCGGGGAAGACTGAGACGGGGAAGAAACGGGAAACCCAAGAATGAAAATCGTAACAACGAAGACCCGGAACAGGGGAAATCCGGTCTGCAGGGGGCGGAATGGGAACCTATTCTTTATCAAGGACAAATTCCCCGGCGAAGCCTGCAGGATCAAAAGGTTTAATGTCCCGGTACGTTTCCCCGTTACAGATATACGCCACCGGAAGTTTCAGTTCTTCCGCCAGGGAAAACACCACCCCCCCTTTGGCGCCGGAATCGTATTTGGTCAGGATCACGGCGTCAAGGGACAGGGCATCGTGGAATATCTCCGCCTGGGCCAGGGCGTTGCGTCCCGTGGTGGCATCCAGCACCAGGTACTTGAGGTAGCGTCCGGACGCGGCAGGCAAACCCGCCCTGCCCTCCACCACCCGGTCGATCTTTTTCAGTTCTTCTACCAGGGCGGCCTTTGTATGCATACGTCCCGCGGTGTCGGCGATGATCAGATCCTCTTTCCCGGCACGGGCCGCTTCAATAGCGTCGTAGATCACCGCAGCGGGATCGCCGCCCTGGCGGTGGGCAACGACCCGTATGCCAAGCCGTTCCCCGTGTATTTGCAGCTGAGGGATGGCCGCGGCTCTGAAGGTGTCCGCTGCCGCCAGAATGGGCCTGGCCCCCCCGGTGTCCCGTAAACGGCAGGCAAGCTTGGCGGCGGTCGTGGTTTTTCCCACCCCGTTTACCCCCAGGAGCAGGATGATTGCCAAGTTGCGGTCTGCACCCTCAAGTGTCGCCGCCCTTCCGGCTTCTCCCAGGGTCTCCTCAAGAAACAGCGCCAGGACTTTTCGCAGATCCCCGGCGTCCGTAATTTTTTCTTTTCCGGCATAGTCCCGCAGCTTGTCTGCCATACGGAAGGCCCCGGCGGCGCCGAAGTCCCCTTCCACCAGCAGGTCCGCAAGTTCGTCAAACAGCTCGCCGGATACCGCGGTGTGGATGCCAAAAAAACTCCTGATGCGTCCGGCAAAATCGCCTATGCCCATACAGCCCCCTAATCGACAAAGACCGGGGCGTCTTTTCCCGCGGTGTTGATGTACCGTATCATCTGGATAATATCTAGTACCACGGCGGTACATACCAGCCCTACCCCTACGTAGTCAATAGTCCGAAGCTGTACCGCCTTGTTGTAAAATTCCTCGGTACGGTTAGGGTTGTTGTTATAGGCATTGACCACCGAATTGTAATGGCCGTTGATAAGCCATGCGCTAATGGCGGAAACCCATACCCCTCCCCAGGCCCAGTACGAACCGCGCCGCGTTTTGTCAACGCGCCCCTCTTTGGGATCATAGGGGAGGCCCGTAACAAGACTCAGGTTGTTTCCGTCCAGACTAGCCCCGGAGGGGAAAAACCCTGCAAAAAGACCGCCCTTCCGCCCTGTCCTGATGGCCGGGGGCAGGGCATCCGGGGAAGGACTTAAGAATATAGCCTTCGCCTCCTCAGCGCCGGGAGTCTCGACAAAAACATATTCCAAAACACCGGCCGGAAGATCCACAGTTATGGGGGTCTGGCCCATGTAGAGGGAACCCCGGTAAACGGCCGCTTCCTCTGCGCCGGGAACTGTAATGTTCAGCGCCGATGTTTCCACAGGCCGCAGGTTCACCTGAACTTCCGCCAGCTCCCCGCCTTTCAGGTCCAGTTCCGCCATAACACCCTCATGGTTGTCCGCAAAGACCTCAAGGATGACGGTTCCCGGAGAACGGCCGGGACTGGAAATTTCCCCCCTTCCCGCATAAGCGTAGTCAAGGAACACCTGGGCCTCTTCCGGCTGCGTGCTGATTCTTAAGTCCGCCGGATCCAGACCCGTTATGGCCAGGGTGATCCCCCCGGCAAATTCCTCTATCGCCTCCGTCATCCCTTCGGAAGAAAAAAGAATACTGTCCTGGAAAACATACGAATCAAGGTAGGCGACGTAGAGTTTGTGGGTAACGTAGATCCTGTCGTGGTATTCACTCATGGTTCCGACGATCAGGGCGTCAAGTTTTTGATTCCTGCAAAATTGAGCCTCTTCTCCCGCCGCCGGGGGCGCGGGGAAAAGGCCCTCAAGATTCTGGGTACTCAGAGTAAATTCAGGTTCCGTTTCAATGAGAATTTCCGCGGCCTGTATCGTACGGTAGTCTTCCTCCAGTTTTTTGATCTCCGCTTCTATGGCCTTTACATCCCTGCGGTATTTCCACTTCTGTTCCCCCCGGTAGATAAGCCTGTCCCGCTCGTTTCGTTTGTTGACCAGGGCTAAGGCCGCGGCGGCAAGATCGGTCCGCCTGGCAAGGCCCTCGTGATGGGCGTACTCTTCCGATACCCGCAGCCGGTAACTTACCTTGCCGATGTACCCTGCCAGATCCCGCATGATATTCTGGGCCAGCGCCGCATTTGAAGGGGAAAGGGCCGAGGTATCGAAGGCGGTAATTGTCAGGGTCCAGACAGGATCGCGGATCTGCTGTTCCGCTTCTTTCGCGCCGTCCCCGGCGCCCAGGGAAAACAGGGACGACGCGGAAAAACAAAAGTATAAAAATACCGCGGCCGGGGTTTTAGACCGCATGGCTGTTCCACGCAAAACGCAGGTACTCTTCGATAAAGAGATCAATGTCCCCGTCCATGACGGCCTGAATATTCCCAATCTCCGCCTTGGTCCGGTAATCCTTCACCATCGTGTAGGGCTGGAACACATAGGACCGGATCTGGTTTCCCCAGGAAATATCTTTTTTTTCCTGGGCGAATCGTTCATGCTCTTTTTCCTGTTCCTGCCGGTAATACTCGTAAAGCCGTGCCTTGAGCATGCTCATGGCGATCTGCCGGTTTTTGATCTGGCTCCGCTCGTTCTGGCAGGCCACCACAATACCTGTGGGCAGGTGGGTAAAACGGACAGCGGAATCGGTTTTATTGACGTGCTGGCCCCCCGCTCCCCCTGAGCGGTAGGTGTCCACCCGGAGATCTTCAGGCCGGATCTCCACCTCTACCGTGTCGTCGATCACCGGGAACACGTAGACGCTGGCAAAGCTGGTGTGGCGGCGGGCATTGGAGTCAAATGGGGAGATCCGTACCAGGCGGTGGACCCCGCTTTCCCCTTTAAGGTACCCGTAGGCGTAGTCCCCGTCGATACGGCAGGTAGCGGATTTGATTCCTGCCTCGGCCTCCAGCCGGTCCAGTTCCTCCACGGCAAAGCCCCTCCGTTCCGCCCAGCGCTGGTACATACGGTACAGCATCTGCGACCAGTCGCAGGACTCAGTCCCTCCGGCGCCCGAATGGATGGTAAGGAAACACCCGTTCCGGTCAACCTCTCCCCCCATCAGCTCATAGATATTCTGTTTTTCATAACGGGCGGAAATATCCCGCCATTCCGCCTCGATACCCGCGGCCTCTCCCTCGTCCCCCACTTCCAGGGCTAACTCGTAGAGGGCTTTGAGGTCTTCAACCGCGGTACACAGGGCCTTCCAGGGCTCATAACGGCTTTTAAGGGCCTTGAGTTCCCCCATAGCCTTTTCCGCCGCCCCCTGATCGTTCCAAAACCCGCTTTCCGCGGATCTGGCTTCTATTTCCGCAATACGTCCGGCAATGGGCTTCTGCCCCGCGGGAGCATGGTCAAAGACGCCTCCAAATTTGGTTGATTTTGTCCTGCAATTCCCCAATGGGCGCTCCCAGTTCTGATAACAACATAGAATCTCCTGCTCAAAGTTTACGAAAAAACAGGTAAACTGTAAACCGTTCCTGCGCCGATACTGAATACTATGAAGATGGGTAGTTTATTGCCTGTTTTGTTCCTCTCTGGCTTTTGTTCCGCCGTACTGGGAGCCCAGAATACCGAAATTCCCGCAACGGTGGTTACCGGCATCGAGGCATTGACACGGAACAACCTGGTCCGGCTGACCTGGAGGGATTCCCCTGAGGCCAGGGGTCCGGTGTATATCTACCGGGCCTCCCATCCTTTTCCGCAGTTACAGTCGCAATCGCAACCGCTGCCCAGCCAGACATCCGACTCCATCTTCGGTACCCAACGGCCCATAGAGGTGCCCTATGGGGTGGAATCGTACATCGACGATGTGGGAAGTTCCGGCCGGGTGTATTACTTTATCGCCGCCAGCGATGATTCGGGAAACCGCTACCTTAGGGTGCTGTCTGAAATAAATACCCTGAGCGTGGAAGTTACGGAAAATCCCAGCCTGGCAGTGCCGCTTGTGGAAAACGAAGGCCCCGGCGGTATCTCCGGACTGGAAATCCAGATCGACGGGGACGCGGTCGTGATCCGTTACCGCCTTAACCGGAGCGGGAACACCGTGTTGTACCGCAGTGTACAGCCGATTACCCACATGACGGACCTGCTGAGCGCGGTGATTGTCCAGTCCGGGCTTAATCCCCCGATTACCGACTACCCCGTACCGGGAATTCCCTATTATTACGCGGTTATTTTTGAGGATGAGCTTTCCCGCGGGAATGTGGGCGTCTACCCGGGCTTTAACGCCACAGTACATCCGGTAGAAATTACGGCGGACCGCATCGGCCTGCCCCGTGCCGCGGAACTCAGGTCCATGCCCCTGCCCCTGATTTCCCTGAATTACGCGGTACCGGGGATCGACAACTTTTCCGAACTGCGGAATCCTATTCCCCTTAGCCTTGCCACAGCCAAGGCCCTGGGAACCCTGTACCAAACCACACCGGAACCCGGTACGGTCCGGCCAAGCCGGGTCTTTAACCAGGACCTGGAAGCCGACGATGACGGGGTTTCCACCGAAAACAGATCCCTGCGGGTAATCGTCCAGGGCCCTTTTTCACGGGGAGATTGGGAAACGGCCCGTTCCGATCTTGAACGCTACCTTTCCATCCACCACAGCAGAATTGCGGAAACCCGCGCCCGCTTTTACCTGGGACAGGTCCTGTATTTTCTAAAAGCCTACCGTGAAGCCTTTTACGAATTCCTCCTTATTCGGGACTATTACCCTGTGGAGGTGAATGAATGGCTGGAATCCTGCCTGGTGGTGCTGGTGAACTAGCAGCCTGTTGCACGTAGCCTGGCAGCGGGCAACGCAATTCAGATCTTGTCCGGGACATCATCGGGAGGTACAAGGTAATGGGCTTCGGCGATTTTCCGGGCTACGACAAGGGATTGGGTAATTTCCTTACTGGCCTCCTGGACGCCAAGGACGCTTTCGTTGACACTCCGGGAAATGTCTTTCAACTGTTCTACGGTGTTGTAAATGATCGCCGATTCCTGCTGTATTTTCCCTGAACCGTTGTGAACCTGTTCCGTAGTGATCCGCAGGGAACGCAGGGCCTCCAGTACCTGTCTGCCGTTTGATGCCTGGGCCTCTACCGCCACATCGACCGTGTTAAACGATGATTGCATATCCTTCACATCGGTAAACATGTTACTCATCGTGTCCACCGTCTCTGTGGAAACCTGCCGTATCCGGTCGATGCCGTCCCGCATGTTTTTAATCTCCTGGGAAATGGAATTGGATTCCCGGTCGGACTCCTCGGCAAGTTTCCGTACTTCTCCGGAGACTACGGCGAATCCCTTCCCCGCCTCCCCCGCGTGGGCGGCCTCGATGGCGGCATTCATGGCCAGGATGTTGGTCTGGGCGGCGATGTTTACCAGCGCGGCGTTGGCCTCTTCCAGAAAGGTCGACTGTTCGGCAATATGGGTCAGCTCCTCGGTAAGGCTGGTCAGGGTTCTCCGTCCTGCATCCGAACTTTTAGAGAGTTCCCCGGTAATACTGCCGGCCTTTTCCACCACCGCGCGTACCGCGTCAATATCTTTGACCATCTGCTCAATCAAAACCGAAGAGCGGGCTATGTTTTCATCCTGGACTTTAACCGTATCTTCCAGGGATTTGATGTGGTGGATAATCCCCTCCAGCGAATCGGCAGTCTGGTCCACCGATACCATCTGGGAACCGGCCCGTTCCTGAACGGAACTTATGTTGGTGTTGATTACCTCAATCCCGTCGGAAGAAACCCGGATGGATTCGTGGAGATTCTTGCTGATGTTGACCTGCCCCAAATGCCGGTTGTTAATGTCGGCCATCGTTTTTCTCAGGCTTTCCCGGATAACGACAAGGGCCCGCTGAACATTCCCAATTTCATCCTTGGCGCCCGTGGGTATTCTGATATCGAATTTCAGTTTCGCCAGAGCCTCCACCTCGCTCAGAATAAAGTTAATGGGACGGATGATCATCTTTCTGACCAGGAGCATTACGAGGATCACCGCCAGAATTACCGCGGCTATGCCGATGATTACCGTGTAGAAGATAATCTGGTTTATTTCCCCGAAAAACTCCTCCTTTTCCACAGCAGCAATGAGTATCCAATCGGAATCCTCCACGGGGGCAGAAACGCCCATATAGGAAACCGACTGATAGGTATATTCGGCAAAACCGCTTTGCCCGGTGATAATGTGATTGATAAAACCGGCCAATGACACAAGAGAATCATCGGATTGAGAGGCGGTAACAGGGCTAAACTGATTGTACACCAGATCGGAGTCCGGGTGGCAAACATAGACGCCGCCGGTGTTCACCATGTAAATAAACCCGGTCCGCCCGAAACTTACCTCCGCGGTAAGTTCTCCCAGGACCGCTCCGTCCCGCCGGCCTATCAGGGCGCCGGCCGTCCTCCCGTTTACCACGATGGGGACGGCAAACATAAGTACCGGTTTCCCGATTACCCGGCTTATGATCACATCGGACACCGCAGCATGTCCTGACAGGGCTTTTATGATATAGTCCCTGTCCCCCAGATACGAGGTAGTGGCCTCTTTTATATAATGGGCAATCCCCTCATGATCCACAATGGCAAAATCCAGGTAGCCCAGGCGGTCTATATCCGCTATAAGGCTGTCCTTCTGTAGCTCAAAATCCATAGATCGAGTCTGGGATCTGTTGGCAAGCTCATCGAGAACCCGTATTTCCGATTTCACCATTTCCCTGACAAGCCGGCTTACCGAGTTTGCCTGGTTTGAAAGGGAATGTTCCGCCATTTTTTCGATGATGCCGGTCGTTACCAGTACCGAGGCAATCCCGATGCAGCCTACAATAAAAACCACGAGAAACCCTATCCATAGGGAAACTTTTGCCGACAGCTTCATAAACCCCTCTTAGGCGACACGGGAAGAATGTTTGAGAAAATCCACGTACCGTTGCAAGGAACGGTTCCCGCTTTCGGTGATCATAAAACCCACGGAAAATTTGTCCTGGGTACTCTGAATCCAGCGGACCTCAACCTTGATCTCGAATCGTTTGACTCCCGATGCCAGTTCGGGGGTTATCCACATCGTAAAGACATTCCCCAATTCCATTTCCACAAATGTCTTGCTTTCCATGCGAAAACCCGATTGACTGACGTTTCGCAGCATCGCCATGCCCTCGTATCCATTGATGTTTACAAACGCAATACTGCCGTAACGGGGCGCCCGGGAAACCGCGGCGGCTACTTCAGGATCGGCGGCCTCTCCCGTTTTGGGTTTGAAAAAAAACATCGGCATTACCTCCTGGCAGTTTGTTGCGCTTCACACTTAAAATCTCAAGACCTTATGGCATAGCCATAAGGCCGGTGTAACAGGCTGCTAACGTAAGGTTCGTAACAATCTCCGCAATTCCGGATTGGCTCCGGCAGGTTCTACAGATTCATCCTTTCGTTCTTCGCTCCGTAGAACGAGTTCATCTCCCGCAGCAATACGGTCAAAAAACCCGGCCCGGCTCAGGACGCCGGCGGCTACTTCTTCATCAACGGCGTCCACCGTAAATGTTCCGACAATATCGCCGGCAAGGTAACTAAGGCCAATGTCTTCGGTTGAAATTTCGATGCGGTTTTTGGGGACCACATCAAAACTCATTCCCAATACTATACCGTCGGAACGGCCCTTGTCAATTAAGCCCTGGGCCTGGCGGCGTTCTACCAGTTCCCCCCGCAGGGGTAAGGACACGTCAAGACGTTCGGCCAGGCTGCGGGCGGCGTTTCTGAGGCGGTCTTCTCCGGTACGGAACACGGAATAACTGCGGACCGCAGAACCGGTGCGGGCGACAAAGAGTTCTCCCTGGAGGGAAATATCCCGCTCCCCTTCGGAAACCGATACGAGCAGGAAATAATCCACCCCTGCCTCCCGTGCGGTTCTGAATGCCTGGGAAAAAGAAGGCTGGACAATCTCCAGCTCTGCCGGTGTGATATTCCTGTTGTGGATCAGGATCTCCCGTACCAGGGACGAGGCTGCCAGCGCCGCGTCAACGTGGAAAAAACTTGACTGGGAGGCAACGGAAAATACGGCTACGTTCCAGTGGGCCTTGCCGATCTCCACGGGGTTTACCTGCCAGCGGTGAAACAGCGCGTCAGAAAGCAGGGAACTGTAGGTTTCAACCGCGTCGTTCAGATTCCGGTCCGCCTGGCCCTGATCCTGGATAACCCGCAGTTCTTCCAGATACCGGGCCGGGTAGCCCTGGAGACGCAACAGTTCCGCATAGTCCCGCCGTTCAATGGCGTAGGGGTTAAGGCGCAGGCCCCGGCGGTATTCGTAGACCGCCTCGTCCCCCAGATTCCGGCTGCGGTAATCACGGCCCCGCTGGAAGTGCAGCGAGGCCCAGCGGGCCCGCTGGGGATCCTCCAGAGAGGTGGAGGACACCAGCAGGTCTTCCAGCGTAAAGAGGATAAACTCATCCTGGGGATCGACGGTATCATGGGCCTCCGTAAGTACCCGGATGGCGTCCGCCGTCCGGCCCAAACGCCGGAGGGCCAGGGCTTTAAGGTACCACGCGGTGGCGTCTTCCCGGTCGCGGGCGATAAGGGTATCCGCAAGGCGCAGGGCATCTTCGTAGTGGCCCGACCGGTAGCGGAGGCTGCCCAACAGGGACTGGGCCGGTCCGTAGCCGGGCTTGAAGTACAGGGCCTGTTCCGCGGAGCGGATGGCCTGGGAAAGCCGGCCCCCCTGGGCGTCCAGATAGGCGGCGTAGTAGTGAACCCGGTAATCATCCGGGTACCGGGACAGGGCCCGTGCTATGTAGGAACGGGCGGTTTCATCTTCCCCCAGGGAGCCCAGGACCAGGGCCAGCGAAACAAGAAGCCGCCGGTCATCGGGATAACGGCGCACAGCCTCCCGAAAGCGCTCCGCCGCATTGGCGCTTTGGCCCCTGGCCAGATCGAGTTCGCCGGCCACAAACAGGGCTTCCCGGTTGTAGGGTTCCCGGACAAGGATCTCGTCAATCACGGCCTGGGCCGCGTCCAGCCTGCCCAGGGCCACCAGTACGGAGGCCTCCAGATTGGCCACCCCCATATCGCCCCGCGCCAGGGTTCTGGCCTTCCGGACCCAGGACAGGGCCTGGTCGAACTCCCCTAATTCGTAGTAACACTCCGCCAGCGCTGCATTGGCCCCGGCGTGGGCGGAGTTAAGCCCAAGGCACTCCATAAAGGCTTCCGAAGCGCCATACCAGTCCTCTTCCACCATGAGGGAACGGCCCCGTTCATACCAGGACTCTATGTTCACAAGATTCTGGGCCAGGACCGGGAAACGGAAAGCGGTGAGTACCAGGAACACAGCCCCGGCCACAGGGCGGGCGGCCCGTCCGCGCATTACGGTTCTTCCTCGTTGTGGCGAATTATTTTAACTGAGTTGATTTTGTGGCCGTCCATGCTCTGAATGATAAAATCGTAGCCCCGGTAGACCACTTTTTCGTAACGGACCGGTATTTTCCCGAACAGATCAAAGACAAAACCCCCCAGGGTATCGAAGGATTCAAAGGGCAGATCCGCGCCAATCTCGTCGGACAGATCTTCCAGATTCAGCCGGGCATCACAAAGCCAGCTTCCTTCCCCCAGTCTGAGGATATCTTCGGTCTCGTGATCGAATTCATCCTGAATATCCCCCACGATCTCTTCGATGATGTCTTCCATGCACACAATGCCCGACACCCCGCCGTATTCGTCCACCACTACGGCAATGTGAACCCGGCGACGGCGCAGTTCCCGCAGGAGGTCGTCGATCCGCTTGCTGACCGGCACAAAAAAAGGTTTCCGCAGTAATTTTTCGACGTTAAACGTCTCGTTTTTTACCAGGGACCGGAGTACATCCTTTACATACAGAATCCCGATTACATTGTCGATGGTCTCCTGGTAGACGGGAAAACGGGAATGTTCACTTTCCGCTATACGTTCAAGAAGCTCGTCCCGGGAAGCCGTCACGGAGAGAAAGACCGTATCGATCCGGGGGACCATGACCTCTTTGACGCTCGTATCCGAAAGATCCACAATGCCCCGGACCATTTCCCGCTGATCCGAATCGAGGGCCGCAAGTATTTTCCGGTTCAGCGGGGGGGATTCCTTTTTTTCCCCTGGGGCCGGGGCGGGGCCGGCGGATTCCCCTCCGGGCCTTTTGAAGATCTTCGTTAACCCGCCCTCAAAAAAACGTCCCTGGCTGCCGGAATTGCCGGTACTCATGGTATAATTCGCTCCTCCCCAAGTTTTTCCAATATTTTCTCCTGTAACTGTAACATAGGCTCCGACTCTTCATTGCTTGCGTGATCCATGCCGGTTAGATGCAGAATACCATGTACAAGAAGGCGGCGTAACTCCTCGTCAACGGTGATTCCAAAATATGCGGCGTTCTTTGTCAATGTATCAAGGGAGATGACGATATCCCCCGCAAAAAAACGTTTGCGGTGCGGGCCGCAGTCTTCCTGGGGACAATAGTCCTGGGGACAATAGTCCCCTTGGGGAAAGGAAAGAATATCCGTTGCCTCGTCCAGGTCCCGGTAGCGGGCGTTAAGATCCCTGATAAACCGGTCGCCGCAGTAAAGAACCGAAAGTTCCCAATCGTCCCGGTCCAGGGTTTCCAGAACCCGGCGGGCAAAGCGGATCGACGCCCCGGACCAGCGGGGTAACGGTACCTCCTCGGCGTTTACCTCTACCCGGTTCATCCCTGTCCCCCGGAAGGCGTTTTTACCGGTTCCGTCCGCTCAGGGGAACCGGAATCGACCGGAGGGGCCACGGATTTGGGGTATTCGATCCGGGAATGATAGTACCCTGCCAGAACCCGGACAAAGGCCTTTTTAATGGTTTCCAGATCCCGAAACGTCAATTCCGATTCCGCAAGCTGGCCGTGCTCAACCTTGGCGGCAATAAGTTCCTGGATAAATTTTTCCATTTTGGGTGCGGTGGGTTTTTGCAGGGTCCGCACGGCGGCCTCGGCCACATCGGCCAACATCACCACCGCCGACTCCCGTGAACGGGGGGGATTTCCGGGGTAACTAAAGTCCGCAATATCCACATCCCCCTTCCCTTCGGCGCTTTCCTGCTGCCGGGCCTTGTTGTAGAACCAGGTGATCAGCGAATTCCCGTGGTGTTCGGCAATTATGTCAATGACCGCCTGGGGAAGCCCCAGGGTCTGGGCCCGTTCCACCCCCAGTTTTACATGACTGCGGATCACCGTAGCGGAAAGCCGGGGGGCTATGTCGTCGTGGCGGTTGTAATCGGTCTGGTTTTCCACAAAATAACTAGGGTTGTCCATTTTGCCGATGTCGTGGTAATAGGCCCCCACCCTGGCCAGAAGGGGACTGGCCCCAATATCGTGGCAGGCCGCCTCCGCCAGGTTGGCCACCATGATGGAATGGCTGTAGGTCCCCGGCGCCGCGGTAAACAGGGCCTTAAGGGTGGGACTGTTAAGGTCCGACAATTCGATAAGCCTGAAAGCGGTTACCGCGTTAAGGGCATGTTCCAAAGGCGGCAGTACGCCTACCACCAGCATACCCGATGCAAGGCCGTTAAAGGCCGCCCAGAACAGTACGGGCGGAAAAACGCCGATCCCCGCGTGACGGCCCAACAGGACGGCAAACATAACCAGCGTGTTCGTAGCGGCAATAAGGAGCGCCGCCTTGACCAGATCCATCCGTTTTTCCGCGCCCCGCAGCGAATAGGTCGCCACCACCCCGGAGATCACCGCGAAGATAAAGGAATAACTGTCAAAAGGCCCGCCGATATAGGCGGCAAGGGGGAGGAACACGGCGAAGATCAGCGCGATCCGGAACGACACAAGCAGGGCCGGAAGCATGACAAAAAGGGCGCTGGGCAGGAGTACCGAAACCGGCAAATATTCCCCGTTGGGAAGCAGGTTTTTCAAAAACACCGCGGCGATAAGGTACAGGGCCGTAAGGGCAGCGAGCAGGTATACCTCAGGATCGCTCATATTTTTTTCAAGCAAAATTCCGCCGCTGCACAGGAAAATCAGGATCCCGTACAAAAGGAGGTAGAGTAGGACCATACTTAAAACATTCCGCGGGTCTCCGACGTGGCGGGACAGATTCAGGATCTTCAGTTCCCGCATGTTCTCTTCAGTGATAATAAAACCTTTTCGTATGACTTTTTTGCCTTCTTCAATGTACTTGATGACGGGCTCCACCCGCTGCCGGGCCTCCTCCACCCGTTGCCGGGTGTCTTCTTCGGAGAAAAAAACATTTTCCCTGATAAACGGGATAAGCAGATCCGGGGCAATCCGGGAAAAGACGGAGTGGTTAAGGGATTGTTCAACACTGTTACGGATGGCCTTGTCCACCGAAGCCACGGTGGTAATGCCGGTGTAGGGAAGGCGGTCCCATTCACTGCGGCTTCCTGAATCGTAGACCAGTTCCACCGTGTCCGGGTTGTAGGCTTCCAGGCCATAGGCGGGCAGGGCAAAAACACCGGCCCCCATAATCTGACGCAGGATCGTCCGGCCGTTTTCTTCGTAACGGTCCCGTGCAGGGTCAGTAAAGTAGGCATCCAGAACCGGATCGGCAACCATTGCGGGGTATTCGGCCATGATCTTCAGCTTGAAGATCTCCTGGGAACTCTCCGCCTGGAAAAGATCGGCGGCAAAGGCCGTAAAACGGCTCCAGGACGCAATAATCTCGTTTTCCACCTGGGGGGACATGCGGAACACCGCGCTTACCAGCCGTTCCTGGGCCTCCATGCGGCGGCGGGTAGCCTCCTCGTCCACATAGGAAAAATCATCATCGGCCTGAATGTCCCGGTCGGCCACCCGGCCCACCTCAATATCGGCGATAAGCCCGGATTTTGCCCCTTCGTGATTTATGGTACCCGCCATAACAAGCACCACAAGAAGGAACACAAGGAACGTTACCAGCGTTGGAACCGGTTTAAGGACGGAAATGTTGAAGGCCCGTTGAATGAACCGGAACAACTTGGGGCCGATTTTTTTTTCAGGAGGTTTTTTCACGGTATCGCGACCCTCCGGCTTCAGAATCCGGCGCGGCGTTTTCATAGGCGGCGATGATTTTCTTGATCAGCGGGTTTCGCACCACATCCTGGGTATGGAGAAAGCTGAAATGAATGCCTTCAATACCGGAAAGAACGGAGGCCGCATGGAGCAGTCCCGAATCCCCGCGCCGCGGAAGGTCGATTTGGGTAATATCGCCGGTAATGACCGCACGGGCGCCCTGACCAATCCGGGTAAGAAACATCTTCATCTGCTCCCTGGTGGTATTTTGGGCCTCGTCCAGGATCACCACACAGTCATTCAGGCTGCGGCCCCGCATATAGGCCAAGGGCGCAATCTCGATGGCACGGGTCTCTTCCAGACGGTGGATAAGCTCGTAGGGTACCAGGGACTCCATCGCGTCGTAGAGGGGCCTAAGGTAGGGGTTTATTTTTTGGGTCAGATCCCCAGGCAGGAAGCCCAGGTTCTCTCCCGCTTCCACCACCGGACGGGTAAGCACCATTTTCCGCATGTCCTTTGACAGAACCAGCCGCAGGGCCTCCGCAATTGCCAGGAAAGTCTTGCCGGTCCCCGCAGGACCAATGCCAAAACTGATATCGCAGGAGCGCATCCCCCGGATATAGGCCCCCTGATTGGCGCTCCGGGGGAAAATCCGGTTAAAGCCGTGGGGAATCCGTATCATTCTGTCGTTGAGGGGGGAATCGTGGAACATGGAAGTCCCCGTTTCAGGCGAATCCTGGGGAGAAAACTCCCCCACCAGGGCCCGGACATATTCCGGTGACGGGTTATCCCCCTCCCGTACCGCGGAAATTAACTGGTCCATCGTGGTTTTGAAGCGCCGCAACGACACTTCATCTACCCCTTCCAGCCGGATCTCGTTCCCCCGCGCCGCTATACGTCCCCCCAGGGACCCCTCGATCACCCGGAGATTACCGTCGTTAGCGCCGCAGACACCGGACAGCAGATCTTTGCTGTCCAGCACGATGGTTAAACTGTCCTCCAATAAGAACCTCTTTTCCGAGTCTATAGTCCCCGGAATAGCCCTGTCAACGGGGCGCATTGCGCCAGGCCGGATCTTCCGGGAAACCGCCTCTATTTGAACACCCACTGATCCTTGTCTACGGTAAGTTCGGATTTGATCTCGCTGATGGGGAGCCACTGTACCAGAAACGAAACCTGGGTGTTGAACTGGTACGAGGGTATTCCGCCGGCGGTATCGGCGGGTTTCAGATAGGGGGCCAGTGCAATCCCCAGGGTGGCATTCCAGTCCCCCATGTAGTGGGTGGCCTGAAGGTTAAGGGATTTAAGCTTAAAGCCGGACTCGGTACGGAGCGCCTGGTTATCAAAACGGAACGAGTTAAGGAGGTCCCTGAAGACATTCGTCTCCCCTGTGGTGGTGATGGGAAGATCCAGACCCGGTATGTTCCGTAAATACCGGTACACCACGGAATTGTCCGAGCTAACTGAAAACGTAATATCCAACACGTCCTTAAAGCCAAATGTAAAACCCATGTTCAGATCAAAGCGGGAGTAGGTGTAACGCTGCAGATCGATGAGGAGGGAGGAAGTAGTGTTAAAGGACAGGGATATCCGTTTGTCCTGAAACGACAGGGCAGGCAGGGATTTGGAGAAGCCGAAGCGCAGATCCTGGGGATGGAGCCGGGCATCCCCGCGCTGGACCCAGCCGTTGCCCTTGTTCGTGGCGGGATCGTAGTCAAACTCATAAGGAACGCTGCGGACAGCCGCAAAACCCGCGGTAAAACCCCAAAAAGAAAGCTGGGTAGTCAGCGTACTGTACTCTTTTTCTTCCATGTTGAAGACCATGTACTGCCTTAGATAGCCTAAATTACCAAAACGGAAAGTACCGGTAAAATACAGGGGTTCCAGTTTCCGCTTTTCCTCCTCCCAGGGTTCCTGGATCCGCATATTGACGTTGAATTCGCCGATCCATATCCGGGTAGTCAAATTCCCCGACAGACTGGTGTCCCGGGGGGGCAGCGTCATGGTAAACGTAAGATTCTGGATCTTGGTCATCACATTGGCGTCAAAAACAGTGCTTAACTGGTGGGAAGTCAGATGCTCCTTGTCCCAGGCCCCGTATTCGATCTTCCAGCGGGGTTCAGCATCCCAAATTGTCCGGGGCATGGCCGAAACACCGGGCAAAGAGCCGGAATCGAAGACGGATTTCGCCAAAAGCCCGTCAAAGGAGTAGGAAATGCTTGAATCTTTCCATACCTCGTTCCGGTACAGCGGCTTTAGCGTACCGGAGTAATCGTAACTGGTGGTAAAAAATGTGGCGTTGTAGGCCCGGTCCAGGGCCTGCCGGACACCCGACGAGGAAACGAATTCCTCCGCTTCCTCATTGGCGTAGAAGTAGTTCTGGTAGGCCCCGGAACCCCTCAGCCTGAACGTGGTAGTATAGGCCCCCTGGGGATGGTTCAGCGTAAAGGAAGTATAGGCATCCCCCCTGGCCGTGGACAGGATCGAGGAAATATCCCCCCAGTCTATGTCTTCCGCTTCTTCCCAGTGATAGCGGCTGGTACCGGGAACCGTCCCTGTCCGGTACTGGAGTTCCGAAATTGCCGCCGGGTTGATCCGGTAATCAATACTGAACCGGGGTCTGCCGTCCCCGCCCAAATCAAAATGCTGTTCCAGGGCGGGGGGCACCAGGTTCGAAGGGTCCGCTGCCTGCCGGGATGCCGGCGTTTCCCGTTCTTCCCAGGGCAGTCTGAGGGTCCCGATCTCCTTAAGGGGATCCTCCGGTTCTTCGCCCCGGACGGCAGCCGCGGTGGAATTTCCCAGCGTCAGGGGGGTTCCCCCAATACCGAAACTCAGGGAATAGAGGGTGAATTTGTCGGGGAAATAAAAACGCCGGTTGGGGGAGTAGGTATTACCTGCGGCCCGGTACCGTTCCGAATCCCGGTAGTTGAACGTGAAGGCGCTGTAGAAATTCGAAAACGAAAGGCTGGTTACATAGGGGGACAGGACCTTGGGGGCGCTGAGGGCGAGTCTTCCGGTAAGACGCCACTCATAGCCGGAAAGAGTCGTGTCGGTGGTTGCCTCGTCCAGGGCTGCCCCTTCCTGAATAATACGGAACCAGTCCATAAATTCGGAACGGTTAAGAAAATCCCGGTCCACATAGGGGTCCGAATAATAGGGAAACTGCCAGGACAGTTCCCCCACCTTACCGGAAACGGAACCGGTAGTCTTAAAACGGTAACGTAGCGGGATATGCCAGGAAAAAAGCTGGGAGCTGTTCCAGTCGCTTTCCCCGTCCAAACGCGGATAGGGGGTATAAGAAGCGCCGCTGACCATCGAACTAAAACTGGACAGGGTGGCGGGCTTGATATCCCTGGTCCGCCCCAATCCCATGGAAAGCTCAAAATTCTTGAGAACACCGATACCGGGACTTTTCATTTCCAGACCGAAATAGATCCCCAGGTTGCTGTAGACATCAAGGAGGGCCTTCAAACTTGTATCCGTCGGGTTCTCCGCTTTTTTACCGGTACTCCGCAGGAATATCCCATGCCGTTCCTTTTCCATGCCCGCGCCGCTTCCCAGTATTTTGGTAAGAGAGCTCTCCTTAATGTCCTCCGGCTTGGGCCTGCCCAGAATGTAGGTGGTAGTCTGGATAAAGTTACCCTCCCGCGAACGGTAGCCCAGGACCGGGTGAAAGATGATCTCGTCGGCGGGATAGTAGAAAAAAGGGATGTAAAACAGGGGAATCTCCCCCACTTTAAGGACAGCGTTCTGCAGCGCAAAGTCCGAACCGGGAAGAAGCCACAGTTTTGTCGCTTCCAGGGACCAGTAGGAATTCATGACCGATGCGTTGGTAATCGAGGCATCTTTAAGTATGGTTACCTCTTCCTCACTGCGGGAAATGACGGTTCCCTCGAAACGGTAGGTCGTTTCTTCCCCCGAAAGGGCCCGTTCAGAGATGCCGTCGGTCAGGGTCGTAGCCCAGGAATCCAGATTGACGGTTATCGAATCCCCCCGGAAGGTCTCAACAGTATCCCCTTCCTCCTTCACATAGCTGACCGTACCCCGTGCTGTTACAAGGTTCCTCGTACGGTTGTAAAGTATCTCCTGGGCGCTTATACGGTGGGTCGCCTCGCCGTCCTTCAGGCTTATAATAACGTTTCCCTTAAGCCGGGCGTACTCCTCGTCCACCGTGTCCAGGGTAAAATATTCGGTACTGCGGGCGGATTCGATGATGATAAAGCGCCCGGCTTCGGTTTCGGCTTCGGAGAGCGCGGCAGTTTCCAGATTGTAGTAGGCCCTCAAGCGGGCCGCCAGTTCTTCCCGGCCGCCCCCTTCGGGAAGCCCCAGGTTCCGGCACCAGTCGGCCAGCTCCCGAAGGGTAGAGGTTTTAATATCCAGCTCTATGACACGTTCCCCGGTAAGCCCGGTCCCGGTTTCACCCTCCAGCCCGCCGTTTTCTTCCGGGTTTAGGGGGGCTTCGCCCTCCCCCGCCGCGGGGATTTCGGTTTCAGCGGCCGCCGGGGTTTCAGGTTCAGCGGCATTGGGAAGTTCCTCCGTCTGGGCCGGCAAAAACGGGGCCAAAAAGAACAGTACAAACACAAGGGATAGTGCTGAAACAGCTTTCATGTTCCGTTTTTGGAGAGCATTTGGTTGATGTAAAAGCCGGTATAGGAATTACTATTGCCGGTGATCTTTTCCGGAGTCCCCCGTGCAATAATTTCACCGCCCTTGTCCCCGCCTTCGGGCCCCAGATCGATAATGTAATCCGCCTGAAGCAGCACATCCAGGTTATGCTCAATCATCATCACCGTATTCCCCTGGTCAACCAGACGCTGAATAACCTCCATAAGCTGTTTTACATCGGCAAAGTGAAGCCCCGTAGTAGGTTCGTCCAGGATGTAGAGGGTCTTACCCGTGGAACGCCGGGAGAGTTCCAGGGCCAGCTTAACCCGCTGGGCTTCCCCCCCCGAAAGGGTAAGCGCCGACTGGCCCAGCTTGACGTAACCCAGGCCCACAGAAAGCAGGGTATCCATTTTATGGGCAATCCGGGGAATGGGAGCGAAGAATTCCGCCGCTTCCTCGATGGTCATATCCAGAACATCGGCAATATTTTTCCCTTTGTAGCGTATCTCCAGGGTTTCCCGGTTAAAACGCTTGCCGTGGCATACATCACAGGTAATATACACGTCGGGGAGGAAATTCATCTCGATCTTGATAGTCCCGTCCCCCTCGCAGTTCTCACATCTTCCCCCCCGGACGTTGAATGAAAAACGCCCCGGTTTATAGCCCCGTATCTTCGCGTCCGGAAGACCGGCAAAAAGATTGCGGATCTCCCCAAACACTTCCACGTAGGTGGCGGGATTGGAACGGGGGGTCCTGCCGATAGGACTCTGATCAATGTCGATCACCTTGTCCAGGTGTTCCACCCCTGTAAGATTTTTGTAGACCCCCTCCTGATGGCTTGACCCGTAGATACGGTTACACAGCGCGGGGTATAGGACATCGCTTAAAAGGGTGGACTTTCCTGAACCGGAAACCCCGGTAATACAGGTAAAGATCCCCAGCGGAATCTCCACGTCAATGTTTTTCAGGTTATGCTCGCTTACCCCTTCCAGACGGATAGTTTTACCGTTACCCTGCCGCCTTTGCGGAGGTATCTTCATAGAGATCTTGCCCGCCAGGTACTGACCGGTAATACTCTCCGGCACCCGCATCACTTCACGGGGAGTCCCCTGGGCCACCACCCTGCCGCCGTGGATCCCCGCGCCCGGCCCCAGGTCCACCAGGTAGTCCGCAGTCCGCAGGGTCTGCTCATCGTGTTCCACCACAATAAGGGTGTTCCCCAGATCCCGCAGGTACAGCAGCGTGTCGATAAGCCGCTGATTATCCCGCTGGTGCAGGCCGATAGAAGGTTCGTCCAGGATGTAGAGTACCCCAACCAGACTGGAACCGATCTGCGTTGCCAGGCGTATCCGCTGGGCCTCCCCGCCGGAAAGACTGGCGGATTTCCGTTCCAGGCTCAGGTAGTCCAGCCCCACGTTTTTCATAAAGCCCAGCCGGGCGTTGATTTCTTTGAGAATCTGGGCGGCGATTTCTCTTTCCGACCTGCTCAAGGCCAGATTCCGGAAAAAAACCAGCGAATCGTTGACCGAAAGGCTTGAAAGCTGGTGGATGTTCAGGGCGCCTTCCCCCCGCCCCACCGTTACCCCCAGGGCTTCCGGGCGCAGCCGCCGGCCGCCGCAGGCTTCGCAGGCTTTCTGACTCATAAATTTTTCAAGCCATTCCTTGATCCCCGATGACTGGGTTTCAAAATAGCGCCGTTTCAGTTCTTCAAGGATTCCGGGAAAGCCCGCCTTGTAGGACGCGGAATTGGTCCCGTCCCGGTTTTCGTATTTGAAGCGTACCTGCTCATCGCTGCCATAGAAGATGATGTTCATAATTTTTTTGGGCAGGCTCTTGAACGGAGTATCCAGGCTAAACTTGAAATGCCTGGCCAGGCCCTCAAATTTACTGCGGTACCAGGGAGAATCGGGGTTGTACGGGACACAACCACCCTCGTTGTACGAAAGTTCCCGGTTGGGGATCACCAGATCCGGGTCAAATTCCAGTTTAACCCCCAGACCGGAACACTCAGGGCACGCGCCGTAAGGATTGTTAAACGAAAAAAGCCGGGGTTGAAGCTCCGGTATGGAAATTCCGCAGTCCGGGCAGGCGTTTTTTTGGGAGAAAAACTGTTCGGTCCAGGCAGCCTCCGCGGCCCCCCCCTCCGCGCCGCCTCCGCCGCTTACACCATTTGTATCGCTTGCGCCGTTTACGCCATTTGCGCCGTTTACGCCGCTTTCCGGGCCCTCCTTTCCGGCCTGGGCGGCCACCAGCAAAAGCCCGTCAGCGGCTTCAAGCGCCGCTTCCACCGATTCCGAAAGGCGGCTGCGTATCCCCGGCCCCACCACCATACGGTCCACCACAATGTCGATGCCGTGCTTCTTCTGCTTATCAAGCTTAATATCTTCGTCAAGGCTTACGGGAACCCCGTCAATCCGGGCCCGCGAATAACCGGCCTTCCGTGCGTCTTCGATAACCTTCTGATGTTCCCCTTTCTTCCCCCGGATCACCGGCGCCAAAAGCTGGATCCGCCTGCCGTTCCCCATCTGCAGGATCGTATCGACAATCTGGTCCACACTCTGCTCCCGAATCTCCCGGCCGCAGATCGGACAGTGGGGAACCCCGACCCTGGCATAGAGAAGCCGGTAGTAGTCATAAATTTCCGTTACGGTCCCCACCGTGGAACGGGGATTCCGGTGGGTAGTCTTCTGCTCGATTGAAATAGCCGGAGAAAGCCCTTCGATGTAGTCCAGATCCGGCTTATCCATACGGCCCAGGAACTGCCGGGCGTAAGCGGACAAACTTTCCACATAGCGGCGCTGCCCTTCGGCAAAGATCGTATCAAAGGCAAGGGAACTTTTCCCGGACCCGGAAATGCCGGAAATAACAATAAGCTTATCTCTGGGTAATTCAAGGTCGATATTCTTTAGGTTGTGTTCCCGTGCGCCTTTAATGATAAGCTTGTCCATAAAAATTAGCATAGACCGGGGAAGGGGGAACTGACAAGAAGCTATAGTTTGTTTTTACGTGGCGCAACAGGGAAGCCCTGGGAACAGTAAACTGAGAAACGCTGAGATCTTCAGCCCCCCCTTCCGTGAAGCCGCCCAAACGGCTATATTAAAATCTGTCCATACTGTGTCTACATTATGGACAAATTCTATGTTTTTTTGGAGGAACTATGCTTCCAGTCCTGTTACAGCTTTTCAATGTTCGGGAGGAACTCGGAACCGATTTCGACGGCACCCTTAAACAGGTGGCCGGCGTAGGTTACAAATACGTTGAGCTTGCCCTGGCCATGTCCTTTGGCAAGACCGCTGCAGAAACCAGGGCTTCCCTGGACAGGGCGGGGCTTACCGCGGTTTCCGCTCACGTCCCCTACCGGGACATGATCGCCGATATGGATAAGGTTATCGGCTATCACCTGGAAGTGGGCTGTACCTACATCGTAATTCCCTTCCTGGCCGATGAGGACCGGTACCCCGACCCCAACTACGCTAACGTAAAGAAAAACATTGCCCGCCTGGGGGAGTATTGCAACAAGAAAGGGGCAACCCTTCTGTACCACAACCACGAATTTGAATTTACGGACTACAACGGCAAGTACATGCTGGACGATCTGTACGACAGCGTCCCCGCAAGCCTTTTACAAACCGAAATCGACGTATGCTGGGCCAAAGTGGGAGGCGTAGTCCCCGCAGAATACATCCTCAAATACTCAGGCCGCTCGCCGGTTGTTCACCTGAAAGACTTTGATTCCTCCAGCGGCGGCCGGATCAAGGCCGACTACGATCTGATAGGTGAAGCCAGGAAAGCCCGTGCCGCCGGCGCCTTCCCGTTCCGTGCCGTCGGGCACGGGGTCCAGGACATCCCCGCCATCGTCAAGGCCGCGGAAAAGGCCGGGACCAAATGGCTGGTGGTTGAACAGGACCTCCCCTCCCCCGGCATGACCCCCATCGAGTGCGCCAAACAAAGCCTGGATTATCTGCGGAATATGTAGAGGGGCCGGTACACGGTACAGATGCTGGCCCGGGTGGATAATGATGTTCTGGAACGGTTCCACTGCGATACGGTTCTGCTGAACCCGCCGTTCAACAGGCTGAGGGATGGGACAATTCAACACCTTCTATACGGGCCTTGATATGGCTGGGGAATGTGCCGCCCCAGAACATTGTCGCCATGTTCGACCATGCATATAAAAACAGTTTTTATAACCGTAACTACATGCGGCCAAATTATTGACACTAAGGGGATAGATCTACCCCGTTATGATTACCGTTCTTTTTCGGCTCTGGTATAATTAGTGCCGGTCCATACTGTGTCTACATTATGGACCGATTCTAAAAGTCAAGGGAAACGCTGAATTCGGGGAGGAATTCGGGGAGGGCGCCCCGCTCCGGCGTGATCTCGTTCAGTGGAATCGCAGAAGCGGCCCCCTGGGGAAGCTCCGGCCTCAGAGCGGCTCTGACAATCTCCGCAGGAGATACCGGCCGGCCCCCGCTCTCCTCCACAAAGCTCGAACCTCCCCTGTCCACCACCACCGCCGCACCGGATGTCCCGAAAAACTCCACCGTCCCTTCGCTCACCTGAAGGTTCAACGGGTCAATCTCAAACACCGTCCCACGCACCGACGCAGTGACCACCGGACTGCGTATGATAAAATCAACTTTCCTCCCGGAAGGCGGCCTTACCTCCGCCCTCACCCGCCCGGCCCGAAGGTTCAGATCCACCAGATCCCCCTCATCACGCCGGGAAATCTCGGTTATCGAAAGCCGGGTCAGGGGCCGCACGGTCAGCACCGAATCCCCCAGCACCAGGTTCACCGTGCTTTTGAAGCCCGTGGAAATCAAAGTGTCCGCAGAAAGCCGCTGGCCCGGACGCACCGGCTCCCACTCCGCCTTACCGGGGGCCTTCATCTCCACCGTGCCCACCAGTTCCCGCACCAGCGCCGTCCCCGCCTCCTGGCCGAAAAGCCCCGCCGCACACGCAAACACCAATACCGGCAACACCATCCGTGTCGCCATATTCTTCATAGTCATACTATCCTCCAATTTCGACTTCCGCGCCTTCGCGGTGAGGTTCTTTATCCTCCCTAAAACGACACTATCGCAACCGCAGTCAACTGCCCGTATAGCGGCGCTTCCCTCAGGGCCTCCCCGGTCCCGGGAAGGAAAATACCGCCCCCAAAGCTGAAGGAAAGATCCGAAAACGGCGCCCAAAGTACGGAAAGCGATACTTCCAGCCCCAGAAGCCGCGAATCACCCTCAAGATAGGGATCCGTAAACGAGGCCGAATCGGTCCTGAGAAAATACCGGCCCCCCAGTTCCGCAGAAAGACTGGACAGAAACCGGGCCTCGTACTCCGCAGAAACTATCATGAGCCCGGAAAAGCCGGACTTGATCACCCTGCCCTGGGCTTCCTTTACCACCGGAAAATAGGCCGCGGTGGAAGGCCCCTCCCCGGAGGCCCAGCGGACGCCCAGGGAAATCCGGTCCTGCAGTCCCCCCGGCAGCAAAATCCCCGCCTCCAGGGACGACGCAAAGGCCGCCTTCCCTCCACCGGGCACCCGGAGGGATGCCGCACCGGCCGCACCCAGGTCAAGGCCGCCGGGCAGGGACAGCGCGTAGCGGAGCAGCAGGTACTGAGTGTGGAGCTTTTCTCCGGCATCCGAAAGGTCGTACTGGCTCAGAAGCCCCGCGTGGAAGGTTCCCCGATTCACGATAAAACCGGGGTATTCAATCTGCAGGGCCCCCAGGGCGCGGCGGGGGGCAAAGTAGGTGGCGGCGAAATCCCCGTAGTCAAGGACCGTACCGTAGTCCGCCGGGTCGCCGGGGCTAACGCTGATGTTGGCGGTGTTCCGGTAGAGGAAGCCGGTGTAGTAGGCGCCGAGGCTGAGGCGCAGGGGACCGGGATCCCAGGAGAGATCCAGCCCGTCGAAACGGCCTTTGGCGGTGAAGAGCGAGGGGTCCTGATAGTCTATCCGCCCGGCCCGGAGGGTCAGGGAAGAAGCGGGCATTAGGGAGATTTCAAGGTGGAAGAGTTCCGGGAACAGGTCCGTGCCTTCCTCACGGTAATACACCGAGCCGCCTGCGGAGAGGTAGAGCTCCGCCCTGTCTCCCAGGGGCAGGGAGAACCAGGGGGCCAGTACGGTTTTGGAACTGAGTTCCTCCCCGTCCCGGAGCTCCGCATCGAACTGCTCATTGAGGATGACGCCGAAGTCCGCGGCCAGGAACGCGGGGAAGGCCAGGGCGGAGAGTACCGGGAGGAGGAGGGACAGGGCGCGGTACGGTATGCTATTCAAGGTTGAATTTCCCCCTGGTAGGGCAGGAGACCTTCGGGGCCCGTGGAGAACCCCTCCCCGGCGGGGAGCTCCCGTGCGGCCGAAAGGAGCGCCGCGTCCAGGCGGCCGTCTTCGCCTGAGTACCGGAGCGCCTGGGCGATGATATGCAGGAGCCGGTCCCCGGACACCGCGGAGCCGCCGTCGGCCCTGCCCTGGATGATCCTCAGATAGAGGAGCTCCCGGTACGCGTAGCGGGGGCCGGGGAAGAGGGAGTACATGAGGCCCCCTTTAAGGCCGAAGGCGGCCATGACGAGGAAGGAGGTTCCTTTGAGGGAGAGGGCCGCGCTGCCGCTGCCTGATGCCCAGCCCCGTTCCCGCGCTGCCTCCCACGCCGCAGCCTCCGCGGCCGGCCCGGAGAGCCCCTCAGGGAGGAGCCCCGCGGCCCCCAGCACGAAACGGGCGGCCTGCGCGCCGCTCACCGCGGAGGTTTCCAGCAGAGCGTCCATATCCCCGGCGTCTTGGGCAGGAAGGAGGGCCGGAAGGAACAAAAAGAAACAGATACATGAGCGTCTCATAGATACTCCTTTACCTGGTATGCCGCATGACCACGGCGTTTACATCGGTGGAGAGGCCCTCAAGGGTGATGCCTCCACCGGCGTAAGTGTAGGCCCCGGTTCCTTTCTGGTACCCCGTGATGTAGACCGAATCGCCGCGCAGGGCAACGCCCATGAATTCGGAATCCGATGCCCCCGCGCTTACCGTGCGGCCGCTCAGGGCGGTACCGTCCGCATCGTAATGGAGGAGCAGGGCGTT
>JAITJW010000010.1 GCA_031278715.1 Treponema sp. | reverse complement strand
CAGGCCCGGACCCAGCCGGATCACGATTTTCTTGTATACGCCGACCGGAACCTCCGTTTTACCTACGCCGAATTCGACCGCCGGGTGGACGAACTTGCCCGGGGCCTTTTAGCCATCGGCTTAAAAAAAGGGGACCACGTAGGCATCTGGGCCACCAACGTTCCGGACTGGAACGTGCTGCTCTTTGCCTGCGCCCGGGCGGGAATGGTCTTTGTTACCGTAAACACCGGCTACAAGAGCCACGAGCTTGAGTACCTCCTTAAACAATCGGATCTGAGCTGCCTCTGCATCATCGACGGCTGGCGGGATTCGGACTACCTGGCCATGGTCAACGACCTGGTGCCGGAACTTAAAACCGCCCCCCGTGGGCAGCTCAATTCCCCCCGCTTCCCCTTCCTCAAAAGCGTGATCTACGCGGGCATGGAAAAGCATCGGGGCATGTACAGCATGAACGAGGTGCTGCTCCTGGGCCGCCACAGCGACGGTGAAGAACTGCGGCGCATCGAGGCGGGCCTGGATACCAACGATGTGGTGAACATGCAGTACACCTCCGGTACCACCGGCTTCCCCAAAGGAGTCATGCTCTCCCACCGGAACATCCTGAACAACGGCCTGGGCATCGGGGACAACCAGCGCCTTAGCGAAAAGGACATCGTCTGCCTCCCCGTACCCCTGTTCCACTGCTTCGGCCTCGTGCTGGGCATGATGGCCATTATCACCCACGGCGCCACCGCAGCAATACTGGAGTGGTTCGATCCCCTGCTGGTCCTGTATACTATCCAAAAAGAACGCTGTACCGCTGTCTACGGGGTACCCACCATGTACATCGCGGAACTCAACCACCCCCTGTTCAATACCTTCGACCTCTCCAGCCTCCGCACCGGCATCATGGCCGGTTCCCCCTGCCCCATCGAAACCATGCGGCAGGTTATCGACCTGATGCACATGAAAGAGATCACCATCTGCTACGGTCTTACCGAGTCCTCCCCCGTCATGACCCAGACCCGCTACGACGACAGCCTGGAAGCCAAAGTGGAAACCGTAGGCCGGCCCCTGCCCGGCGTGGAAGTTAGCATCCGAAACCCCGAAACCGGCGAAGAGTGCCCCGTGGGGGTTCACGGAGAGTTCTGCTGCCGCGGCTACAACACCATGAAAGGGTACTACAAACTCCCGGAGGAAACCGCCGCGTGCATCGACACACTGGGGTGGCTCCACTCCGGCGACCTGGGCGTCAAGGACAGCGCCGGCTACTTCCGCGTTACCGGCCGCATCAAAGACATGATCATCCGGGGCGGGGAAAACGTGTACCCCAAGGAAATTGAAGACTTCCTCTACACCATGCCCGGCGTCAAAGACGTACAGGTAGTGGGGATCGCCAGCAAACGTTACGGCGAAGAAGCCGGCGCCTTTATCATCCTGCACCCCGGCGTTACCATGACCGAAGACCAGGTCCGGGACTACTGCCGGGGTCGGATCAGCCGCTTCAAGATCCCCAAATACGTCTTCTTCGTGGACAGCTACCCCCTTACCCCCTCCGGTAAAATCCAGAAGTTCATCTTACGGGACATGGGTAACAAGAAGGTAGAGGAACTGGGCATTAGCACCTGATACCAGCAACCTGTTGCAGGGGGGGAGGGGGGGCAGCATATCGCCCTCGACCTTTAGTTCCGCGACCTGCAGGGAACTGTGCCGTTTGTTATAATCCAAAAACAAGGAGGAACCGGTATGTCATCTTGTGATCTCCCCCCGGTGGAACCGGCTGTGAAGACATCTGCCCCCCCGGCGGGGGCCGGTATGTCTTTTCGTTACCTTGACCTGGTCATGGCCGCCTTTGTGGCGGTCCTTATTATCAGCAATGTGGCGTCTTCCGCCAAAATTGTGGACCTGGGTCTTTCCCTGTTCGGCGTCCTGGGGATACCTCCCCTGCCCTTGGCCTTTGACGGCGGTACCCTGCTGTTTCCCCTTTCCTACGTGTTTGCTGATATTCTTACCGAAGTATACGGATTCCGGGCCGGCAGGCGGGTTATCTGGACCGGTTTTGCAGCCTTGGCCCTGACCAGCGCCGTTTTTTTTGTACTCCGGGCCCTGCCGGGTAATGCCGAATGGGAGGGCTATGCCGGAAGTGGCGCTTACGATGCCATCCTGGGGGGCATAAGTACCGGGGGTATCGCCCTGGCCAGTCTTTTGGGCTATTGGGTGGGGGAATTCTCCAATTCGGTGATCCTTTCCCGGATGAAGGTCCTTATGGGGGGCCGGCGGCTCTGGATGCGGACCATCGGTTCCACGCTGGTGGGGGAATTCCTTGACAGTCTGGTCTTTGTGCTTACCGCCTCCCTTGCCGGTGTCTTTGGCTGGGAGCTTTTTTTCAGTCTCGTCCTGACGAATTACCTCCTCAAGTGCCTTATCGAAGTTATCATGACCCCCGTAACCTACCTGGCGGTGCGGGCGCTTAAACGCGGGGAAGGGATAGACGCCTATGACCGGGGGGTAAGGTACAACCCCTTTCGTTTCAAGGCCGTCTAGCAGCCTGTTGCGCTTCGCGCTTAAAATCCGGCGCCGTTTTCCGGGCGTCGCGGGCGGTGAGGGGCTGGCCGGGCCCGCGGAGGGGGGGAGCCCGCAACGGAGGCTTGCCGGAGTGCGGGCGAGGGGGGAGACTTCCCCCCCTTCTTACTTTGCCGGGTGGCTGTTTTTTGTTATACTTTCCACTTATGAATTTGGATAAAAGCTTCATTGATGAATTGAAGGTTGACGGGGATGCTCTGCTGGGGCGGCTGGGGGAGAAGCTGGGGCTGAAGACCGGTCAGGTGGCGGCGGTTACGAGTCTCCTGGCCGAGGGGTCCACGGTTCCTTTTATTGCCCGTTACCGGAAGGAACGGACCGGCGCTCTGGACGAGGTGCAGGTGCGGAACATCGAGCATCTTTTCGGCGCTGCGATGAATCTTGAAACGCGGCGGCTGGAGATTATCCGGGCTGTTTTCAACCAGGGGAAGCTTACGGAGCCGCTGTACGAAAACATTAGTGCTGCTGTCAGCGCTGTCGAGCTTGAGGATATATACGCTCCCTACAAGCGCAAAAAGAAGACCCGGGGTATGCTGGCCCTGGAACGGGGTCTTGGGGCTCTGGCTGCGGCTATGAAGGTCTTGGAGAATACGGCGCTGCTTGCCAGGGCCGCAGAATTTGTGCGGCTTCCCGTGGAGAACGCCCAGGAGGGTGGTGAAACGCCGGAAGACGGGGTCGTTCTTGCGGTTCCTACGGTTCAGGACGCGCTGCAGGGGGCTATGGATATTATTGCGGAGGAGTCCGGTCAGGACACGAAGAACCGGGCTATGGTAAAGGCTTTCTACTGCCGGGACGGGCGGATTATGGTGAAGGCGCGGCAGGACCGGGCTGCGGAGGAGAAGGGGGATGGGGAGGCCAAAAAGGGAGCTGGGGAGGCCAAAAAGGGAACCGGGGAGGCGAAAAAAGCTTCGACTTATCAAATGTACGCGGACTATGCGGAGCCGCTTTCCCGAATCAAGGCCCACCGGATTCTTGCCATTAACCGGGGTGAGCGGGAGGGGTTTCTTGATGTAACGGTTGATGTGGATGAAAACGCCGCGGTTCAGTTGCTGCAAAAAGCTTATGATCTGCACAATGACTACCACAAAACTGCTATTGAAGATGGTCTGAAACGGCTTCTTTCCCCGGCGGTGATTCGGGAGATACGGGGGGACCAGAATGAGGCTGCCGATGATCACGGTATTTCCGTATTTGCCGAGAATTTGAAGAATCTGCTGATGCAGCAGCCGATTAAAGGTACGCGGGTACTGGGGATTGATCCGGGGATACGTACGGGGACCAAGTGCGCCCTGCTGGACGACACGGGGAAGTACCTGGGGAGTTTTGTGATCTACAACCACCGTCCTGAGGAAGCAAAAAAACTGTTGCTTGAGGGGATTAAACGCTACGACATACAGTTGGTGGCTGTGGGGAACGGTACGGGGGGTCGGGAGGTACAGGAACTGGTAAGCCAGGTTATTGCGGAAAACAACCTGGAGCTTCTGTATACCGTGGTGGATGAGGACGGCGCGTCTGTCTACTCCGCCAGTGATATTGCACGGGAGGAATTTCCCGATCTGGACTTGACGATCCGGGGGGCTGTTTCGATTGGCCGCCGTCTGCAGGACCCCTTGGCGGAACTGGTGAAGATTGATCCTAAGTCTATTGGTGTGGGGTTGTACCAGCACGACCTGAACCAGAGGAAGCTTTCGGAAACTTTGGACGAGGTGGTTTCGTCGGTGGTGAACAATGTGGGGGTGAACCTGAATACCGCCAGTGTTTCGCTGCTGAAATATGTGAGCGGGATTAACGGTCCCCTGGCACGGAAGATTGTGTCGTACCGGAACGAGAAGGGACGTATTGAAAGCCGGGAAGAGCTGGTAACCGTAAGCGGTATGGGTCCTAAAAGTTATGAGCAGTGCGCGGGCTTTCTTAAAATTCCGGAAAGCGCCGAACCCCTGGATAACACCTGGGTTCATCCTGAAAATTACGGTGTTGCCCGTGAAATCCGTTCTATTTTGGGGAGTTCTACGGTAACCGGCAGTCTTTCTGCTGTAACGATTACGGAGCTTAAGGAAAAGTATGGGGTGGGAGACACCACTATTGGCGACATTGTGGAGGAGCTGAAAAAACCGAACCGGGATCCCCGGAGTGATTACCCCAAGCCGGTAACACGGAAGGGGGTGATGAATTTTGAGGACCTGGCGGAGGGGATGACGGTTACGGGAAAGATAAAAAACGTGGTGGACTTTGGCGCCTTTGTGGACCTGGGCATTAAGGAGACCGCCCTTGTTCATATTTCCGAACTGGCGAATCACTTTGTCAAGAATCCTCTGGAAACGGTGAAGGTGGGGGATGTGCTGGAATTCAAAATTATCAGCCGGGATGTGGAGCGCCGCCGTATTGGGCTTTCCCGCAAACTCATTGCCGCTGCGCTTAGTTCCGCTGTGGCTAGTTCCGCTATGACTAATTCCGCTACGGATAGTTCCGGCGCGGCTAGCTCCGCTGCGCTGAGGCATGGGGATTCCGGTCCGGCCAAACCCGCCGGGGGGCCTGCGAGCCACCCGGTCAGAACCGGTCAGCGTCCTGCGCCGCGTCCTTCCCCCGGTTCCGGTCAGCGTCCTGCGCCGCGTCCTTCCACCGGTTCCGGTCAGCGCCCTGCGCCGCGTCCCGCTGCGGACGATGACGGTACGATGTACAACCCCTTTGCGGAAGCTCTGAAAAACAGGGCCCTGTCAGAGGCCGGGAAAAGCAGCGCTACAAGGCACAAGAAGAAGTAGCCGGTATGGGCCTTACGCTGGACGATGGACTCTCCTGCCTGGCGGGGGCGCCGGGTACCCTTATAAACTCCGTCCTTAAGCCCCGGCTGGACGCGGTAAGCGTCCTGCTTAACCGGTATATCGGCGAACTGGAACGGTTTAACCCCGTCTACGGTCTTGTCAAGGTCAAGAACCGGGAGGATCTTGTTACGCGGCACATCCTGGATTCTCTTGCCCCCCTGGGGATTATCCGCGAGCTTTTGGGGACGGGGGACCTGTCAGCGCATATTGCCGATGTGGGTTCAGGCGCGGGTTTGCCGGGGATACCCCTGGCCATTGCCCTGCCGGAGTTCCGTTTTACCCTTATCGAGCGGATGGGCCGGCGGGCGGGGTTTTTGCGGAACACCGTCGCGGTACTGGCCCTGGAAAATGTTACGGTGGAAGAAGTGGAGATGGAGAAGGCCGCCCCCGGCCGTTTTAAGCTGATCTGTTTCCGGGCGTTCCGGCCTCTGGAACCGTCCCTGCTCAGGTCCCTGTTCCGGCTTTTGATTCCCGGCGGTCTGATCGCCGCCTACAAGGGCCGTCTTGAAACCATCCGGGCGGAACTGGCGGCGCTTAGCCCGGAAAGCGGGACTACGGAGATCCTGCCCTGCCCGGCGCCGGGCCTGAATGAGGAACGGCATGTAGTACTATTGCCGGGACAGGTGATGCCATGAACGCCCTGAACATTAGCATCTGTGAAGATGAAGCGGTTCAGGCAGAGATGCTGCGGAAACTGGTACTGAAGTGGGCAGAACACGGCGCCCCCGGTACGACGATACGGATAGTTCCGAATGCCGGGGAGTTTTTACGCGGATGGCGGCGGCGAAAAGACTGTGATATTCTGCTGCTCGATGTTCAGCTGGGGGATGGGCAAAACGGCATAGAACTTGCCCGTGAACTGCGGAAAGATGACGGGCGGCTGATCATCGTTTTTGTAAGCGCCTTTGACGATTTTATCGGTATTGGTTACGATGTGTCGGCGCTCCACTATCTTTTGAAACCCGTGTCGCGGGGATATATGCTATGCCCAGGCTTTTTCCCACTATGTAGAGATTTATACCACTGAACGGAGTTTCAGGATAAAGATCAGCATGATCGAACTGGACGCGGACCTCACCGTTGTTGACAGTCTCTTAAAATCGGGCAATGTGATGGAAGCCTGCGCCCTGCTCAGTGAACATGACAGGTTTATCCGGGTTTACATTGATGTAAAACGGGGACATCTCTACATATCCGTAACCAACTCCTCAAAGGGCCGGGCGGCCAAACAGAACGGCCGGTATGTCAGCGCCAAGGGCGGCTTCCACGGTCTTGGGCTTCTGCGGGTTGACCGCCTGGTGGACAAGTACGGCGGCTATGTCAAACGCCGGGACGAGGAAGGGGTTTTTACCAGTGAGATCATGCTGCCCTGTTCTGCCCGGTCTGAACTTGCGGTTCACGCACGAATTTAAGCGTTTTGCGTACTATTTTCAAACAAGGCCCCACGGACGGGAACTGAGGTGCTATCCTGTATCCGGAGGCATACCGGATGAACAGAAAAAAAGAACCCTATACCGTACTGTCGAATATCGCCTTTTCCCTGAAAACTACCTGGCGGACCAGGAAATCCCTGCTTATGTGGGGCTTTACCGGAACGGTCATGCGTATCGCCCTTCCCTTTACCGGGATCCTGACATCAAAAATCGTTATTGATGAGCTGGGCGCCCGTGTTTCTGCCGGGCGGTTTTGCACCGTTGTCGGGGGACTGACAACCCTGCTCATCCTGCTCAATTTTCTTAAAACCTACACCGATCAAAAAATTGACTATGGTTTTGGTGTCAATTCCGTTTTTGCTTTCAGTTACGCGGAGTGTAAGAAAAAAATATCCATGGATTATGAACTTCTGGAAGATGGGGCGAATAAAGCGATTTTCGACAAGGCGAATAAAATGCAGTCAAATCATTGTGCGGCGTGTAACCTTCCCCGTGATCTAAGCGGAATCTTTGAGAATTTTTTTGGGCTTATGCTGTACGGCGGCCTTATCTTCCTGGTCAATCCGGCCATTGTGGTACTGCTGGCTATTTCGGCGCTGATAAACTGGATCGCCCTTTCCCTGGCGCGCCGTTACGAAAAAAATACCCGTGACCAACGGGCAAAAACCGGAGGAAAGTACCGGTACCTTCTGGCCGCGCCGATTGTACAGAATGTTTCCCAGCGGGAAGACACCGACCGTAAAAAGGCGTCTGAATGTCTGCGCCTTGCGGGGCTGGATGACAAGATAAAGGCCCTGCCCGGTGGAATGGACACCCTCCTGGTCCGGCAGGTGTACGATACGGCCATAGAACTATCCGGCGGGGAACAGCAAAAACTGGCCCTGGCCCGCGCGCTTTACAAGGATTCGCCCTTGATCATCCTTGACGAGCCTACCGCCGCCCTTGACCCCATTGCCGAAAACGAGATGTACCGGCACTACGCGGAGCTGACACGGGGGAAAACATCGATCTACATATCCCACCGTCTGGCAAGCACACGCTTTTGCGACAGGATCCTGTTTCTGGACAAGCACGGTATTGCCGAGGAGGGTACCCACGAAGAATTGATGAAGAAGGGCGGTAAATACGCGGACATGTTTTCGATCCAGGCAAGCTACTACAAAAAAGACACACAGGAGGAACCTCATGAGTAAACCGTCCCAACAACGAATGACTATAAAGCAGGGCATCGCGTGCGTCCTGCGCGCCGTCGGCATTATCAGAAAGATATATCCCTGGTATTTGACCCTCTCGAACACCATGTCCGTCCTGCGGACCCTTGAGACCCTCGTCGCGCTGTACTTTTCCGCCCGGATCATTGATGAACTCTCGGGGGGGCGCGACCTGGGACGTATCGCCTTCTACGTGGTGATTGCGGTGGTCCTGGCCTTTGTGTTAAGGGGCCTTGTAACGTTTATTCGTGCCGAGTGCAACCACCATTAGAGAACAACATACCACGACCGCTTGCGGCGGGGTTGTTGATTACTTTTAAGCGGGATTATCTGTACGGGTCTGAATTTCCCTGGCTTATGGAGAGACACTTCTTCAATGAACGCTTCGCCAGGATGGATTACGAATACGTTGAGGACCGCCGCGTCAACGAACTGCTGGAGAAAATACAAGGATTTTCAAACTCCAGCGCCGCCGGTTTGATAATGTTGCTGTGGCAGATACCGGAACTTACAGGACGTTGCGCCGGAACCGCTGCCGCTGCAGCGCTGCTTGCGGGAATGTTTACGTTTAGCACGGGAACGGGCAGGGCCATTATCGATTCTCCCTGGGCAGTAGCGCTGCTTCTTTTGTCGCTCTTCATTCCGGTCATCACGAGGACTGCGTTTACGGGCCGTATCGTCAAGGCGGAAAAAGATCTTACCGATTTAAACACACATAACAATGCAGTGTTGAACTATTATCGTACGTACATACAGATTGGTAAAGCGGGAAAGGATATACGCATCTTTGCCCAGCAGCATTACGTGTTGTCGCTTATGTACCGGTCTCTTACCTGGTACTGGAACTACTGCCGGGTAAAGAGTGAAACTTCAGGGTTAAGCGCTGCGGCCAATGCCTTTGTGGGGGCCCTGGCCTATCTGGTCATAGGTCTGCGGGCCCTGGCCGGTATGTACAGCATCGGGGAAGTTACCCAGTACGTCGGCGCCGTTACCGCCCTTTCAGGCAGCCTTACGGGCCTTATCAACGCTGCCGCGGAGATCCGGGAAAACAACGTCTTCCTGTCCATGCTCTACGAATTTCTGGACCTCCCCAATTTGAAATACCGGGGAACCCTTACCACGGAAAAGCGGCAGGACAACGACTACGCTCTGGAGTTCCACGATGTAAGTTTCAAGTATCCCGGTTCGGAACAGTACGCCCTTAAGAATGTCAGCCTCAAGCTCACCACCGGTGAACGCCGCCCTGGACCCATTAGCGGAATTTGAAATATATTCCCATTTTGACAGCATCATAGGCGGGAAGACGGCGGTCTACATATCCCACCGTTTATCGTCGTGCCGCTTCTGCCACAATATAGTGGTTTTCCACGACGGGCAGATCGTCCAGCAGGGCAGCCACGAAACACTTTTGGCGGATACACAGGGCAAGTATGCCGAGCTGTGGAACGCGCAGGCCCAACATTATGTATAGAGGCGGCTTGTTCCGGCCCTTCTATCCATGCTAAAGTATTCCCATCGTTCACGGCAGGTATAGCGCAGCCCGTTACGCAGGGGAGTCATGAAAGTCGCCATCATCTTTGGTTCAAAGTCGGATCAGGAGCTCATGAAAAAGGCCGCCCTAACCCTTAGGGAATTTGGGGTGGCCTACAGTTCCCACATCCTGTCCGCCCACCGGGTGCCGGAACTGCTGGAAGAAACCCTGGCAAGGCTGGAGGCCGAGGGGACGGAGATTATCATTGCCGGGGCGGGGCTTGCGGCCCATTTGCCGGGGGTCATCGCCAGTAAAACCCTGCTGCCGGTTATCGCGGTGCCCATCGTGTCCGGCAGCCTGGGCGGGCTTGACGCGCTGCTTTCCATCGTGCAGATGCCCCGTCCCATCCCGGTGGCCACGGTGGGCCTGGACAACGCGGCAAACGCCGCTTATCTGGCCTGTGAAATCCTTGCCCTTAAATACCCGGAACTAAGGCGGAAACTTTTGGACTTCCGCAAAAAAATGAAAGAAGATTTTACCCGTGAAAGTGAAGGAGTGGGACTATGAGTACCTGGACGGATATTGAACAGGGGCCGCTGCGCTACGAGGGCAAGGCGAAGAAAGTCTACGCCACCAACCGGGAAGACCTGGTGATTATCCACTACAAAGATGACGCCACCGCCTTTAATGGGGAGAAAAAGGGAAATATCGAGGAGAAGGGGCGGCTTAACAACGCTATTGCCTGTGGCCTTTTTGAACTCCTTGGAAAAGAAGGAATTCCCACCCATTATGTTGCCCGCCTTAACGACCGGGACATGCTCTGCAAAAAAGTAACGATAATTCCCCTGGAAGTTATTGTCCGCAATGTGGCCGCCGGTTCTATGGCAAAACGCCTGGGCCTGGCGGAAGGTTCCCCCCTGAAAACGGTTGTCTTTGAATTTTCCTACAAGGACGATGCCCTGGGGGACCCCCTGATCAACGACTACCACGCGGTTTCCATTGGGGCTTCTACGTTTGAGGAAATTGAAGAAATCAGGAAAATCACGTTCAGGGTAAACGAACTGCTTTCCCGTTTTTTTCTTGAGCGGGGGATCAGGCTTATTGATTTTAAGCTGGAATTTGGCCGGACCCTGGACGGGGAAGGGGGAAGCCTGGTACTGGCCGACGAAATATCGCCCGATACCTGCCGTTTTTGGGATGCCGCAACCAATGAAAAACTTGACAAAGACCGGTTTCGCCGGGATCTGGGAAATGTAAAGGAAGCTTACATTGAAATCCTTAAACGGATTGAAAAATAGTAATACTGACGTGGACGACAAACTGCATGATGCCTGCGGGGTTTTTGGCGTTTACCTGGACGATCCTGAACGGGACGCTGCGCCCCTGGTGTACTATGGCCTTCTGGCCCTGCAGCACCGGGGGCAGGAGAGCGCCGGAATTGCGGTAATGAAAAACCTGAATATCGACATGCGCAAGGGTATGGGCCTGGTAACGGAGGTTTTTAACCCGGAGGTACTGGATCAGCTTAAGGGAAGCGCTGCGGTGGGGCATGTCCGCTATTCCACCGCCGGGTCCAGCACTATCGAAAATGCCCAGCCTTTTGTAAGCCGCTTTAAGCTTGGTTCCATCGCCGTGGCCCATAACGGTACCCTGACCAACGCCGATGTGGTACGGGAACTTCTGGAGGATTCGGGGATAGGCTTTACCGCGTCAAGCGACAGTGAAGTTATCGTTAACCTGATTGCCAAAAATTACCGCAAGGGCCTGGAAAAGGCTTTAACGGATACGATTAAATTTATCAAAGGCTCCTATGCGCTGGCGGTTCTTACCGGCGAAGCCCTGGTGGGCGCACGGGACCCCAACGGCATCCGGCCCCTCTGCCTGGGAAGACTGTCCGGCAAAGCAGGGCTGTCCAGCGAGGCCGGCGACGGCTGGATTCTGTCCAGCGAAAGCTGCGCCATAGACGCGGTGGGAGCTGAGTTTATCCGGAACATAGAACCCGGAGAACTGGTAATCATCACCCATAATGAGGTAACCTCCTTTACGTTCAGCGAAAAAACCCGGCGGGCAGTCTGTTCCTTTGAGTATGTCTACTTTGCCCGGCCTGACAGTATTATCGACACCATTGATGTTTACGGTTCCCGGCGGCGGGCCGGGGAGATTTTGGGCCGGGAATCGGCGGTAGCCGCCGATCTGGTGATCGGGGTTCCCGATTCGGGGCTGCCTGCGGCCATCGGCTACGGAAAGACTACGGGTACCCCTTTCGGACTGGGGATTGTTAAAAGCCGTTACGTGGCCCGTACCTTTATTGCGCCGGATCAGGGCAAGCGGGAAAAAGCGGTTTCCGTAAAACACAACGTTATTAAAAGCGAAGTTCGGGACAAGCGGGTGGTACTGGTTGACGACTCCATTGTCCGCGGAACCACAAGCAGAAGACTTGTAACGATTTTAAAAGATGCGGGGGCCAGGGAAGTTCATATCCGGGTCTGTTCCCCACCGGTGCGTTGTCCCTGTTATTTTGGAATCGATACCCCGCACCGTAAGGATCTTATTTCCAACGGCACCAGCATCGGTGAACTATGCGCTTCGCTGGGGGCGGACAGCCTGGCCTTTATCTCCGTAGAGGGACTTTTGGAATCCCTTGAAGCTACGGCGGAAAAATCCTACTGCCTGGGTTGTTTTACCGGAGAGTACCCTATCCCCGTATCGGGGGACCAGGAGCGGAGATAGTGATGGAAAGTGATGGAGGCCGTTTCAAAGCCATGCGGTTTTTTGGATTGGCTTGATATACCAATATTTACATTGAGACAGGGAGGCTGTTATGGCGGCAACGATGAAAGGGGTAGTACTTCCCGGTAACAGTACGGTTGAATTCCGGGACTATCCGGTCCCCGAACCGGGTTATGGGCAGGTTCTGGTAAAAACCAAGGCTTCGACCATCTGCGGAAGCGATATCCGGGCCATCTACCACGAACACCAGGGCAAAGGGGCGGAGGCGTACCAGGGGGTAATTGCCGGGCACGAACCCTGCGGGCAGATTGAAAAAGCCGGACCGGGCTGTAAACGTTTTAAGCCGGGGGACCGGGTCATTATCTACCACATTTCGGGCTGCGGCGTCTGCCATGACTGCCGCATGGGGTACATGATCAGCTGTTCCAGCCCCCACCGCGCGGCCTACGGCTGGCAGCGGGATGGCGGCATGGCCGAATACGTTTTGGCCGACGAAAAGGATCTGGTTGACCTGCCCCCCGAACTGTCCTATGCGGACGGGGCGCAGGTAGCCTGCGGTTTCGGGACCGTCTACGAAGCCCTGGAAAAAATCGGCGTCAGTGGGGACGACAATGTTCTTGTGGTGGGTCTTGGCCCCGTGGGTTTGGCGACTCTTATGCTTGCCAAGGCTATGGGCGCGCAAAAACTTATCGGGGTAGAACTTAAGCAGGAGCGTATCGATCTGGCAAAAAAGCTGGAACTGGCCCATGAAGTTGTCAGCCCCGGTCCCGATGCCCTTGCCAGGATACTTGCAGCCACCGGCGGGAAGGGCGCCGAAAAAGCCGTGGATTGCAGCGCCAGTGATGCGGGCCGTGCCTTGGCCGTCCGTGCTGCCCGGCAGTGGGGAAAAATCGCCCTGGTCGGGGAGGGGGGCGCCATGTCGATCAACCCCAGCCCGGATATGATACACCCTCAAAAAACCATTTACGGTTCCTGGGTAACCAGCATCTGGCGCATGGAGGATCTGGTGGAGCGGCTTGTCCGCTGGAATCTGCACCCCGCGGACCTGATAACCCATCGTTTTCCCCTGGAAAAAGCCGCCGATGCCTACAGCCTTATGGCCGGCGGCGGCTGCGGCAAGGTGGCGGTCTGCTTTGACGAGGAATTAACGACGAAGGGGTAACTATGGATGACTGTATTTTTTGTAAAATCGCCAAAGGCAGCATACCCTGTAACAAGATCTACGAAGACGGAGAACTCCTGGCCTTCCACGATCTGAACCCCCAGGCGCCGCTGCACTTCCTTGTTATCCCGAAAAAGCACATTCCCAATGTAATGGAACTGGAAAGCGCCGATGCCCCGCTTCTGGGGCGGCTCCTCCACAAGGCCCAGGAACTGGCCGCCGGATTGGGCTGTGCCGAAACGGGCGCCCGTTTTGTGATCAACTGCAAGGCGGACGGCGGGCAGACGGTGGATCACCTTCACTGTCATGTCCTGGGCGGCCGTGCCCTGGGCTGGCCTCCGGGTTAAGGAGCCGCTATCCCGGTTGTCCGTCGCCCAAAAAAAGATTGAGATGAAAGGTGGATAAGACGCCACAGGAGGTCCACAATGTCCGGATACATTCTTGCCCTTGACCAGGGTACTACCAGTTCCCGTGCCATTCTTTTTGATTCCGGTCAAAACATGATTGGTGTGGAGCAGCGGGAATTCCCCCAGATCTACCCCCGTGAAGGCTGGGTAGAGCATGATCCTATGGAGATATACTCCTCCCAATACGCGGTCATGATGGAACTTATCACCAAGCACGATGTAAAGGCCGCGGATATTGCGGCCATCGGCATTAGCAACCAGCGGGAGACCACGGTTCTTTGGGATGCGCTTACGGGCCGGCCTGTTTACAACGCTATCGTCTGGCAGTGCCGCCGGACCTCCGGAATTGTGGACGCCCTGGTTGAGCGGGGCCTAAAAGACCACATCCAAAAAACTACCGGCCTGGTACCGGATGCGTATTTTTCCGGTACCAAGATCGCGTGGATATTGGATCACGTTGAAGGAGCGCGGGAACGGGCGGGCCGTGGAGAGATACTCTTCGGTACCGTGGACACCTGGCTTGTGTGGAAACTGACCGGCGGCACAGTCCACGTAACCGATTATACCAATGCAAGCCGTACCATGCTGTTCGATATTCATAAACTGGATTGGGACGATACCCTGCTGGCGGCTCTGGACATACCCCGTGCAATGCTGCCCGCGGTCAAACCCTCAAGCCAGGTCTACGGTTCCGTCGCCATCCAGGGTTCTCAAATTCCAATTGCCGGCCTTGCCGGGGACCAACAGGCGGCCCTTTTTGGTCAGTGCTGTTTTGCGAAAGGCGAAGCAAAAAACACCTATGGTACGGGCTGTTTCCTTCTGATGAACACCGGCGAAGATGCCATTGTCAGCAGTAACGGCCTTATTACCAGTATTGCTGCAAGTCTTCCCGGCAAAATCCAGTACGTTCTTGAAGGCAGTGTTTTTGTGGGGGGCGCAGTGATCCAGTGGCTGCGGGATGAAATGCGCTTTATTACCGAAAGCGCCGACGCCGAATACTACGCCCTCAAAGTCCCCGATACCGGCGGTGTATACATGGTCCCCGCTTTTACGGGTCTGGGCGCCCCCTACTGGGACATGTACGCCCGCGGCTGCATCGTCGGGATCACCAGGGGGACCAAACAGTACCACATTATCCGGGCTGCCCAGGAATCCATCGCCTACCAGAGCCTGGACCTGGTACGGGCCATGGAAAAGGACACGGGCCTGCATCTTACGGAACTCAAGGTAGACGGCGGGGCCAGCCGGGACCGCTTCCTTATGCAGTTCCAGGCGGACATTATGGGGAGCCTCATCAAACGGCCCGTGATCCGGGAAACCACCGCCCTTGGCGCCGCCTGTCTGGCCGGTCTGGCAGTAGGGTTCTGGAAAGACAGCACTGAACTCCTTAACGGCTGGAAATGCGATGCCGGTTTTAGCCCCGCTATGGACGGGGCAAAGCGGGAAGCCCTTATAACCGGCTGGCACAAAGCCGTAGGCAGAAGCCGCGCCTGGGCGGAGTAGACGGCGAAACTTTACAAAGCCGGGTTTTTAACGTTCCGGCTGGAGCCCGATCCGCCCAAAGGGCGGCGAAGCGTATACAGTCCTGTTGAGACTGTCGAATAAGTCCGGCAATAGGTAAAAAACCACTATATATGGTGTATTATAAGCAATTGATACACTACATATAGTGTCCTAAACCCCTCCGAAACACTTTTTCGACAGCCTCGTTATG
>JAITJW010000008.1 GCA_031278715.1 Treponema sp. | reverse complement strand
CATAAGCACCGGGTAGGTGTAGAGGCCCATGTTGATCCCCGCGTCCGGGTCTTCCCCCCGTTCCGTGTTGGCCTGTACCGCCGCTTTGTAGGCGTGGGCCCGGTTCATCAGGCCCTTGCTGGTAAAGGCCATAAGCTGGGTTGTTAGTTCAAAGGTTTCGGGAACAGAGCTTTGCCGGTAAAAGATAACCTGTTCCGGGTCCAGCCCCGCGGCCAGCCAGCCCGCTGCCGCCTGGCGGATCAGCGTGGAAAGTTCCTCCGGGTCCTTTACCATGTTCAGGGCGTGGTAATCGGCGATAAAGTACCGGGCGTCATAGGTCCCCATCAGGGCCAGGGCCGGTTTTATGGCCGCCAGGTAGTTACCGACGTGGAACATGCCGGTAGGTTTTATACCCGTGAGGGATATTTTTTTCATGATAGAACCATAACAAATAACAGGGACTAAGTTATAGGGGTTTCCAGGGTCAGCACGCCATTGTTTCCGGAGCGTCCTGCGTTATATAACTATAGGGTGTCTCTAAAAGCCCGGTTAGCTTTTAGAGCCATACAAGAACGGGAAATTTCTCATGGTTTTGGAAATTCCCATAAGGAGCCAGTATGAAAGAAAATTACAAGTTTGAAACCCTCCAAATTCACGTGGGTCAGGAACGGCCGGACCCCGCTACCGATGCCAGGGCGGTCCCCATTTACCAAACCACGTCCTACGTGTTTAGGGATCCCGCCCAGGCTGCGGGAAGGTTTGCCCTGACCGAGCCGGGGAACATCTACACGCGGATCATGAACCCTACCTGGGATGTGTTTGAGCAGCGGATAGCCGCCCTGGAAGGGGGAGCCGGCGCCCTGGCCACTGCTTCTGGCGCCGCGGCCACTACCTATGCCATCCAGAATATCACCCGTTCCGGGGATCATATCGTTTCGGACTTCCAGATCTACGGCGGTACCTTCAACCTTTTTGCCAATACTTTTCGGGACATGGGAGTGGAGACTACGTTTGTGGACGGCAGCAGGCCGGAGAATTTTGAAAAGGCTATTAAGTCCACCACCAGGGCCCTGTTTTTTGAGACTCTGGGGAACCCCAACGCCTCGGTAGTGGATATTGAGGCGGTAGTTAAAATTGCCCACAGGCACGGTATCCCCGTTATTGTGGACAACACATTTGCTACCCCCTACCTGCTGCGGCCCATTGAATACGGCGCCGATGTGGTGGTCCATTCGGCAACCAAATTTATCGGCGGTCATGGTACTTCCATCGGCGGGGTACTGGTGGACTCAGGCAGATTCGACTGGGCGGCCAGCGACAAGTTCCCCGGCCTTAGTAAACCAAACCCCAGCTACCACGGCATCGTCTTTACCGACGCGGTGAAAAACCTTGCCTACATCATCAAAGCCCGGACCACCCTGCTCCGGGATACCGGCGCGGCTCTTTCTCCCTTCAATGCGTTCCTCTTTCTCCAGGGATTGGAGACCCTCTCCCTGCGGGTAGAACGCCATGTGGAAAACGCCCTTAACGTGGTGGACTTCCTCAAAGGACACCCCCAGGTGGAAAAGGTGAATCACCCGGCCCTGCCGGAACACCGGGACAACGGACTCTACCGCCGTTATTTCCCCAGGGGAGGCGCTTCAATTTTTACATTCGAGATCTCAGGCGGCGCGGAAGCGGCCAAAAAATTCATCGCCAACCTTAAACTTTTTTCCCTTCTGGCAAATGTGGCGGACGTGAAATCCCTGGTCATCCACCCCGCCTCTACTACCCATTCCCAGGTGGACGGGAAGGACCTTCTTGAACAGGGGATCAAACCCAACACCATCCGGCTTTCCATTGGTACCGAGCATATCGACGACATTATCAACGATCTCAAGGGCGGGTTTGAGGGCGCCAGGTAGTGTATGATGCCCCGGAATACGATGCAGCCCCATCCCCGTTCCATCAAAGCCCTGGCGCTGGACCTGGACGGTACCATTTTGCGGCCGGATAACAGCCTGAGTGAAAGAACTGTTGGGGTTATCAGAGCTTGCGTAGACCGGGGTATCCGTCCGGTCATCTGCACCGGACGGGCCATCGAGGCCGCGGAAAAGTACCGCGCCGCCTTGGGCGCCGGCGGCCCCCACGTGTACTACAATGGCGCGGTCGTAGCGGAAATGCCCGGCTGGAAGATACACACCATGATCCTGCAGGACAGGGAATCGGCGCTGTTCTGCGTGGATCTGTCCCGAAAGACCGGCCTTTACTGTCAAGTCTATTTGCCTGGTACCCCGGAACGGCCCCGGCACCGCCTTGTGGCCGAACGCGGGGGCCCCGAACGTGATTTCTACCTGCGGCACACCGGCCTTGAGGCGGAAATTGGGGATATGGAGGCGGTCCTGAAGGACCCCGCCGTTCCGGGCTGCATCAAGACCATGTTTATCGCCGATGCGGAAGCCCAGGCCCTGGTCCGTCCGGTTATCGAGGAACGCTACGGCGGCGATCTTTACATCGCCGGTACGATGGGGCCTTTTCTTGAACTTATGAATCCCCGCGCTACCAAGGGAGAGGGCCTGCAAGCCGTTCTTAACATTCTGAACCTGAACAGCCGGGACCTTATAGCATTTGGGGACGAGGAAAACGATCTGCCCACGTTTAAGACGGTGGCTTTTTCCGCTGCCCCGGCTAACGCCAGGGACACGGTAAAAGCCGCCGCCGACATGGTTATCGGTTCCAACGCCGACGACGGTGTGGCGGCTTTTTTGGAGGAATTTTTGGCCTAACCTAAAACCCCTCCCGGATAAGGGACTGGGCCAGGATCATCTCCGCGGCTTTCATGGTATTCAACGTATTGTCGAAGCAGGACATGGGCTGTCCCCCCGAACGGCAGCAATTCACAAAGTCTTCCGCCGCGGCCAAAACCCCGGTACAGATGTGGATCTCCCTGCTTCCCGCTTCTTCGGCGGCGTCAAAAACCTGGGGCGTAAGATTTCCCCCGGTGTAAAGATACCCCTTGGTTTCGTGTTCAGCCTCCACAAAAACTCCGGGGGCGTGCATTTCCACCGCGAAGATACGCTTTCCCGAACTCCAATTGTTCATAAGGTGTCCAATACAGCCGTTGGCAAATGTTAACTGGGCCATAATAACATTGATATCCACCGTGCTTATTCTGTTTGTAATACTGTCGATCTTTACGATCTCCGATCCGGCCATCCAGCGCAGAGTGTCCAGCGCGTGGACCGCATCGTCCATCATGTGATCCCGTGCCCCCAGAAAATCGTGAATATCGTTCTTGTAGAATTTGCAGACCACATGGGTCATCTGTCCCCGTTTAAGACACTCCTCCCGCAGTTTTGTAATCATGGGGGTATAACGCCGCTGAAGACTAACCTGCGTTACCAGCCCCTTCTGCCGGGCTGTTGCAGCCAGTGCCCGCGCCTGGTGAATAGTCAGCGCCAAGGGCTTTTCGATATAAAGATTAAGCCCCCGGCTTAGACACCACATCCAGATATCGTACATAATGTGGGGCTGACCAATAACCACCGCCGCATCCGGCTTGATAGTATCGATCATGGTTTGGTAATCAAATACGCCCCCCGCTCCGTAGCGGTTTTGAATTCCGTACTTATCGGCAGTACTCGTAAGCCGGTCAGGATCAATATCGCAGATTCCGGCAATTTCGACCTTTCCGGCCTTCGCAAGATCATGAAAGGACGGGTAGATAACCTGGTTGGCCCTGCCGCCCGCGCCTATCATAACAACTTTGAGTTTGCTCATTTTAAGCCTCCGTAGTGTGTGGTAAAGCCGGCCCTACAGCTGGTCCGAACCAATGGTAGAGCAGTACTTCTTCTCGATATACTCGACTATCAGCCGGGTACCTTCATCGTGGTCCACATAAGGCGGTTTTTCGGGATTGTACATTGCGTCCGTCAGATCTCTGACCAGCATGCTTGTAAACCCGTGCCGGAGCATGTTTTTAATGCCAAAAGACCGCCCAAGCACACACATATTCGTGTGGACCCCCAGGTAGACAAGACAGTTAATGCCCCGTCTCCACAGGACGGACCTTAACTTTTCCCCCTCGTCTCCGCAGATCAGGTCAAGTTTCGCGTCAATCTCAATTTTTTCGGTCTGGCGTTTCCAGACCATCGTATTGGGTGCATAAGCGTCCAGGGTAGGAGTATCACTCCCGCCGTCGGAAGCGTCCACCGGCGGAGGGTAATCGGCTATGGAGACCGTTTTGAATTCCCCGGCAGGAGTTTTGGCGGCTTCAAGGAATCGTATTCTGGCCGGATGCTCATGGTAAAAATCCATCGTATCCGAGGGGGCGTGGACTATGAGCAGCCCCCTGTTCCGGGCCCTTTGTACCGCATCGTTAATTTTCACAGCCAGGACCCCGCAGCGCGATGTCGCCCCGGTACACCAGTGCCGGTCCCACATGTCCACAACAATAAGCGCCGTCTTACCGGGCGCCACCTGTAGGGCTTCTTCTTGTACACACCAGCGGCTATACCCGTCTTCGTTTGACAGCACGCGCCGCCGGAGTGTGAACGTATCGTTCGCCGCCATGCTCAGCCTCCGAATAGCCCTTTAATGTACCGTATATCTTCCCGCGTGTAGGTTTCTACGTGGGCTTCATCACTGTACTCGGCGGGAAGACACACCGTTCCCCGGTAGCCCCTGCGTGTCAGGTAGTCCACTGCGGTCTTCCAGCTTCCCATACCGTTACGGCCCGTAACCCAATGGACGCCCCATCTGGCCTCGTCCACCAGGCCGGCAGGATTTTCGCGGAACCAGCAGGCAGCCTTGAAATTCACCATACACAGGTGATCCCACAGACAGTCCAGAGCATAACGGGGGTCTTCTCCGGCAAGTCCCGAATGTCCCGCGTCCCAAACAGCGGCAACATAGCGGGGGTCGTAATTTTTAAGCAGCACATAGGTGTCGTAGGAACCGGTAATATCCGCAGCTCCGTAGTGCATCTGTATCCCCAGGGTAACGCGGTACTTCTCGCAAAAAGGCAGAATTTTGTCGTACTTCCGCCGCAGCGCGTCCATGTTTTCGTGGAAACCCAGTTCCCGGTTAAAACTCTGACAGATACGGATAATGGGAATCCCCGCCTCCCCGCAGCCGGCAAAGACCGCCTCATTAACTCCCACCGCTTCGCCTTTCCCGTCCGTCCTATGCACATCAATACCCGCCGCAAGACTTGTAACCTGTACACCCTGCTTTCCCAGAGTTTTAGAGAGTCTTACGATCCCCTGTACCCCTTCCGCCGGCTGTACCTGGTAGCCATCCCTCAGCGGGTATTCCACCGCGTCAAAGCCCATGTCCTTTACCAGCGCCCCCAGTTCATCCAGGGACTGGGTTTTCCAGGGCTTTGTAAAAACTGAAAATCGGTTTGTCATTTGTTTTCCTCTGTCGGAAGGTATAGCACAAAAAGAAAGATACTTCTTCCCCTTGCGCTTCGGAAACATAGCAATTTGTTGCGCTTCGCGCATAAAGCCTCACGACCAAATCGCGTAGCTATTTGAGCTTGTTCCAAAACTAATTGACGGTGCGCTAAACGCGCACGGTTTTGGAACAAGCTCTTGGAAAAACCGGCAAAGGCCCGGTTTTCCGCCAAAATCAATGGTTATGCGCCAATTTTTCGCCCTGTCGACCATTTTGAATTCACGGAAATTGAGATTTTCAATATTAAAATCAATCTTAAAGACAGGTTTCCCAGCACCCG
>JAITJW010000127.1 GCA_031278715.1 Treponema sp. | reverse complement strand
AAAACCCCCCCCCCCCCCCCCCCCATCTACCAATATCTCTAATATCGCTAACTAATACACACCACCGGGAAAGTGAGCGCAGCAGAGCGGCGGAGAGGCCGCCAAGAGCAGGAATGCCTCCGAAAGTCGATTATTCCGGCTGTTATCCCGTGGAAGACGGGCCTATGCCGGTATTTTCTTCAAAGAGAGGGTAAAGCGTATGGTAAAGATACAGCACGGTGCTCTTGAGCGCGAACGGATTCAAGAAAACATTCAATTATACAGCCTCCTTCTGCCGGTCCTGGCGCTCCTTTTTGTGTTCTGTTATATCCCCATGTACGGCATTGTCATTGCCTTTCAGGACTATATTCCCGGCAGCCCCTTTATCGGCGAAGGGGTCAAATGGGTTGGCCTTAAACACTTTATCCGCTTTGTCCGGGGTGAATATTTCTGGCGCCTTATCCGCAATACCCTGGTGTTAAGCGGTCTCAACCTGGCCTTTGGTTTTACCCTGCCCATCCTCTTCGCCCTGCTGCTGGACCAGCTCCGTTCCCTCAATTTCCGTAAATTCGTCCAGACCGCAAGCTATATGCCCTACTTCATTTCCACGGTCATTGTGGCCGGCATGGTCATCTCGTTTATCGACACCAACGGCATTATTACCAGTCTTCTCACCATTTTCGGCCTTGAACCAATGAACTACCGCCTTAGCAAGGCTGCGTTCCCGGCGATCTACACGGTAACAAACGTATGGAAAGGCTTCGGCTTCGGCAGCATCCTCTACTTTGCCACCATCACGTCGATTGATCCCCAACTGTACGAAGCCGCGAAAATCGACGGGGCGAACCGTTTCCAGCAGGTTCTGTACATTACCCTGCCGGGAATACAGCGGATCATTGCCATCAATCTCATCATGGCCATAGGCGGCATACTGGGGACTAACTCGGACCTTATCCTCCTTCTCTACCACCCGGTAACCTACGAAGTGGCGGACGTGATTGGAACCTACGTGTACCGCCTGGGTATCGTGGGTGGAGAGTACAGCTATACCGCGGCCGTGGGGCTTTTTATGGCGGTAATAGGGTTCGCGTTAACCTTTGCGGCGAACAAGGTGAGCAATAAACTGACCGATTACGGACTCTGGTAAAAAGAGGAACCATGATGAAGAACACCATACGGGAAGGGAGCCGGTTTGCAACGGTAGTTATGTACAGCATCGCCGCCCTGATCGTGGTCATTACCCTCTATCCCATGTACTACGTTTTGATCCTCTCCTTAAGCGAGCCGCGCTATGCCATGACCATGCAGGTCTATACCGTTCCCAAGGGTTTTGACCTGGGGGCATACCAGCTCCTCGCAATCAATCGCGACGTGTGGCGGGCCTTTGGGAATACTATTATCTACGCAGCGGCCACCACCTGCCTCATGCTCCTCACATCGTTCCTGGGGGCCTTTCCCCTGACATTCAAATCTTTGAAGGGGAGGAAATACCTTAACACCTATCTGCTCATTACAATGTTTTTTTCCGGCGGGCTTATCCCCTCGTTTCTCCTTATCATGCGGCTGGGGATGTACGATTCCCCCCTGGCGCTGATAATCCCCGCGTGTTTTTCCGTGTGGAACATCATTTTGGTAAAGGCTTATTTGAGTACGGTACCCGAAACCCTGCGGGAGGCGGCGAAGATAGACGGAGCCAATGTGTACCAGATCTTCGCCCGGATATACCTCCCCCTGTCCACACCGATACTGGCGGTGGTGGCGGTGTATACGGTGGTAGGGGTATGGAACAGTTGGTTCAGTGCCATGGTATACCTTCCCAGCCTTGACTGGCAGCCCCTCCAGATCTACCTCCGGCGTATGCTGGTTGAATCTTCGCCTCCCCAGGCGGTTATGACCGCCGAGGCGGTAAAGGAAATGGTAGAACGAAAACTTGCCTATGCCCAGCTTAAATACGCCATGATCATTTTTTCTTCTTTGCCGGTGCTGTTCACCTATCCCTTTTTCCAGAGGTATTTCATGAAGGGCATTATGCTCGGCTCACTCAAAGAGTGAGCCGAGGGATCCCTTAAAGAATAGGTTTTAACGCCTCCCGTTGGGAGGATCAAAATTTGCGTGTAGGAGTAAGATGATGAAAAAGATCGTATTGGTAGCGGCGGGGATACTCATGGGGGGTATGCTCCTCTTTGCCGCGGGCGGAAGACAGGCAAGTGGTCAGGCAGACGGCCTGACCGTTCTCAAGATGTGGGGGAACAATATACAGGCTACCTGGAACCGGGAGACCGCAAAGACTTCGGATCTCTACGATGGCTCGGTTAAAAGCCGCGTATGGGATCAATTCGTGGCGGATCTGGCGAAGAACGGGATCAAGCCGGAACTGACTCTGGTTATGAGTGATCAGATGCCTACGGCGTTCCAGACCCTGCTTGCATCGGGGAGGATAAACGACTATGACTGGATCGCGCCCATTGCCGTGGACGAACGGACCCGGCTGAGCCTGGTGGAACAGGGCCGCCTTGCCCCCTTGAACCAGGCCATAGAGCGGTACTCCGACGGGCGGGCAAAAGATTTTTACTTGAATAATCCCCAGACCGCCTATCTGGCAAAACTGGATACCCTGGAAGACGGTAATTTCTACTGGCTTACCCACAATGGTCGATCCTGGCTGAAGGATCCTTCCGTTCCCTGGGGTACCGCCATGCTGGGCCTCATCCGTCAGGACTGGCTGGATCAACTGGGCCTTCCCATGCCGAAAACTCCGGATGAATTCTACAACGCCCTGGTTGCGTTCCGGCAGAGGGATGTAAACGGCAACGGGCTAAGGGACGAAATTGCCCTGGTTCCCGAAGAAGGATTCGGCCTCGGCATTCCCCAATGGTTCGGCCTTGGGGACAGCATCGTGTCAGCCCTTGATGGTAAGGCGGTATCCCCCTGGTACCAGAGCGGCGTCAAGGATTTTTTTACCTACATGAACAGTCTCTACCGGGCCGGTCTTATACAGTTAACCCAGGAAAGCGGTGAAAATGCGGCCAACCGTGTCGGGTACTTAACCAGCTACTCCGCGGAATTTTGGGAAGAACCTAATATTAACCTGCCCGCCGGCGCCGCCAAGGCGTATTACAATCCCGTGGTTATCCAGGCCCTTCCCGATATCCCGGCCAGAGTCCACCATCAAGGATACGGCTATGGTGTTTACTGGGGAAGCTCCATGCATGCTGTCCCGGCGGGCTCAAAGAACCTGGAAAAAACCGTCAGACTGATCGACTACCTGGTAAGCGATGATTTTTTTGTTTTGACCAACCGGGGAATCAAAGGGTACAATCATGATGAAAACCCTGACGGCACATTCACGTTCTATCATGGCACTGAAGGCATAGATCAGTATGTCCTGGGTTATCAAATATCAGGTATCTTCAGAGGCTGGAACTGTTTATTCCCGAATTACGACAGAACAGATCGGGCAGCCGAATATGCACAACTACAGGACCAGGCAAAACAGTATGGATATACCGTAGAATTTAGGAAAGATTTTTACGATGGCTTTAACAGCAACCGCTGGCCCTTTGTTATGGGCAGCGAAGCGGTTCTGACCTTCCCCACCGCGAAAGAGGTGGAACGCAGCGCGGCCATCAGCCCGGATTTGAACACCTACAGTAACGAACTGATTGCGTCCCTTATCATGGGCGAAAAGAGCCTTGCCAACTGGGACGGCTACATTGCGGACCTCAAGCGCCTTGGCCTGGACGAGCTTATCGGCATATTCCAGGCCCGTATGGACCGGTTGAAAAACTGAGCTTGTTTATTTGCAAGCGGGTTCTTGGGTATTAAACCCGCTTGCGAATGAGCCTCCCCGGAGCAGAGTTCTAAACTTGGCCCACATTTTTAAGGAAGTCTGTCTATCACAACAGGCTGTTAGGCCGGCGGGCTCCGGCGGACGGTGAATTCGGTCCGGACCGTTTCCGGGGAATCGGCGGCGGCGCGGGAGAGCAGGTACTCCTGTACCCGGAAGGGGCTTTCCCCCGCGGCGGGGCTCAGCCGCTTCCAGCCCCCGTCCTTGTCCTGAAACCAGGCCTGGGTATTGTCCCGGAAATAGGCTTCCAGCGTATGTTTCAGCCGCTCCCGAATATCGTCCTGAAGGACCGGGAACATCAGCTCCACGCGGCGTTCCAAATTCCGGGGCATCCAGTCGGCGCTGGAAAGGTAGAGTTCTTCGGCGCCGCCGTTGGCAAAATAGTAGATTCGGGAATGTTCCAGATAGCGGTCGATAATGCCGCGGACCTGGATATTCTCCGAAAGCCCCGGCAGTCCGGGAACCAGCGTACAGACACCCCGGATGCAGAGAAATACCTTCACCCCCGCGCAGGAGGCCCGGTAGAGGGCGTCAACAACATCCGTATCCGCCAGGGAATTCAGCTTGGCCATGATCCTGCCGGGGGTTTCCCGGTTGGAACGGTTTATCTCACGGTCGATAAGTTCCAAAAGCCGGTGTTTTAAGCCGGTGGGGGCAATTACCAGTTTTCTCATGGGCTCAATCGCCGAATATCCGGTAATCATGTTGAAGATCAGCCCCGCGTCAAAGGCAATATCCTCCCGGCAGGTAAAAAGCCCCAGGTCCTCGTAGATCCGGGCGGTCTTATCGTTGTAGTTGCCGGTAGCAAGGTGGACATAACGTTTCATCCGGTCGTTCTCCCGGCGGATCACCAGCGTTATCTTCGCGTGGACTTTAAGACGGGCAAGCCCGTACACCACAATGACCCCCGCCTTTTCCAGTTCATTGGCCCAGGAGATGTTCCGTTCTTCGTCAAAGCGGGCCTTAAGCTCCACAAGGGCGGTAACGTGCTTCCCCTTCAGGGCGGCGTCTTCCAGGGCCCGGATGATTGGCGAATTTCCGCTGGTCCGGTACAGGGCGGTTTTGATGGACAGAACCTGGGGGTCCGAAGCGGCTTCCTGAAAAAAGCGGACTACCGGATCAAATGAATGGTAGGGCAGATGGATCATCACATCCCCCGCCCGTATAATATCCCAGATGGATTCGTCCCCGCCGAACGCGGGGTAGATACGGCGGGGCTTTTCCCGCAGATGATCGAATCCCTGGATATGCACAAGGTCGATAAGCCCCCCCAGGTCCAGGGGCTCTGCGGAGTAAAGATCGTCTTCTTCAAGGGAAAGCCGCCGGGCCAGATCATCCCGAAGCCGCCCGCATGACGGGGAGTAGACCATCCGTACCGCCGTCGATGTTTCCCGGCCTTCAAGCACCTCCTCCATCGCCTCGATAAAATCTTCGTCCCGTTTTTCGTCAACGGAAAAATCCGCGTCCCGGTTTACCTTGAACAGCAGGGTCTCCCCAACCCGCAAACCGGGAAAAAGGGCCTCCCCCCAGGTCAGGACCAGATCCTCAAGCAGGGCCAGACAGACCGATTCCGGACCTGCGGGAAGCCGGATAATCCGGGGAAGGGCCGGGGGAAGGCGGACCATAGCTATGTAAAGGCCGGACTGCTCTCCTGCCTGATCATCAAGGATATTTCCAGGACCGTCTTTTTCGGGAACCAGAAGAAAGGCCGCATTTATACTAAAACTGTCGATAGAGGGCAGGGCCTTTTCATCTTCAATCCGCAGCGGGGTAAGAAGCGGGTAGACCTGACTCATAAAATAAGATTGCAGATAATCACGCTGGGCCGCAGTATAGGAAGGGGGACGGCACAGCACAAGGCCGCCGCGGGCAAGGTCGGGAAGCACCTCTTCCAAAAGACAGCGGTACTGTTCCTCAACAATACGCCGTGTTTTATGGGATATGGCCTTTAGCTGTTCCCCGGGACTCCGCAGCGAAGGATCGGAACCGCTCCGCAGGGCCCGTTTCAGGCCCGCCACCCGAACCATAAAAAATTCATCAAAATTAGAGGATACAATCGAAAGAAAGCGGAAACGTTCCAGGGGGGCCAGATCTTTTCTAAGCCCCTCCTCCATCACCCGCCGGTTAAAATCGATCCAGGAAAGATCCCGGCTAACATACCGCTGTTCCATCATCTCCCTCCGCTGCCGTTACCGGTTCCATAAAATCTAATTTAATATCACCTTGCAGCCAAAAACATCCTGAAACATATCGGCCTTCTGTTCTATGCCGATGTGTTCCAGGGAAAGATCCTGCACCCCCCCGGTATAGATCAGCATAATGTCCCCCTTCCGCTCCAGGCCAATATCCTTTATCCGCTGGGTATGACCCCTGTCCAGGGCGTCCGCCACCCGGAGAATCGAGGCCATCTTGAGGACGAGGATCCGTTCCTCCCGCTGGAGGGAAATATACGCAAGATCCTCCTGGGAAGGGGGTTCCCCCCGGTGGTAACGGATCACGTTGGAAATTACGGCCAGCTCGTCGGAACGGAGGCCGAAGATCTCCGAATTGGCGACGATGTACTGGCCGTGCCGGTGGTGGTCGGAACCTCTAATATACATGCCGATGTCGTGGAGAATCGCCGCAGTCTCAAGCATCATCCGTTCCCGGCGGCTCATACCGTGTTCCCGGCTCAGGGCGTCAAAAATAACAAGACACAGATTCGCCACATGCCGGCCGTGGGCCTCGTCGTAGTGGTACCTCCGCCCCAGGTTCGCCGCGGAGGCTATGATCTGGGAGTAGAAATCTTCCTGAAGTTCCGAATCCACCCCCAGGGCCAGATCGATAAGAAAACCTTCCCGGATAGAAACCAGGGGCACTACTACCCGTGCGGCATGGGTCTGCTCAAGGAAGAACCGGTATATCTGAATACTGGGCAAGAGGCCCTCCGCGTGGGCATAGCTGATATTAAAAGACCGCACACATTCTTCCACCGAATAATTCTGTATCCGCTCGGCAAAGCCGACAAAAGATTCCCGGTCAATGATCCGGCAATTTTCGTTCAGCTCCGATCCGGCCAGTTCCGAAACCAGACGGGCATCGGAACCGGCAACCACAAAAGTCCTGATATGCGACAGATCCAGTTCGGCGCTCAAAAAACCCGCGGTACTCCTGACGTTTTCGTCCAGGTAGCGTTCCTGAAAACGTCCGGAAGCCGGCCCGGCGCGGGATTGCTGATCGATAAGGATCGTCCCCAGGGCCAGACTGTGGGCCGCCACCATCTGCCCGCGGCGCAAGAGCATGATCTCCGTGGAGCCCCCTCCAATCTCGATGATCATCGAGTTACCCCGCCAAAAAAGACTAAGATCGTGCTTAATGGCAAAGCGGACCGCCAGGTACATGAGGCGGTTTTCCTCGATTCCCTCCACAACGGAAAGCCCAAAACCCGTTTCCCGCCGGACCCGGTCCACAAAAACATCACGGTTCCGGGCGGCCCTAAGGGCGCTGGTTCCAATGATATGAATATCCCCGTCCCGGATACCCCAGCTTCCCAGAAGTTCCCGGTAATTTTTCAGGACCAAAAGACATTCCAAAAGTGATTTCCGGGCAACACTCCCGGAGGTAAACACATCCCGGCCCAGGGCGACAGGTTTTTCCGCCCTGTCCAGTACCCGCCACTGGCCGCCGGAAAGGATCTCCGCCACCAAAAGCCTGATACCTGTAGAACCTATTTCCAACACAGCAATAAGACGATTTTCCATATATTCCCGCGCTCCGGTCCGGCGGATCTCCGGCCCAAGCCCTATAAACCTAACCGAGTTTGGGGAAAGCCTCAAGGCGCCCTGTCATTGCCCGCCGGTTTCCCGCAGTCGGAGGGCGGACAAGATCCTGGTTTAGGTATACCATAATCCTCTGGAGGAAATAGCATGACGTATTACATCGATCCGCAAAACGGAAATGACAAGGCGGAGGGCACAAACGAGTCCGCACCGCTCAAGACCATCGCGGGCAGGACGTTCCGTCCGGCAGACAGCGTCCTCTTTAAGAGAGGATCGGTGATCCGCGGCGCCCTTAAACTCTGCGATGGTGACGAAACCGGTTATATCACCTACGGCGCCTACGGCCAGGGGCCCGATCCGGTGATCAATCTTTCGCTGGACGCCGGCAAAGCCGCCCTGTGGACCGAATCTTCGCCGGGGGTCTGGCGTTTCCTCGGCGCTGTTGACGGCGACGTATGCGGCATTGTCTTCAACGGCGGTTCTTCTTTCGGCGGGCTGCGCTGGTCAAAAGGTCAGCTCCTTTCCCAGGGGAGCTATTATTTTTCCGCCTACGACAAAGATGAGGCAAAGCGGACGCCCGCGGAACTGTACCTGGCAAGCGCCGGGAATCCCGCCGAAGTGTACCAATCCATTGAGCTTCTGACAAAAAAAGAACGGGGCGCCGTCATGGGCAGGCGTTACATCATCTTTGAGCATTTTACCGTTGAAAAAACGGGCATTCACGGTTACACAACGGATTTTGCCGACCATGTTCATATCCGCAACTGTCTTTTTCAATACATAGGCGGCGCGATGTTCGATCTCTCACGGAATCTCAGGTACGGGAACGCCGTTGAATTTTGGAACGGCGCTCAAGACTGCGTGGTGGAACACTGTGTATTCAGGGACATTTACGACAGCGCGGTAACCCACCAGGGCGAGTTTGGGAAAAGCGCCGTGCCGGAACGCTTTCGTATCCACAGCAACGTATTCCTGCACTGCGGGCTCTGCGCCTATGAATGGCGGGGGCCCTCCTCAAAAGACATCGTTGTCGAAAACAACGTGTTCATGGAAGCCGGCGGTCCCTTCAGCCTCCAGGGAGAGCCGACGAGAATACACGAAATCCCCGGCGTCCCCCCCGGCTGCCATGACGGCTGGTTCATCCTCATCTGGTTTCTCGAAGACGAACTGCCCCCGGGGGAGATTTATTGTACCATCAGAAACAATGTCTTTGCCGGCGTTCCGCGAGCGGGCGCCGCTATAATGTCGGTGATCGACGAAAAATACCGGGATCAATTTATAATTGACGGCAACGTATACCGGCAGAGATCGGGCCTTTTTGCGACCCATTTCTACGGACGGACCTACCGGGAAGACCAGTTAGCGGAGTACACCGCGCTGACAGGATATGATACGGCAGGCTGTTTTTTGCTTGGCTAACTGGCTGATTGACAGGGCCGGCGCGTTGATAAAA
>JAITJW010000101.1 GCA_031278715.1 Treponema sp. | reverse complement strand
TAACATTCTTTTATTAAACTCAAATCTGAAATATAATTTACTTTTTTCCATAATTTCTCATTTTGAGTAAAATTTTGATTTAGTTTTACCATCCATATCATCGAGTTTATATTTTTATTATTATATCCTTCCAATAATACAGGAAAAATAATTTCTTCAAATAATTCATTGCGGATACGGCCATTACTATTAAATTTTAATTTTGGTAAATATTCCATTGTCCATAATACTTTTTCATTATAATTCTCAAGTGAATTTATAAAATTATTGAGATATTCTTTCTTTTTTGATTTAATACCCATTTGTTCATATTTTAAGTATTCATTAAAATATTCTATATCCATAACGTATATTTTATATTGTTTGTACTATTTTGTCAAATGTTCTTATTGTTATAATTTCCAACCAATTTTAGGGCGTATGTCGCATAACAGGCTGTAACTTCTGTTAAACCATTCCTAACGGTTACTGTCCAGCCCTTGGATTGTAGAGTTGATCGTGGGAGGCGCAGACGACCTGGTGAAATAGAACCCCAAACCGCCATCAGACGGCGAAGCGCCAACAACCCTGTCATGCGATGTGCCCCTCCCCCCTGCCTTACACAATTTTATTAAAATGATACTTATAGTCTGTATACTTATAGTCAGCAATACCATAGAATGTACCCATGTATGATAAATTAAGTGCCATTGTTGGGAACAATATCAAAAAATACCGAAAGAACCTCGGTATATCCCAAGAAAAATTAACGGAGAGGGCAGGACTACACAGGACATATATTGGTGGCATTGAACGTGGAGAGCGAAATATTACCCTTGATTCTTTGCAAATTATTGCTCTCGCTCTCAATGTTGCCCCGGTTGAATTGATTGTGGCATAGCCATTCGGCCAGTGCAACAGGCTGCTAGTACGCGACAGCAATGAAAGTGCGGTTTTGTCTCCCGGCAGGGAATTACAAACACACCCCCACAATCTTTTTACATTCCTGCAGAAACATGTCCATCTCCTCATCGGTGCCGATGCTTACCCGCAGGAAATCTGCGATCCGATCCCTGTTAAAGTGCCGTACCAGGATACCCTGTTCCCGCAGTGCGGCGGCTGCGGCGGCCCCGGACAGGCCGGGAAAACGGATGAACAAAAAATTAGCCAAGGAGGGGATCACCGTTATGCCCCGGTTTTCCAGTTCTACTGTTACTCGTGCGCGGGTGGCAATAATTCTGCGGGCCAGCCCTTCGTAGTAGGGTGCATCGGCAACGGCGGCGGCAGCGGCGGCCTGGGCCAGCCGGTCCAGGGTATAGGAGTTAAACGAGTCCCGAACCCGGCAAAGCCCTTCAATAAGTTCTTCCTGCGCAACCGCAAACCCCACGCGCAGTCCTGCCAGGGAAGCGGATTTGGAAAGGGTGTGGATCAGGAGCAGGTTGGGGTGGGTCGAAATATGGGGGATCAGTGTCCGGCCCCCAAAGGCGATATACGCCTCGTCTACGATAAGGACACGGCCCTGCCGCTCCTGCCATTCCGCCAGAGAAAGAATCGCTGCGGTGTCCAGGACTCTGCCGGTGGGGGCGTTGGGGTTGGGGAAGATGATCCCCCCGTTGGGGATCCGGTAATCTTCCGGGTGGATAACAAAATCCCCGTCAAGGGGGACGGTCTTACAGGGTACGGCCCACAGGTCCGCGTAGACCGGGTAAAAACTATAGGTGATGTCGGGAAAGAGAATCTCCGTAGCATCCGTGGTGGACAACGTACCTGTGGCGGACATCGTACCCGTAGGGGCAGCGGTACCCGCTGTGGCGGTAGTACCCAGGGCTATAGTACCTGCCGGGGCTGAGGCGCCGGGGAAAAAGGCGGCAAAGGCAAAGGCCAGGATCTCATCGGAACCGTTTCCCGCAAAGACCTGGGAGGGCTTTACTCCGTAACGGGCGGCAATGGTCTCCCGCAGTTCCAAACAGGAAGGATCCGGGTACAGGCGAATGGTTTCTCCCGCGGCCCGGTTAATCGCTTCAAACACCCGCGGAGAGGGGGGATAGGGATTTTCGTTGGTGTTGAGTTTGATAAACTGCCGGTCACGGGGTTGCTCACCCGGTATGTAGGGCGAAAGACGGCGCAGCCGCCCGCTCCAATATACGCTTTCCATAGTGCCTCCAAAATCCCGCGGCCCGGCGTGTTGTCCCAGCCTTTACTTTTTGTGCCGCCGGTCAAGTTCATGAAGAACATCTTCCACGCGTATCCCGGAACGGGTCATCAGGACCGTGGTAAAGTACAGCAAATCCGCGGCCTCCCAGATTATTTCATCACGTGTTTTGGCTTCGCAGAGTTCTTCCGCTTCTTCCATGATTTTTTCCCGGACCAGTTCATCGTCCAGGGTGGCGGTATAGGAACCGGGTGCAGGATTACGGAAACGCTCCGCAATAATGGCCCGCAAATGCTCCCAAGTGTAACGGCGGCCCGTTTCAAAACAGGAAAAGGCCCCGGTGTGGCACACGGGACCGGCGGGTTCCACCGTAGCCAGAATGGCGTCCCGGTCACAGTCCGCCCGCATCCGCAGCAATGTAAGGGTGTTTCCCGAATGTTCCCCCTTCATCCACAGGCTATGCCGGGTACGGCTGTAAAAACAGAGCTTAGCCCGCTTAAAACTTTCCGTCACCGCTTCCCGGTTTACAAAACCGGTCATAAGGACCTGCCCATCGGGGCTCTGGGCAATAAGCGGCAGAAGACCTTCCGCAGTAACACTATGTTCGGCGTAAGCGCCTTTCTTCCAGTTAAGGGAACGGACAAACGAATCGGCCAGGCTGATCTTCCCCGTGTAAAGGGCCATGCCAATCTGCACATCGCAGCCTAGGGCGGCAATGGCCTCGATCTCCTCCAGGCTGGAGATTCCGCCTGCCACCGTAATACTGCAGGAGACCGCCTCCCGCAGGGCCTTGACGGGCCGCATGTCGATACCGGTCATGGTTCCCTCCCGGTCCACGCAGGTAAAGAGGAGTTCAGAGGCATAGGGCTCCACGGCACGGGCACTTTCAATAAGGTCCAGCCCTGTGGGGGTCTTCCAGCCGTCAACAACAATTTCGTAAGCCCCCGTCCCGCCGGCCCCCGGCTGGGACCGCGCGTCCACCGCGATAATAAGCCGTTCCCGGCCAATCTTTTGAACCATCGCCTCAAGGAAAGGGATATTGACCGCAAATTCCCCACAGGCCGGCCCGGTGTCTGTTGTTTTTGCAGCCTGCTTTTCCGGGGCCCGGAAGGCCGGAGAACCGATAATGATCTTCTCCGCACCCAGGCTTACAAGTTCCTGCGCCGCTGCGAGACTCCGAATCCCCCCGCCTACCCTGCAGCATGCCTTTCTGAGCAGGGGCCGCAGTACTTCGATATTGGAACCTTTTCCCATAGCGGCGTCCAGATCGATAACCGCCACTTCCCCATAGCGGTCAAATTCCTCCGCCAGTTCCGGGGCCTTATCCCGCTGCAGCACAAGTTCTGAACCCTGTTTTAACTGTACGACCTTACCGCCCTGCAGATCTATTGATGCGATAATCATAACCTGACACACACTCCCTTTAATTCAACGTAGTGTTTGATTTCCCGAATCGTAGTTTTTTCAAAGTGCAGCAGGGAAGCTACCAGGGCGGCGTCCGCGCCGGGATCCCGCAGTACACCGGCGATCTGCTCCAATGTTCCCGCACCGCCGGAGGCAATAACCGGCACCGGCACGGCTTCCAGTATGGCAGCGGTCAGTTCCAGATCGTAACCGGCACCGGTACCGTCGGCATCAATGGAATTGAGGAGTATCTCTCCGGCCCCCAGTTCTACTGCCCGTACCGCCCAGGCTACCGCGTCGATCCCCGTATCGGTACGGCCGCCGTGGGAGTAGGCGTGCCATGCTAAACGCTTTGCGTTTAACCCGGAGTTTTCACTCCGCGGAAAGCCTACCCTTTTAGCATCGATGGAAAGGACCACACATTGGCGGCCGTAGATCCGGGCCATTTCGGAAAGGAGTTCCGGCCGGGCAAGGGCGCTGGTACAGACAGAAACCTTGTCGGCCCCGGCGTTCATGGCCTCCCTCATGTCCTCCACAGTACGGATACCCCCCCCTACGCAGAGGGGGATAAAAACTTCCACCGCCACCTGCCGTACCACTTCCAGCAGGGTGGCCCGGCTTTTGTAAGAAGCACCGATGTCCAGGAAGGTAAGCTCATCTGCCCCCTCATCGTTGTAACGCCGGGCCAGTTCTACCGGATCCCCGGCATCCTGGATACTCTTGAATTTTATTCCCTTAACCACCCGGCCATCGTCTACATCCAGACAGGGGATGATCCGTTTTGCCTGCATACTTCCCCCTAAAAACCGATCCAGTTTTCCAGAAGCCTGAGCCCCGCTTTTCCCGATTTTTCGGGATGGAACTGTACTGCCGCCAGATTCCCCCGTTCTACTGCCGCACAGTAGGAAAGGTAGTACTCCGCCTCCGCCGCAACAAGGGCGTCGTCATCCGGGGCGGCGTAATAAGAGTGGATGTAGTAAAAAAAACTGTTTTCCGGGATACCTGCAAAAAGCCGGGAACCGGGTCTTGCCCTGGTCTGGTTCCAGCCGATCTGGGGTACTTTGCGTCCGGGAAAGCGCAGTACGGCGCCGGACACCATGCCAAGACCGCGGGTTTCCGTTCCGTCCACCGGGGGGGCCTCTTCGGAACAATCAAACAAAAGCTGCAGGCCGATACAGATCCCCAAGAAAGGCCGGTCCAAGCGAATCCAGTCCCGAATAGCCTGGGCATAACCGCTTTGTTCCAGGGAATTCATCGCAGTACCGAAATGGCCATCCCCAGGAAAGATGATCCGCCTGAAGGCGGAATGGGGACCCAGCGACTCCGGCCCCGGAACAAAACAGGCTTCCCTTCCCAGCCGTTTCAGGGCGTTCATCACGGAACCCAGATTCCCCGCGCCATAGTTAATGACACCAACCGGATCGCCTGCAGCAGCGGTCATGCCAGTACCCCCTTGGTGGAGGGGATCCGGTCCCCAAGGCGGCCATCAATTTCACAGGCCTCCCGCAGGGAACGGGAAACGGCCTTGAACAGGGCTTCGATTTTATGGTGATCGCTGCGGCCCCGAAGAATTTCCAGATGCAGGGTAAGACCCGCGGTGCCGGTAAAAGCCTGCCAAAAATCCTGAACCGTATCGGTCTGGAAAGACGAAGGGTTTAGGCCGGGGGCGGCGCTTACCAGCGGGAAACCGGAAAGAAGCGCCTCGAAGACCAGAAAGGAACGGCCCGACACATCCACCGCGGCGCGGGCCAGGGTTTCGTCCATAGGGAAAAGGCAGCTTCCCACCCGCCTGATTCCCCGTCTGTCCCCCAGGGCCTTTGCAAAACACTGCCCCAGGACGATCCCCGTGTCCTCTACCAGGTGATGCTGATCCACGTCCAAATCCCCGGAGGCCCGGATCTCCAGATCAAAAAGGCCGTGCCGCGCAAAGGCAGTAAGCATGTGGGCCATGAAGCCGATAGGGTACTGGAGCCGGGCTTCTCCGCTGCCATCCAGGTTCAGCTTTACCGTAATATCCGTCTCGTTAGTAATTCTACTGATCTCCGCAACTCTGCTCATTCCGGGGTCTCCTTTTTCACTACAACACCACCTTTACAACACTACCTTACGAAGATCATATTCTACAATATCGGCGGCCCCCAGCTTCTTCAGCCTGGGAATAAGATCCGGTACCTCGCGGCGGCGGACGGCGATCTTGACCGCATAGCCGTTGTTGCCGTTGAGGGGGGAGACGGTAGGACTGCGCATGGCCGGAAGACCGGAAACCAGGGACTCAAAACGGTCCGCGGTAACGTTCATTTCGAGCATGACCCGTTCCCGTGCGTCCAGTACTGCCTTAAAGAGCATGGCAAGTTCCTCGATACGGGCCCGTTTGTCCTTATCCGCCATAGCCGCCTTACCGGCGACAAAGCAGGTAGAGGACTCGAGGATAACGTCGATAATCTTGAGGCCGTTGTCCCGCAGGGTCTGGCCGGATGCGGTATTGTCGATGATAAGGTCCGCGTCATCCGGGGGGAAAACCTCCGTGGCCCCGTAGGTACGGAGAATACGGTAATGGTACCCGTTGGTCATGAGCCAGGACTCCGCCAGGTTCACGTACTCCGTAGCTACGACAGTTTTTCTTGCCTTAAGGCTGGCCTCGTCCAGTTCCACAGGGGCCGCCGCCACCACGCGGACCCGGTCAAGGCCCAGGTCCAGTATCTCTTCCACCTGGGCGCCGCTTTCCCTGATCCAGTCGATACCCGTGAAGCCCGCATCGTGGCTTCCAAGTTCCAGAAGTTCCCCCACGTTCTGGGGCTTCATAAGTTTAGCGTCCAGCCAGGAAGCGCCCATAACCGGCCGGTAAGTCCGGTCCGCCAGGGAGACAGGAAAGCCCGCATCGCCAAAAAGCCGGGCCACATTGTCAAACATCCGTCCCTTGGGAAGGAGAATCCGCAGGTTTTCCATAAACAATCCTCCAAAAAAAAACCGTGAACCTGAGGGTCCACGGTAACATTCCGCATAACACGCCCACGGGCGTCGACCCTTCCGGCTCAGAGAAGATGATAATGGTGATGGAGAACCAGCAAAAGTCTCATGGGAATATCCTACGCCGCGCCGGGGATCTTTGTCAAGCGACCGCATTGCGCCAGCTTAAATCTAACCATAGCGGGACCTTCGGTATCTGCCGTATTCCTTGACCGCCTCGTACATGGCAAGGAGACTTTCGGGCCTGGTGCAGGGCGAAAGGTTGTTCGCCTCCTTGATGGTAAATTTGCGGGTAAGGGGTTTTACCTCTTCCAGAATACGTTTTGTCTCCGCGCGGATCTCGCCGGCGTTCCCCCGCAG
>JAITJW010000070.1 GCA_031278715.1 Treponema sp. | reverse complement strand
GCCGCACCGGGGAACTCCCCCGCCGCCTCGGCCAGGATGTCGTTTACCGTCTCCACCTGGCAGGCGTTGTGCCGCCGGTATCGTGAAAAAAGGAGGTTCCGGTCCGCCGGGTCCATGATCACCATCTTTACCGTTGTCGATCCTATGTCCAAACCAAGCCGTAAAGGGGTTATTTTTTGATTCATTGGCCAATTTTAAGGATTGGCATACCCAGTTACAAGGGGGCGCATTACGCCACGTTAAATCTACGCATAGCGGGGGGGACGTTCGGTAATATTTTGAAATGGGGTATTTCGGGGGGCGCCCTAACAGCCTGTTACAACAGGCTGTTAGCTGAGGGAACAGCCCCCACCGGGTCCTAACCTTGACCCGCAGATGGGCCTGTTTTACAGAATACCAAAATGGGCAAAAGCCTCTGTAGCGCTCATGCCTTCTTCAATTGCGCGGCGGACCTGTTTTTCTCCCCGGGCTTTTTCCAGGGACTTTTCAACAACCGGCTCCACCAGTTTCCTGGGGATTACCACAACTCCATCCAGATCGCCAAATACCAGATCCCCGGGTTCAACCTGGACCTGCCCTACCTCTATGGGGCAGCGGAAAGCCGCCACCTGGCCGCGGACGCCGCTGTCCTGGGCATACCTGCCCCGGCTGAAGACCGGCCAGTTCTGGGCAAGTACCTGGGGGGTATCCCGGTGCCAGCCGTTGATCACCGCTCCAACAGCGCCGCGGGTTCTGGCGGTGGCGGTGAGCAGTTCGCCCCAATAGGCGCAGCGCATCCCCCCGCCGCTGGCCAGGTAGACTTCCCCCTCCTGCAACTGGTCCAGGGATTCGGTAAGGTATCCGAAAGGCTTTTTCTGGGGGCCGTAGACATCCGCTATGAGAACCGGCATGGCCCAGCCGGCAATCCTGTAATCTTCCCGAATAGGCTGTATGGGCTGGGGTAAAAATTGATGTACACAGCCCATGGTATCAAGAATGTCCCCCACCACCGGGGTGTAGAGTACAGTTTTCATAAGTTCAAACAATTCCGAATCGGTGTTCCACTCTTTCATGATTCCTCCATTGCCGCGCCGTTATTAAGCCCGGTTACCGTATTGCTCCATCATAAAAGACCCGGACCGTCATGTACAGTAGCTTTTCGGCAATATTTGAAATGAGGCATTTCGGCGGCGCTGTAAGGCGCCAAAACCGTGTTTTAAGGGGGAGTTTTAAGGGGGAGACCGTTCCGTATATCAGCTTCCCAGGATAATGTCGTAAAGCCGGTCCAGGTCGTTCATGGAGTAGTAGTCGATGCGGATGCTGCCCTTATCCAGGCTGCCCTGAATGGACACCTTGGTACCGAATTTTTCGATAAGCCTGGCCTCCATGCCGGTCAGTTCCGGGGGCCGGCGGCTTTGCGTGCCGGGGGCCGGCGCGGAACCGGGCTGCTGCGCAGCGGAAGGCTCCGGTCCCGCCGGGGTTTCCGGTTTGTCCCAGCCCTCGGCTTTGGGCTCTCCGCTCAGTTCCCCCGCCCGGCGTTCCGCCTCACGGACGGAAAGGCCCTGTTTGCGAATCTCCTGGAACAGGGTTTCCTGTCCGCCGGTCCCCGCGGCCTGGAGAATGGCCCGCGCATGGCCTGGGGAAATTTCCCCCCGTTCAAGGCTTTCCTGGATTGGCGGGGGCAGCCGGAGCAGCCGCAGGGCGTTTGCCACGGTGGAACGGTTTTTTCCCACCTTGGCGGCCACCGAATCCTGGGAAAGGCCGGTCAGTTCCATAAGGTTCTTGTAGGCGCGGGCTTCTTCTATGGGGTTAAGATCGGTACGCTGGATGTTCTCGATTAAGGCGATTTCCAGCCGGGCTTCCGGGGTGTAGGATCGGACCAGCGCCGGAACTTCTTTAAGGCCCGCCATCAGGGCTGCCCGGTAGCGGCGTTCCCCGGCTATGATGGTGTAGTCGTCTTCGTTTTTCTGAACAATGATGGGTTCTATGATGCCATGTTCCCTGATGGAATTGGCCAGTTCTTTGAGTTCATCTTCCCCGAAGTACCTGCGGGGCTGTTCGGGGTTGGGTTTTAGTTTATCCAGGGGTATTGTAAAGTCCCCGGACGGGGGGACGGAGGAAACTTCTTCTTCCGACAAAAGCAGGGCGTCCAAACCCTTTCCAAGACCGAGTTTTTTAAGCGCCACGGCTGATAACCTCCCTGGCCAGGCTCTGATAGGCCCGTGCCCCTGCGCACTGGGGATCGTAGATGGAAATAGGAAGCCCGTGGGAAGGCGCCTCCGAAAGCCGGACATTACGGGGGATAATGGTCGAAAAGACCTTGTGCTTGAAGTAGGCGCTTACCTGTTTGATCACGTCCTGGGCCAGCCGGGTACGGGAATCGTACATGGTAAAGAAGATACCCCCAATGTCCAGGGCTGGGTTCAGGTTCTTCTGTATCCGTTTGATGGTTTGCAGCAACAGGGAAAGCCCCTCCATAGCAAAATACTCACACTGCATGGGAATAAGCACCGCGTCCGCTGCGGCCATGCCGTTCAGGGTAAGTACCCCCAGGCTGGGGGGGCAGTCGATAAGGATGTAATCGTAGCTGTAACGGACAGGTTCCAGGGACCGTTTGAGGAAAAGGTCCCGGTTTTCCTGCTCAATCAGCTCCACAGCAGCCCCGGACAGGTCAATACTGGCGGGAATTACCTTGAGACGCGGAACGGCCGTACTTCGGATTGTTTTTTCTATGGGCGCCGAACCGGAAAGCAGCTCGTACACCCCAGGCTTAAGGGGGTGTATTCCTGTTCCGCTTGACAGATTCGCCTGGGAATCGAAGTCTACCAGGAGTACGGATTTCCCTTCCTCCGCAAGGTAGGCGCCTATATTTACCGCCGATGTGGTCTTGCCGACACCGCCTTTCTGGTTCACAAAGACATATACCCTGCCCATACTCTGGATTATACCTAATATGTTTGACGATTGCTATTGAACTATGGGGTAGATGGGTTTATTCTATGGTTATGGAACCCATACGGATGCTCGTTTTGGATTTGGACGACACCCTTTTGCGCTCCGATTTGTCCATTTCTTACCGTACGCGGAATGTAATCAAAAAAGCGGTAAGTCAGGGACTTGTGGTGGTGCCGGCCTCTGCTCGGAATCCTGCGGCCCTTGACCAGTTCTCCAGGACCCTGGGGATGAATAAGCGGCCCGGTTATATTATCTGCGGCAACGGTACGATTATTCTGGACAGTTGTACCCGTAAGATAGTCTGGGAGGCCCGCCTGGACACCGAAACCGCCCTGGCGGTTTACGATCTGGCAACGGCGGAGGGGTTTCCGGTCCAAATCTACGAAGACGACATTATGTACGTGTCGAAAACCAACGAATTTACCCGGTATGACCAAAAATTGACGGGCCTTAAGCAGGTTGTGGCGGACGATTTTCATGCCATTGTCAGGAAAGGCTGCAATAAGCTGCTGATCCCTGGGGATCCTATGCTGCTTCAGCCCCTGGAGATCCTTATCAGGACCTATCTGGGCAGTGATATTAACCTGTTTACAAGTAAACCGTACTTCCTGGAGATCCTGCCCAAGGGAGTCGACAAGGGAAGCGCCCTGGTCAGGGTGGCCCAGATGCTGGGAATTGGGCAGGAGGCGATCATGGCCATTGGGGACTCCATGAACGACGAGACGATGATCCGCTGGGCCGGTACGGGTGTTGCCATGATCAACGGGGATGAAAGGATAAAGGCGATTGCCGATCTGGTAACGGAAAGGTCCAACGAAGAAGACGGGGTTGCCGGCATTATAGAGCAGTTCATCCTGGGAAAGGGTTCCCCTTCATGACAGGCGGCGCAGCGCGGCCCCATAGCGCGGCCCGGGGGGAAACGGAATTTCATGAGCGATAGGCCGCCTGGTTCCGGAGTGCCGGTTCCCGGTGTACCAGGCGGGCAGTTGCAGGATACGCCTCCGGCTTCAGGCAAAGAGGATATACCCATCAGCACGGTGGATTCCCCCTCCGCGGTACTGGAGCTTATTTATCAGTTAAAAATCAAAGATGTTATGATAACGGCGGTGATCACCGCAAAAAAGACCGACAGCATGCGGTACATCCAGGCCTTGATGCGGGAAAACTACATCACAGGCGTACCTATTACCGAAGACGGCGTTCTGGCCGGCATTGTGTCCATTGACGATATTGTTACCGCCCTGGACAAGGGGTTCATCGACTGTCCTGCGGAGGAGCGGATGACCAGGGACGTAATTGTGCTGGAAGACGACATGCCCCTTTCGTTCGCCATTTCCTATCTCAACAAGTACCGCTATGGGCGTTTTCCCGTGGTAAATAAAAACAAAGAACTGGTGGGGATTATCAGCTCCAAGGATGTGATTAGTTCCCTGCTGGTGGAGATGAACCGGGAGGTTCTGCGCTTGGAAAAAATGCACCAAAAGGACGATGTCGCCGCCTCTCCGTATTCACAGATGGATTTTACTACCGTGAAATACGATTTTGAACTGGCGGGTCGGGCTTCTACCGAGATAAAAAAAGCCTTGAAACAGCGGAACATTGATCCCAAAATTATCCGGCGGGTGGCTATTGCCAGCTACGAACTGGAAATAAACCAGGTGGTTCATTCTAACGGGGGGAATATCCACTGTACTATCCAGCCCGACAAGGTGATCATCGTTGCCGCCGACACGGGGCCGGGAATTGCCGATGTAAACCTGGCCCTGGAGGAGGGCTGGTCCACCGCCAATGAGTGGATCCGTTCCCTGGGTTTTGGCGCGGGCATGGGCCTTGCCAACACCAAGCGGGTCAGCGATGAATTTTCGATAAATTCTGTCCTGGGCGTGGGTACGACGGTCCGCTCGGCGGTGTTGATCAATTCCCCAAAAGAGGAAACATGACCATTCGGGAGGCGGCGGCGGTCCTGGGGGCGAAAATTGTCCAGGACGAATTTGAGGATGCCCCCCTGTCCGGGGCCTATACCTCCGACCTGCTTTCCGATGTCATGGCAAACGCCAGGGATGGGGGCGTCCTTATTACCATTCAGGCCCATAAAAACACGGTGGCGGTGGCTAGCCTGGTGAATATTACGGCCATTGTGGTCTGTAACTCCCGCCCCCTGCCCCCGGACATGCTGGAAGCCGCCAGGGACGAAGGTATTGCGGTACTTTTGACCGGGGAAAACCAGTTCACCGTTTCGGGGAAGCTCTACAAACTTTTTCAGGGGGATTAGTGTCCCTGTCGGCGGATTTCCACAACCATTCCTGTCTTTCCCCCTGCGGGTCCCTGGACCTTTCGCCCCGGCTTTTGGTAGATAGGGCCGCCGCACGGGGGCTTAAGGTCCTGGCCCTGACGGACCACAATTCCAGCCTGAACTGCCCCGCCTTTGCCAAACTCTGTCTCCACCGGGGGATAATCCCCATCTACGGCATGGAGGCCACCACAAGCGAGGAAATCCACGTCCTGTGCCTGTTTACCGGCCTGGCGGCCTGTTGTGCGTTTAGCGAATACGCCTACAGCATCCTTAGCCCCTTTCTCAACAACCCGGAAAAAACCGGGGACCAGGTTTACGTGGACGAGGAGGATACGATTCTGGGAGAAGTGGAGTACTACCTGATCAACCCCCTGGACCTTTCGGTAGACGATATTGGGGCCAGGGTGGGGGAATACGGGGGTATCGTCATCCCCGCGCACGTGGACCGGGCGGCCTTTTCCATGTTCAGCCAGTTGGGCGCGGTGGTAGAGGGGCCCTGGGCCGCCCTGGAGTGTACGCGGATTCCGCCTGTAACCGTGAGCGGGGCCGGCTTTGAACCGGCGCCGCTGGATACGTTGGACTACCCGCTCATTACCTCCAGCGACGCCCACTACCCGGAACACGTGGCCCGCCGGCCCTTTGAACTTGACATAAGCCCGGAAGAACTGCTGCCCGGCGGGCCGGGCACGGAGGCCGACATGGCCGCCCTTGTACGGGCCCTGGAAAAGCGGCCGCGCGGGCTGCCCCTGGAGGTATGCACCGGGGGAGCACACTAAAAGAGCCGCCCGCGGGCGGCTCTTTGGAAGGCTATCGCTTGTGGAAGGCCCTTACTTCTTGATGTTGTAAAACGCCTTTTTCCCCGCGTATTCGGCAATACCTTCCAGCTCTTCTTCGATGCGGATAAGCTGGTTGTACTTGCAGATGCGGTCCGTGCGGCTCATCGAACCGGTCTTGATCTGGCCGGTTTCCAGTCCCACCACGAGGTCCGCAATAAAGGTGTCCTCGGTCTCCCCGGAGCGGTGGGACACCACCGCGGTGTAGCCCGCCCGCTTGGCCATTTCTACGGCCTCGTAAGTTTCCGTTACGGTGCCGATCTGGTTTACCTTGATGAGGATCGAGTTACAGGCCCCCAGAGTAATACCTTTTTCCAGCCGTTTGGTGTTGGTAACGAAGAAGTCGTCCCCGACAATCTGAATTCTGGAACCGAGCTGTTTGGTCAGGGCCACATAGCCGTCCCAATCGTCCTGGTCCAGCGGGTCTTCAATCGAGACGATGGGGTATTTTCCCACCCACTTGGTGTAGATGTCGATCATCTCCTGGGCGCTAAAGAGTTTATCGGGGTTGGACTTCCAGAATTTGTAACCCTTTTTGCCGCCTTCGCCGTACAGTTCTGAGCTGGCGCAGTCCAGCGCAATACTGATCTGTTCGCCGGGCTTGTAACCGGCCTTCTCTATGGCCTTCATGATGTAATCCAGGGCTTCTTCGTTGCCGATGTCCGGGGCAAAGCCGCCTTCATCGCCAACTGCGGTGTTCTTGCCTGCATCGTGGAGGAGTTTTTTAAGGTTGTGGAAGACCTCCGCTGTCCAGCGGACCGCCTCCCTCATCGAATCGGCGCCCAGGGGCATGATCATGAACTCCTGGAAGTCGATCTTGTTGTCCGAATGTTTACCCCCGTTGATGATGTTGGCCATAGGAACGGGAAGCAGGCTGGAATGAAAGGTGCCCAGATGTTTGTAAAGGGGAATGTCCAGGTAGTCCGCCGCGGCCCGCGCGTTGGCCATAGAAACCCCCAGAATGGCGTTGGCCCCCAGGTTTGCCTTGTTTTCGGTACCGTCCAGTTCGATCATGGTACGGTCAATATCAACCTGGTCCTGGGAATCCAGCCCTTCCAGTTCCGGCGCGATGATGTTGTTCACATTATCAACCGCCTTAAGAACCCCTTTACCCAAATAGCGGCTCTTATCGCCGTCCCGCAGTTCTACCGCCTCGTAATCGCCGGTAGAAGCCCCTGATGGTACCGCCGCCCGCGCCAAGGTACCGTCTTCCAGTCCCACATCCACTTCGATAGTGGGATTCCCACGGGAATCCAGGATTTCCCTGGCGTGTACATACTCGATAATACTCATGCGTTGATTCGCCTCCTCATCGTTATTTCATTCTCCGGCATTGGGTGGCACAAGTCAAGGGCCGCATATTACCGCCTTTCATGCCTAAAACGAGTACGTTATCCCGCATTTAACAAAACTATTGGGACCGTACTGGCCAAGCTGACCGTTTTCGTCGCCGCCGAATATACCGGCGGAGAACTCAAGCTGTAGGTCCTGAATGGTCCAGTAGATACCCGGCACGACAAGAAAATCCTCTTCCTCAATGCTCCAGATGCCGGCGGCGCGGACTTCAAGTTCGTCCCGGAGGAATTTCTTTGAAAGAACGGCGGTGATCCGGCTTGAGGTCATATCTTTTCCGGCCTCGATGTCAAGAAGGGGATTATCCGATACCTTGTCATTCAACAGGCGGATGGATTCGTTACACTGGAGGTTCAGGTTGATCCCCCAGAGCAGATCGCGGTCAAAACCAAGGGACCAGAGCAGCGCGGGGTTGTACACGCTTCCGTCGTCCCCGTCAAGGTCGCCGGTGATGTTGGCGGCGGCTTCCGCCCGCAGGTTAAAGCCCGCGATAACCTGCGCCCAGTCAAGCCCGATCTGGTGGTAGCGGTTGTAATCAAGGGCGATGCCGGACAGCTGACCCTGCGCGTTAAAAGCAGAGGTAGAGACGGGCTGGTACATGCGGCCGTAGAAGTACTGCAGTCCTATATCCGCGGGCCCCAGGGTCGTGGTAAACCGCGCGCCGGCCTGGGCATAGGCCAGCTTGCCCAATTCAGGAGGCGTAGTAATTTTGAAATCCTGTGCAAGCGGAACCGGATACGAGGGCGCCCAGCGTCCCTGTTCGGCGGAACGGTGAGGCGAAAACCAGGGCAACAGCACCGTTTCTATTTTTGTGAAGGAACCGGCGCGGTAGGAAAGGTGGATCAGGGGCTGGGCGATCTTGTTTTCAATGTAGTCGGTCATGTTGGTCAGGCTGGTGTAGTCAAGGGGGTTTATCACGTCCAGCGGACCCAGGCTGTCCGCCCTGCCCCAGGTGAGTTTGCGCAGTCCGCTTTCAAGCTCAAGGTCGCCAAAGTAGGCCTGAAGGTAGGCCTCGTCCGGGGCGACAGGGCCCAGAGCGTACTTTTCGCCGGCCGCGTTGATCTTCAGATCAATTACCGCTTTGACGTTGGCGCCGTTTGCTTCAAAGGCAAGTCGGCCCCGGAAATTAGCGTCAAGGGCCGTGTCCGCCGGGTCGTCGAATTCTTCCACAAAGCCGATTATTTCCATGGCGGCTTCCCCGGACATGGACAGGGCAAACGGGGAAGCCCCGCTGCCCAAGCTGTTTTCGCCATCCGCCCCGGTAAAATCGCCCAGGCCGCCAAAGCCGAAATCCTGGGCCCCTGCCGGGATCCCTGCCCTTAACAGTACTGTGAACAGCAGTACAGTCGGATAAAAAGAAAAACGCCGTGTCATCGCAGCCTCCCGGTCTCAAGATAGGCCGTAGTAAATACGTCTTCGGGGATGGGGTCATCGTATTCGACAATATCCATGTAGATGGTGGTAGAAGTTCCGGCGCTGACGGTCCGCACGGTGGTTTGGGTGGGGGTCAGGTGTCCCTGCACATCTTTGAGATCGCCGCTTTCCATCACCTTCAAAAGGGCACCCCGCCGGTCGTACATCTCGACCTGGTAGATGACGCTGCTTTCCTTGTCTATCCAGGAAACCATTTTGGAATACTGGAAATTCCTGTCGTTGGAAACGGACTGGATCACATAGCAGGCGGCCCCATTCAGGTTTTCTTCACGGAGCAGGGTGTGGGTATCGCTTTCAACATCCCGGCTCATGGAAGACATGTCGTCATAGGAAAAATCCGTTCCCATAAAATTACTTCCGCTTTCGGACGCGGCAATGCGCCGTACTTTTCCCAGGCTTGGCAGGAAGATCCAGCGGTCGGAATTGCCTGTGGCACGGTCGATGGTGAGGAAACGTGTACCCCTTACCGACGCGGGGCTTTGGAACACGATCATCATGCGCTCATTTCCCTGCGCATCGTCCTTGGAGTACTGGTCGATGACGCGCTCGGTACTGGATCCGTTGGCCGCGGTAATAACCATGCGGGAACGGGTGGAAACCGTATCCGTCTGGATACGGTTACGGGCGGCGCGGACGATAGATTCGGCGTCCTGGGCCGGCAGGGTCATGCCCAAAAACAACACAACAAGGGTAAAAACAGCCTGTTTCATGCGGTAACTCCTTATAAATGATCTGAACCTGAACCGGTTCCGTAGATAAATTTCGGTTGTACAAGCAGTAACAGCGCGGGGATGACGGTCAAACTTAGCAGCGCGGTTATCAGCATGGCAACGGCCACGAGGATCCCTACATCGGATATAATGCTAAAACTGGACAGGACAAGGACGGCAAAGCCCGCGCCTACGGAGACAGCGTTGACAATAATCGCCCTGCCGGAACTCAGAAAGGCGCGGTGGAGGAAGGCATCGGGGGCTTCGCCGTCTTTACGGGCAAGGTACTCGCGTTTGAAGCTGTCCATAAAGTGAATTGTATAATCAATGCCAATGCCTACGATAAGGCTGGCAATAATGGCGGTTCCGATGTTAAGTTTGATCCCCGCAAAGCCCATTACCGCAAAATTGCAGAGAATGGCAATTACTATCGGTACGCTGCCGATAAGTCCTGCAACAAGGGAGCGGTTTGAAAGGGCAATGATGATGAACACCATAACTACGGAGAAGGCAATGGTGATAAGCTGGGCCTGCGTTACAAGATCGGTGATGGTAACTTCCAGCACAGAACCGCCGCCCTGCAGGAAGCGTACGGTAGGAGGAAATATTTCTTCTGCATACTCACCTATGGTATCAAGAACCTGAGCGGTATCGTTCCTGCCAACGGTACGAAGCTGTACCAGCGATTTAATGGCCGTGGGTTCCACGGGGTCATTTGAGTAGCCCTGGCTGCCCCCGGAAAGCAGCGCCAGATAGTTAGCGATGATCTGTTCCAGTTCCGCATCGTTTGTTTTACCGTATTTTGCCGGGTTACGGGGGATCTCGTAGTAGGCCATGCCTTCGTAATTCGTCTGGCGCTTAAGGTCCCGTATCAGATCGCGGACATTCACCGCTGAACTGGCTGCGGAAGCGGTATCGAGCATGGCAAGCAGATCCGCTGCGGATACGGGGGCCGCCAGAATTTCCGCGTTTCCGCTTTCCCCGGGGGCTTCCGTCATGGTTTCCCACGCGGGGTAGTCGTCGTCAAAGCCAAAATCACCGCCAAACCCAAAATCATCGTCAAAGCCAAAATCATCGCCAAACCCAAATCCGAAATCTTCTTCCCCAAACCCGAACCCGAATGTGTCGTCTTCCGGTCCGTCGTAGGGCTGCGCGGCCCGGATACCTTCCGGGCTTTCGTCCGCGTTGAACACCTGGTTTATGCGCTTTATCATATCCGTAAAGCCCACAACTTTGCCGACCAGGGGGTTACGTTCCATGAGGGTGGTTGAAAGATCGTCCATTGCGCCAAGTACTTTGGGGTCAAGCAGGGCTTCCGTCGTATCTGCCTGAAGAACAAGCACTACGTCCTTGGAACCGCCGAAACGCTCTCGTATAAAACGGTCGGATCTGGCAATGTCCGAATCGGCGTTGAAGTACTCAACAACAACGTTGTCGATGATAAGTTTTGAGCTTCCGTAAACGGCAAGACAGGTGATCAACGCGGCAAGTACCAGGACAAGGCGTTTCCGCCGCATGATGGAAAAGAACCCCCCCTGCGGATCCGGCTGCGGCGATTTTGCCTCCGCTCCGGCAGGCCGGCTGTCTTCCCGCTTTGGTTTTACGGGGCCGCGGATAAGGCAGCACGCGGGGATAAACGTTACCGCTACGACAAAGGCGAAAATTACGCCCAGCGTGGAGATAATGCCGAATTCCTGCATGGGGACAATCGGCGTAAAACAAAACGACACAAAGCCGACAAGGGTGGTAAGGGCGGCCAAAAAGACGGGCTTCATGATCCTGCGCATAAGGGTGAATACCAGCCGGCGGTGTTCGTCGAGCGAAAGTGTTCTGTTCCGGGTTTCTTCAAAGTAATGGGTTACGACATGAATACCGTAGGCGCTTCCCACGGCCACAAGGATGACCGGCATGACCATAGCTAGCAGGGAAAGTTTTATGCCTGCCAGCGGCGTAATGCCTACGGACCAGACAACGGCGATAACTACCGTCAGGGAGGGAAGAAGAACACCGGACACGCGGCGGAACGAAAAAAACAGCACCCCCAGCAATACCACAATCACAAGGGGAACAAGAAAAATAACATCGTTGAACATTGATTCGGTGATGGTGGCGCTCATTACCGGCTGCCCGGTTATATACACGGAGGCAAGTCCGTCAAACATCTGGTGGGCCGTCTCCCGGATTTTGAACAGGGTAGCAATAACTTCAGGCTTCCCGGCGTCGGCCTGGCTTACGTCAATGGAGACGAGTATCTGGGTGGAGGAAAAATCGTCCGACACAAGGGAGCCCTCGTAGAGATCCCAGGAAGCGATTCGCCGTTTAAGGCGGGCAATTTCCTCCGCGGTTCCGGTAAAGTCCTCGTCCACAAGATCGGTAACAACGATGGCGTCCCCTTCGGCGGTGATATAATCGGTCGTCATGATAGAACTTATATCGCCTACAACGTCAAACTCCGCTATCTGTTTTACAAACGTGTCGATCTGACGGAGAAACTGCGGTTCAAAAACCGAACCCAGGGGCCGTTCCAGACCTACGAGGATAGAAACGGAACTGCCGAATGTTTCCTCGATGTAGTCTGAAACAAGGCGTTCTTCCAGTTTGTCCGGCAAGAAGCGAAAATTATTGTTGTCCAGTTCCACGCTGGGCAGCTGGAACAGGAAAAACAGGGTAATACAGGCTATTACCACCACGATTACCTTGGGATGCCTAAAGAATCTTTCCATCTGTTTCCTCTTGATGATTCACCTGGCTCTAATTACAATAACACAACACCATAATCAGAAGGCAACATACAGTCGGTTTGAATGTGTGGCAATTCCCACACGGTGGCGCCTTGGTGTCGGTTTGAAGATGATTTTGTTTATGCTGTCGGGCATGGCCGGACAAGGAGGAGTACCTATGGATACGAAGCCAAGCCGGAAGGTGCGCTACACCAGGAAGGTGCTGAGGGAAAGTCTTATTGAGCTGATGCAGTTGCGGCCGGTTTCGGCCATATCGATCAAGGAGCTATGCGCCCTGGCGGACATAAACCGGTCAACATTTTACGCGCACTACCGGAGCCCCTACGAGATCCTGCAGGAGGTAGAAGACGCCGCGCTTGAAACCCTGGAGCAGATGCAACGCAGGAACGTGCTCCTGACCGGAAAAAATGCACTGTTCCAGCTTATCGAGGAGGCGCTTCAGTTTATTATCGATAACAGAAACTGGATCCAGGTTCTGCTGAGCGAACAGGGGGACATTCAGTTTCAGCGAAAACTTTTCAGTTTTATCCGGCAAAAAGAATTTATAAAATTCAAAGGCAACGAGTGGGCTGATGAGCTTACCAAAGAGTACTACCTTATTTACGCCCTGAACGGCAGCATTGCCCTTATACAGTACTGGATGAAAAGCGGCATGGACACTCCCAAAGAAAAAATGGCCGACATGTTGGTCAAATTGAACTGGCAGGAATAGCCGGCGGCCTGCTCTGGGGCTTGGCCGCTGACAAAAAAGAGTGGGGGTAACGGAAGCCACCGCAGGGCGAAGCCCGGTGGCTGGAGTGAGGGGGAGCAGCGTCAAAAATATCCGGTACGGGGCGTGTGGCGTTTCCTTGTGGGCTTGCCGGCGCTCCCCCTGTTAATTCTTCATGAGTTCCGGCGGCGGAACATGCTGATGATGGTGTGGAGCTGGCGGTCCCCGGTGGCCAGGAGCAGGGTAAGTCCTATGGCGGCGTACAGGAGGGCAGAGACGGCAAGCGGGAGGCCCTGGGAGACAAGGCGGCCGTGGCCGGAGAACAGCGCGGTAAGGCGGGGTCCCAGGACCAGGAGCGGAAGGGCGGCCAGGGCGGAAAGGGCGATGAGTTTGGCGGCGTAGGCCAGGGCGGAACCGAGGACTTGTTTGACTCTGATGTTGGGGTTTTTCCGCAAAAACACGAGGAGCAGGATGGTGTTGACGGCGCTTGCCAGGGACAGGGCCAGGGCGATGCCGCTGCCGCGCATGGGGCGGACCAGGAGGGCGGCAAACAGGATGTTGGAGGCGAATGAGAGGATTCCTGCCAGGGTGGGGGAGGTGGAATCGCTTTGGGCGTAGAAGGCGGGGGCCAGGATCCGGTTGAGGGCGATAAAAAAGAGGCCGGGCATGTGGAAGTTGAGGGCTGCAAGTGTAAGGGTTACGGAATTTTCATCAAAGCTGCGGTTCTGAAAGAGGAGGCGGATGAGGGTCTGGCCTTGGGCCAGGGAAAAAAAGGTGATGGGGATGGTGATAAACGCGATGATGTTCATGGCGGCGGCTAGCTGGTGGCTGTAGATGTCCCAGCGGCCGGATTTTGCGTGTTCGGACAGGTCGGGGAGGAGGACGGTACCGATGGAGACGGCGAAGACTCCCAGGATAAGTTCCTGGAGTCTGAGGGAGTACTGGAGGCTGGACACGACGCCCTGGCCGGCGTTTCCGGCGAGGGCGGTGGAGACGAGGTCGTTCAGCTGGTAGGCGGCCATGCCGATGATGGTGGGGCCGATGAGGCGGAGGATCTTCCTGGTACCGGGATTGGTAAGGGTCCGCTTGAAGCTGACAAAGAAGAAGCGCCGTCCGGTGGCAAGGACAAAGGGAAGCTGGATGGCCGCTTCCAGGAAACCGCCGACCAGGATGCCCAGCGCCAGGGCCCGTGCGGGGTTTTTGGTGAAGGGTGACAGGCTGTAAGCGGCCAGGATGGTAACGAGGTTGAGGACGATGGGGGCCAGGCCGGAGGGGGTAAAGATACGCAGGCTGTTGAGGATGCCCTGGAACAGGGCTGCCAGGGAGATGAAGGCCAGAAACGGGAACATGAGCCGGGTTAGAAACACCGCCTCGTCAAATTCCTCCAGCTTAAAGGCGGGGATAACAAGGGGGGTAATGAGGATGCCCAGGGCTACGGCCAGGCTGACGGTAACGCTGAGGAAGCTGAGCGCGCAGGAGAGGAATTCCCGTGTGATCTCCGGTCCACGGAGCGGCGCCCCGGCGCCCTGTCCTGCGGCCTGCTCCTCGGCCTGCCCTGCGGCCTGCTCCTCGGCCAGCAGGTACTCCTTAAAGGTGGGGATAAAAGCTACCGCGATGGAGCCTTCGGCAAAGAGGCGGCGGAACAGGTTGGGGATCATGAAGGCCACGGAAAAGGCATCCGAAAGGCCGCTGGTCCCCAAAAGGCTGGCCTTGGCCATCTCCCGGACCAGGCCCAGGACACGGGATACCAGCGTAAGGAGGGACAGGGTAGAACCGTGCCGGATCAGGGCCCGGTGGCCGCCGCTGTCTGAACCGGTCAAAGCAGATCCTGGGGCCGGTTGGAGATGATCCCCGCACAGCCTTCCGCCAACAGCCGTCGGGCCAGCTGGGGATCGTCTACGGTCCAGGGTACCAGGGGGCGCCCTTCCAGCGTTGAAAACCGGAAACGGGAAAACCCGGTAACCTGGGAATGTACCGGCTTAAGGTAATCGCAGCGGGCTATGATCCGGCCAAGGCCACGGCGGAGCAGCAGCGGAACCCCCTTGCCGGCGCTCCAGATGATGGCGGTGGGAACACGGGGGCAAAGTTTCTTAAAGGCCAGAATACTGTAGGGGTTAAACGAAGAAACGGTTACCGATCCGAGTACGCGGTCCCCCAGGCGGCGCAGCAGATCCGCGGCACGGGCCGGGAGGGGGTCATGTGCGGTCTTCCGGGTCTTGAGTTCAATGTCAATGTACATGCCGGGGCAGAACTCCTCCAAAACCTGTTCCAAAAGGGGCGGATGTTCGCCGGCAAAGCCTGGGGGCTCCGGGGCCGGGGTCAAGGCCGGGGCCGGGATCCTCAGCTCCCGGGTTTTCTGAACATCGCTTTGGCGGCCAAAGGCGATCCCCACGTCAAGTTCCCGAATTTCCTCAAAATCCAGTTCCTCAATGGGCTTTCCCCGCCCGTTTTGCCCTTCCGGGACGGTACGCTGAAACGTATCGTCATGGGCCACTACCAGTTCCCCGCTCCTGCAGATATGAATATCCAGCTCGATTCCCGGGGCTCCGATCTCACGGGCCATGCGAAAGGCGGCCATTGTGTTTTCCGGGGCCAGCGACGAGCAGCCCCGGTGGGCAAAGATCAGAGGCCGCGGCCGGTCCGGCAACAGGGGTAGACGGCTCATAAGATTTTCTCCTGATTCATACGATTTCCTTCTGCAATCAACAACCCCGCCGCAAGCGGTCGGGGTATGTTGTTCTCTAATGGTGGTTGCACTCGGCACGAATAAAGTCCTGCGCAACAGGTTGCCAGCCGTTCCGCAGGGTAGCGCCGATACGAATGGCCCGGATCAGGTTCTCCGCCGCAAAACCCAGGTCACGGGGGCTGTCCCTGATCATGGTTTCCAGGCAGGGCTGTCCCCGGGCAATGGAGACGGCATAGTCAAAACTGTCCAACAGCGCCTCCGCGTTACCGGGAAGGGCCCCGGAAAGCAGGGCTACCGGAACTCCGGATCTGCGGGATTCCCTGGCGACCACGGAGCAGAGCTTGCCCGCGGCGGTCTGGGCATCGGTCATTCCTTCCCCGGTGATAACCAGATCCGCACCGGGGAGGCGCTCAAAAAAACCCGCATAGTTCATTACCAGCATGGCGCCGGATTCTACCGAGGCCCCCAGGCATATCCGCAGGGCCGCCCCAAGACCGCCGGCGGCCCCGTCACCGGGGCTCTCCACGTCCCCGGCAAGTCCCGCCCTGATCCAGGCTGCCGCCAGCCGGGCAAGTCCGGAATCCAAAACCGCTACCATGTCCGCGGTGGCGCCCTTTTGGGGGCCAAACACAGCGGAGGCCCCCTGGGGTCCCAGCAAGGTGTTGGTTACATCACAGGCCACTCTGATAGAAACATCCCTGAGCCGTCTGTCGGCCCCGGCAGGGTCTACGGCGGCGATCTTCCCCAGGGCCCGGCCCCCCTGACCTACGGGCCGGCCTTCCGCGTCCAGGACCCGGAACCCCAGGGCGCTGATCAGCCCGATGCCGCCGTCGTTGGTGGCGCTGCCCCCAATTCCGATGACAATCTCCCTAACTCCCCGGTCCAGGGCCGCGGCGATAAGCTCCCCGGCGCCGTAAGAGCTGGCCTTCATGGGGTCCAGCCGCTCCCGGTCCACCAGTTCTATCCCCAAGGCGCTTGCCACGTCCAGTACCGCCACCCGGCCCCCGTCAATAAGCCCGTACACGGCATCTGCCTTGTCCCCCAGAGGGCCGGTTACGGGTACGCTAACAAAGCAGCCCCCTGCTGCTTCAGTGATTGCCCGTGCGGTACCTTCCCCGCCGTCCGCCAGGGGAATTTTGTGCAGTTCTACAGGCCCGGCTGCCCGCAGAACGGCATCTCCAATGATCGAACAGACCCTGGGGGCGCTCATATTGCCCTTAAATGAATCGGGGGCCACGATTATTTTCACCGCCGCATACTCCGATAATCACTTTACGTATGCGGGCAATCATGTTCAAGGCGCTCAGGATCGGGAAAATCGTCCTGCCGGTCTTGCTATGGGTTCTTCTGTGGGGCCGGCTGGGGGCCCAGGATGTGGACGATGGCGGAATTCTGCTTAGCACGGGCAGTACCGGTCCCTATACCATAGTGGAACGTTCGGACTGGTCCCGTTATGACAACGGTAAATACCTGGGCCACGTCTACCACGAAGTAAGGGCCTCTATTAGGCCGGAAGAACAGTTTGTAAGCTACGGATTCGACAGAAGTTCCCCGGATGAAGGCCGGAATACCGGAGAATCCCCGGGCAAAGAGCCGGAATCCTTTGCGTACCGAGGAAATTTCTTTGTCCTGGAAGAGACTTTGCGGGATATGCAGGCCAGCGCCCGGCCCGTAGACGACATTATCCCGGTTACATTCCGGGTCTACCGGAACGGGGACATGGTTGTTGAGGAGGACCGGGGCTTTCCGTCCCTGCGGGGTTTCCCCGCCTTCCCCAGCGAGGCGGTCAAACCCGGTTCCCGTTGGACCGCCCAGGGACAGCGGGCCCTGGATCCCAAAAATACCGGGAATCCGGTTATCGTCCCGTTTATTGCCGAATATGAATACCGGGGCCCGGAGTTGTACCGGGGTATCGCGGTCCACCGGGTGTCGGCCCGTTATGCCATGCGTTACCGGACACGGGGGCTGGGGGGGAATTTTTCATCCCTTCAGGGTACCCATTCGGTGGATATCCTTGTTCAGGATACCAACGGCCTGCCGCTGTTGATCCGGGACAACCTGGACGAAACCTTCTCCTGGCCCGACGGATCCACGCTGCGGCTGCGGGGCTTTACCCTGATCTTCAGTGAGGGGACAGTCCCCATAAACCGTGAGACGGTCATCGCCTCGATGGGAAATTCGCTGCGGATTGCCAGTACAGAAACAGGGACCTCTGCCACGGTTCCCCCTCCTTCCACAGCCCCCGCTTCACCGGCAGTCTCTGCTCTACCGGCAAGCCCCCCTCCTTCCGCAAGCCCCGCTTCACCGGCAGTCTCTGCTCCACCGGCAAGCCCCCCTCCTTCCGCAAGCCCCGCTTCACCGGCGGCCCCCAGTGCAGAGGGGACAACACGGAACGGCGGTGAAACCATACCGGAGAGAACCACGGAACTTGTGGAAGCCGCTCCCGGTCTGGACCTGGTCTCCGTACCCGAAGGGGTCCGGCTCATTGTCCGGGACATTCGATTTATCGCGGATTCCGACGAATTCCTGCCCGAAGAACGGCCCCGGCTCGACATAATCGCCCAGGCGCTGAAAGAAGCGGCGCCGCAGCAAAATTTCCTGGTGGAAGGCCATACCGCCTCTATTGGCCGGCCATCCGGGGAAATGGAACTTTCGATAAGCCGTGCCCGGCGCATGGTTGAAGAACTGGCCCGCCGGGGCATAGCGGAAGACCGCTTTATCTACAAGGGCTGGGGGGGAACCAAGGCCCTGGGAGACAACAGCACCGAACAGGGCCGCGCCCTGAACCGCCGGGTAGAGATCACGATTCTGGACTAAGAGATCCGGAAAATGGGGAGGAGACGGCTTATGGGGGATATAACAGATCTCCTTCCAGAGTGGGTCTTCATCTTCCGGTAGGGAGTACTTTGTCAAGTTCGGCCTGCAGGGACAGTTCGGTCCCATTGAAAACATCCCCAAAATACTGCACATTAGCCTGTGCCGGTGAAAACCGGGCTGGAGGCCGGGTTGAATAGAATTATCACAAAAAAGCAGCTTTCCGCAGACGTGTTTGAAATGGTTGTGGAGGCGCCCCTCATTGCCGGGGCACGGAAGGCAGGGCAGTTTTTGATTATCCAGATTGACGATGAATGGGGAGAACGGATTCCCCTGACCATAGCGGACGCGGACAGTGAGCGGGGGACCCTGACCCTTGTGTTTCAGACCGTAGGGGCCAGTACCCACAGGCTGGCCTGTAAAGAACCGGGCGAATTTGTGGAAAATATCCTGGGTCCCCTGGGAAACCCCACCCATATCGAAAAATTCGGGACCGTAGTCTGCGTAGGGGGCGGTATCGGGGCGGCCCCCCTCTTTCCCATTGTCCAGGCCATGAAAGCCGCAGGAAACCGGGTACTGGTGATCATCGGCGCCCGGAACAAGGAACTGCTCCTCTTTGAGGACCGGATGCGGCCTTATGCCGATGAGTTTGTCGTTGTTACCGACGACGGCTCCTGCGGCAGAAAGGCCCTGGTTACCGAACCCCTTAAGGAGTTCTGCCTGGCCACGCCAAAACCGGATATGTCGGTGGCCATTGGCCCCCCCATCATGATGAAGTTCTGCGCCCAGGTTACGAAAGAACTTGGGGTGCCTATTATGGTATCCCTGAACACCATCATGATCGACGGAACGGGGATGTGCGGCGGCTGCCGCGTAAACGTAGGGGGACAGACCAGGTTTGTCTGTGTAGACGGTCCGGAATTTGACGGACACCAGGTGGATTTCGATGCAATGATGGTCCGAATGAGGGCCTTCAAGGAACAGGAGGACCAGGATCACCGGAGATGCCACCTGGAACTGGGACTGGAACCCCATCCGGTTCTCCCCAAACCAACAAACCCGGGCTGAAGGCGGGCGCGTTGTCTTTACAAGGAACTACCGTGAACCATACAAAAACTCAACGCATCCTCGATACGGAAGCGGCGGAATTGTTGAACTCCCTTGCCAGGAAAAAGGCGCAGGGCCTTGGCCCCCGTGAACGGATGGCCATCCCCGTCCAGGAAATGCCCGTCCAGGAAAGCCGGATCCGGCGGGGCAACATGGACGAAGTGGCGCTGGGATACGGCGAAAACCAGGCCCGCCTGGAGGCGGAACGCTGTCTGGGCTGTAAAAACGAACCCTGCGTCAAAGGCTGCCCGGTTGGGGTCCCAATTCCCCGGTTTATCGCAGAGATCCAGCGGGGGAACTTTAAGGCAGCGCTGAACATTATCAAAGAGACCAACCTGCTCCCCGCAGTCTGCGGCAGGGTCTGCCCCCAGGAAAAGCAGTGCCAGGCGGAGTGTACCCTGGGGAAAAGCCTGAAAAGCGCGGACAAGGCGGTGGCTATCGGCAGGCTGGAACGCTTTGTGGCGGATTGGGAGCGGGAACAGGGAGAATCGAATCCGCCCGCGGTAAAGCCTCCCACGGGAAAAAAGGCCGCGGTCATCGGTTCCGGTCCCGCGGGGCTTACCGCCGCGGCGGATCTTGCCAGAGAAGGCCACGAAGTTACGGTGTTCGAGGCCCTCCACCGGATTGGGGGGGTTATGGTCTACGGCATCCCCGAATTCCGGCTTCCCAAACGGATCGTCCAGGCCGAGGTGGACGGGCTTGCCGCTATGGGGGTCCGTTTCCAGACCAACTACCTGGCCGGCCGGACCCGGAGTATCGAAGAACTCCTGGAAAAAGACGGATACGACGCGGTGTTTATCGGCGCCGGCGCCGGACTTCCCAAATTCCTGGGTATTCCCGGAGAACACTACGCGGGGGTCCTGAGCGCCAACGAGTACCTTACGCGGACCAATCTGATGAAAGCCTACCGGGAGGGCCTTGCGGCCACCCCCGGTTTCCGGTCCAGCATCGCGGCGGTAATCGGCGGCGGGAATGTGGCGATGGACGCCGCACGCACCGCCCTGCGCCTGGGCGCGGAACAGGTTCACGTGATCTACCGCCGTACCAGGGAAGAAATGCCGGCCAGGGCGGAAGAAGTGGAACACGCACTGGAGGAAGGGGTCATTTTCGATTTTTTACGAAACCCCGTCAGTATCCTGGGTAACGACAAGGGCTTTGTTATAGGTATGGAACTACAAGAGTTCCGGCTGGGGGAACCGGACCAGTCAGGCCGGCGCAGCCCCGTGGCCGTTCCCGGTTCACAGTACAACGTTGACTGCGATATGGTAATCGTGGCCCTGGGGAACGATCCCAACCCCCTGCTTACCAGAACCAGTCCCGGCCTGAGCGCGGACAGGCGGGGCCGGATCATCGTAGACGAAAACCAGAAAAGTTCCCTGGACCGGGTCTATGCCGGGGGAGACATCGTCCTGGGGGCCGCCACGGTGATCCTGGCTATGGGGGAAGGCCGCCGGGCAGCAGCCGCCATCAACCAGCTTCTTGCATAAGCAAAACAGGCAGGACATGATAGGGTATATGAAACTCGCTGTTCTGCCGGCCACTGTCAGGGGCCGCATAGGTGTTGTCTTCTGCCTCGCCCTCGTTTTTCCCTGGACATTTCCGCTTTACGCCCAAAGCTCCCCAGGCGGCGAATCCCCCCTCTCGGCGGTACAGACCTACCGAATTGGCCGGGATCTGGAAGCCGCCGGCCGCATGACCGAGGCGGAACCGTACTACAACGAAACTATCCGTATCTGCCGGGACGAGGTATCCCGAAACGCCGCCAACCGGGATACTTATACCGCTATTACCTGGGCCCTCCAGCGCCAGAAGAAGTACGACGAGGTTATCAGCTGGGGCGAACAGGGACTGCGGCTCTTCGCAGACGAGTACCGTATCATGGAAACGATGGGCGAAGCCTACTTTTACCTGAACGATTACGACCGTTCCCTTGATTACATGCAGCGCTACACCAACGCCGTTCCCCGCGGGGAGCGCAGTTCAGTGGCCTATTTCTTCGCCGCCGAGATCTTCCGGCTTCGCCGTCAGTACTACCACGCCGATATTGCCTACACCACCGCGCTGCGCCTGGACCCCGGTGTTGCCCTGTGGTGGTACCGCCTTGCCACCGTGCAGGAGGCCCTTGAAGATTACGCCGGCGCCGCTGAATCCTTCACGCGGGCCCTGCGCATCAACCCCACTTACCCTGAATCGACCGCGGGACTGGCCCGTGTTCTGGAACGGTAATAATTCCAGCAGAATCCCGGGATTTCCAGAGTGTCCTGGGATTCGGTGTGTCAGCAGTCCGGGTCTTTTATGAAAAAGTTTCGCCGTAGACCGCTGGCATCGGGTTTCTCCTCTAAATCCTCGATGTGCCGGCCCTGCCTCAGCGGTACAAGGATAACCGAAAAATCTTTCGGTACAAGGCAGGTAAAGCTAAAGCCGCCGGCCTCCCGCTCCCAGTAGCAGAAGAACTGTCCTGGTTCCAGCCCGGTGGAGACTCCGGCGTGGTTGAGCTGGGAGGGGAAGTCCGGGGTGAATGTAATGGTCCGGGTGACAAAATCCACCTTGTTGAGGCCGGCTACGTAGCGGATAAACCAGCGGCATACGTCGCTGAACATGTGGTGGTTGTCGGAACTGTCGCGGTTCCAGCTTTCCGCCATCGTCGTAGCGCCGTCATCAAGCCAGTGGCGGTAACTGGGAAACCCTTTTCGCAGGATCAGATCCATAGCCAACTGCCCCTGGCCGTGGAGGGAGAGGGCCTCGAAGACGTACTTGGCCCCCAGGATGCCGAAGTCAAGGCAGCCTTTCTGCCGTACCAGCTGGCAGAGATGCTCCAGGACCTTCCCGGCGGTATCCCCTTCCACAAGACCCAGGCACAGGGCCATAGCCTGGCCGGTCTGGCAGTTACCCTTTACGACTCCGGTTACCGGGTCCACAAAGCGCCGGGCAAAGGATTCTTTTATGCGGGTAGCCAAAGTCTCGTAGTAGACCTGGTCCGCCCGTTCCCCGGCAAGGTCCGAGACCAGGGCCAGGATCTTTACCATCTTGAAGTAGGTGGCGGTGTCGCTTACCACGGTGGGACAGAGGTGGCCGGCAGCGCCGCCTTCCGGCGGGCACCAGTCCCCCAGGCCAAAGTCCACAACGTAGTCTTCCGCCATAGAACCGCAGAAATCCAGGTACCGCTTCATGGCCTCCCGGTTTTCCAGCAGCAGGGAAGTGTCGCCGTAACAGGTGTACACCGCCAGGGGTAGTTCAAAGAGTGCGCTGTCCCATACCGGTCCCGAACCCCACCTGAAGCCCCAGCCTCCGGTAGGGACGATCCCCGGCAATTGCCCCGAAGGGCGCTGGGCATCCCGAATATCCGAAAGCCAGCGGCGGTAGAACTCCCTCATATCAAGATTAAGGCACATCTGTTCGGCGGAAAGGGCCGCGTCGCCGGTCCAGCCGTTCTTCTCCCGGTGGGGGCAGTCGGTAGGAACATTCACCAGATTCGACAGACTCGCCTTCTGGCCTGCGTTGTAGATCCGGTTCACGTAATCATTGGAGGACAAAAAGTTCCCGATGCACTGGAGATCGGAATTGAGGGCACGCGAGCGGATGTTGAACTTGACAAGTTCCCCCTCCTCAACGCTCAGCTCAACATACCGAAAGCCGTAGTAGGTAAAATGGGGTCGCCCGTCACGGATGGGATGAGATGCGTCCAGAATATACTCGTCGGTCTGGAAACGGCCCCCCTCCACAAACGGGGCGATACGTGTAACGTCCAGGTTAGCGGCGGCGTCCAGCTTCTCCCCATAGCGGAGGGTAAAACGGGTCCTGCCCGCAGCTTCCGCATCTACGTGGGTCCAGCCGGCCATGTTCTGACCAAAATCGAACAGAAGCTTCTTCCCCGCGGGAATGGGGACCGGGGCCGGCGCAAGGGGCCGGTAGTCAGCCTGTTCCCTGACATGCGGCTTGGGAAACGGACGAAGCACCCCGCCGGGGCTCTTCACAATCACCGCGTGCCGAATCTCCCCGTCCTCCGGCTTCGTATAGTCCTGGGTCTCGCCGCCGTAGAACGTATTGTAGGTAATGGCGCTTTCCCCGGTCTCAAACGAAGAATCGCTGGCCAGATGTACCTGCCTGCCGCCCCGCAGCAGAATATCGGCGTAGAACAGCAGTTTGGGCTTATCCCGCCAGGGCGCCTTTTCGTAGTCCCAGGTTCTAATTTCACAGTTGTACAAGCCGTTCCCCAGCAGTACATAAAAGGTGTTTTCCCCAGGTCGCAGCATGAGGGTGGCATCATAGGTGTTGTAATAGACAGTCCTGTCGTAGATGGACTGGGCGGGAGTAAGAAAACTGTTGCCCGCCTTTACGCCGTTGATGTACAGTTCATGGAAGCCAAGGCCGCAGACAAACACGGCGGCGGAGAGAGGCTCCCTCGGTAGCACAAGCTTTTTGCGGAAAAAAGGGGCCGCCTTTTCGTTGATCTCGTTATTACCGATAAAATGACAGCCTTCCCAACACGCAACACCTTTAGGCGGAACATGGGTATACATTTTCATCCTCCCCGTAAACAGGACATCGTCGAGCGGAATTCCGGAAGTACCCCTGTTAATTTGGATTGACCGGCGCCGGTCTCTTGTTTTGCCAGCATGGTACTACCCGCTTAAATATTCAAGACCCGGTGACAGGCTGCTACTTTTCCAGTTTCCAGGACAAGCTCAGATCCCAGGGAGCGGCGGGGGACGGATTCTCCCAGGGGAAAGCGGGACAGCTTAAGGTAATACTGATCCTGCCCCGGTCCCCGCTCAAGACTGCCTGAAGATCGAAGTTCCGGCTTTTCGTGAAATCTTCCTCCAATGTCGGGGCCTTCACCGTGTAGTCCAGTCCTGCCTTAAGCCGCAAATTCCTCCGGTCTGTCCCCCCTGACCAACTGAGGTCTCCGGCAATCTTGAACGACTCAAAGCGGTAGGGGCCGCTGGGAACAGGCCAGGGTGGCCGGTCCGTTTCCTCCTGCCCCCAATCCCCGGTAGGGGATCCTGCAAGAGAACCGGAGAGGTTAAGGACCAGCGTGCCGGTGAACTGTTTGACGAGAACCTGGGGATTTGCCGCAAGGCCAAGACTTAAGGCAACACTGTCCATCAGGGCGCCGGTGTCCTGTGTAGCCCGATCTGCAGCAAGGGAAATTTGGGAAAACCGCAGGGGCAGGGTCGTGGAGGGGGGACGGTAGTAAAAACCCGATGAACTGCGGTTAAAACTCAGATCCGGTATCCCGTCATTGCCCGGCGTAAAACCGGGTCCGGAGAGGCTTGTGTTGATCCTGAACAGCCCTGCCCGGCTGTGCCGCCATTCGAATTTTCCCCCGGCCCGGAAGGCCGCCCCCGGGCTTGTACCGTCGCTTCCGGTGTAGTTCCGTCCGGCCCCGTCAACTGCAAGGGAAAGCTGCCAGTCCCCGCCGGCACGGGACCGCAAATTATTGCCGGTTCCCCGGTTTCCGGCACGGAATCCCAGGCTTGCGTAGAGGTCCCTTCCCAGAATCGAAGTCCGGGACCATGCCAGATCGCCGCCCACACTGAGGTAATTTGTAGTAAGAAGCAGTCCCATCCCGTACAGGCTGAAATTTTGAGGGGGAAGGGGAGGTGTTTCCGAAAACCAACCGGAGGATTCCCCTGACGGAAGGGTCGCTGCGGTGTAAAACCCTTCCAGGCCAAGGGCCGCGGATTTTCCCAAACGGCCCTCCAGCGCGGCGCTCAGCGCCGTCCCCTCCCCCAGCGGGGGCCGGGGCAAGGCCCCTGAATCCTCCGCTTCTACCATAAACTTCGCAGGGTCAAAACGGACCGAGGCAGAACCCCGCAGTTCCGGCCCGGAACCCCGCGCCGTCCCCGGCAGCGTAAAAAAGGGAGTCCCCAGGGAGAGGTACAATTCCGGTTCCCTGGCGGAGAGGGTAGTCCGCAGATCCGCCGAGGAAGCCCTGCGGGATTCGGCGAAGGGAAGGGCCCTGGACCAGGGATTACGGAGCCTTGCGGCCAGACCCCATTCCTCCAAAGGGCCGTAGAGGAGCCGGGAACCTGTGGAATCGTGGTAAAGCCCGGCCAGGACCCTCGTAAGGGCCTCTTCGATCTCCCAGGGGAAGCTGTGAAACAGTGTATCGCCGGGACGACGATCCAGAATTTCCGCCCGCAGGGTTAAACCGGGCCCGGTAAGGTGGAAACCCAGGTCCGCCCGATTCGTCAGATTACCCCCCTCCTTCCAGGTCCCAGCCCAAAGGAGATCCCAATCGGTGTCAGACACCGAATTCGGCGCCTGGTCCCGAACATTCAGAGTACGGCTTAGGGTACAAGCCTGAAAGGATGCCGCCGTCAACATCACTATTGTTCCGGCCCACGCCAACTGGATATTCATACCCATATATAGGGGCGGCCATGCATGGCGCTTCAACAATTCTCAGTTTTTAGCATAAAAAACACCTTAAAGAATTTGGCGGGAGCCTGTCTGCGGGACTCGCGTCTTTCTTTTTTGGGCCTTCTGTCTACCCTCCCCTTCTCCTCCCTCATCCCTGCCTGAAAACCCTGCAAAGTCCAAGCCCTGTCATGAAAAAAAGCTTACCGCTCAGGCCGGGCGTTTCCGCAGCTGCCGGCCCGGCCGGCAGGGGGGGAGGCTGGATCTGCCGTTGGCAGGGCCCACACAACCTGAAAGAAAAGCAGCGACA
>JAITJW010000024.1 GCA_031278715.1 Treponema sp. | reverse complement strand
GGGGGAACTGGGTAACCGCTTCGGCGAGTTGGCCGAACACCTGGTTGCCCCCAGTATCAACGAAAAGTTCAACGCCCTGGGCTACCATTTTGATGCGATAGCCCCCGGCGGGCTGCGTCTTGACGAACCTGGCGGGCAGACTCTTGCGGAGGTCGACCTGTTGCTGCAAAACACCGAGAGCATGGTGGCGGTGGAGGTAAAGTCAAAACTGCTGGAACGGCATGTTGATGAGCACATCAAGCGGCTGGAGGTATTGAGGGACTGGGCGGACAAGCACGGGGACCGGCGGAAGATACAGGGAGCGATGGCGGGTGCGATAGTGAGTCCTGGTGTACGGCAGTACACGTTAAAGGCCGGTTTGTATGTGATAGTGCAGACAGGGGACACGGTAAAGATAGACATACCCGATGGGTTTGTAGCCCGGCAGTGGTAGTAGTGGAAGCTGTTTCAAAACATAAGTTTTGAAATAACGGGCTTTGAAATAACAGGCTGCTGGAGCTTAATGGAAGTGTGGGGCGCTGCGGGGATTGTAACTGCGGGCACTGTAACAAGGAGACGCCGATTAGTTTGTGTATAAAAAAAATAAACTGGGTTTACCTGCTACCCCAAGGGGCTGTTTTTGTAGTGGTACTGTGTTTTGTAGCCTGTGTTTTTCCTGGTGATCCCTATACTGATAGCAAAGATTACAACAAAAGCAGTTTTGAATCCAGAACGTTCAACGTTCAGCGGGTGGATACTGATGTGTGGTACACCCTTAGCGCGTCAAAACTTGCCGAGGGGTCCCATTGTATCGTTTTTGTAAGCGATGTGGAACTGGGATCAGTATCTGTCAGCCTTGCCAGCTATATTGCTGCCGAGTACGACGCCCAAATCTACAGCGCCATGAGTTCGGTCTTTGGAGACTACATAGGCAAAGGTTTCGATGTGGACGGTAACGGGAAGACCATCCTCCTTTTGCTGGATATTCAGGATGGTTATTCCGGTTCAGGTGGTTATGTGGGCGGTTATTTTGACCCTAACCACATGTATAATGTGTCTACATACTCCAGATCAAACCAGGCGGACATGCTTTTTATTGATGTGAACCCCCAGAGCCCCCGTAGTATGGGGTTCTATGTTACACTTGCCCATGAGCTTCAGCATTTGATCAACTTTGCCATGCACGATGGATACCCGCAGGAAACCTGGCTTAACGAGGGGCTTTCCAGCGCTGCTGAATACCTTTACGGTGGTCATCAGGTGAGCCGGGTTAACTATTTCAACAGTGATCCCAAGGGGACCATTGCCCACGGTAATAATTTCTTTGTGTGGAACGGGTATTGGGAGAAAGACGGGGACGATTCCCTGGCCAATTACGCCACCGTTTATCTTTTTTTCCAGTGGCTCCGTATCCATTTCGGGGGAACCGGGATTTACAGCGCCATCAGCAATTCCAGCGAATCGGGCTACCAGGCGCTTACCCAGGCCGTCAAAGGCCAGTCCGTCAAAGGCCAGATATCCAACATTACGGAAACTGATGATGCGGAAATTTGGCGCCAGATCCTCAGTTCCTGGATGATCGCCAATTACCAGAACGATCCGCTTTCTACTTCCCGCTACGGGTACAAGGGGGAGTTGAAAACAAGCCTGGCAACAGTGTCGTCTTCGACTCAGGTAGACCTTTACCCCGGGGAAGGGGTGTTTTCCGTCGAAACTCAAACTCAAACTCAAACCCAAACTGGTAATATTTACTACGAGGAGATTAGTACAAGTTTCGCCGGCAGTACGGGGAAATCGGTATCTGGTACGGTACTCTTAAGCTACAATGCCAATCCCAATCCAGCAGGGTCCTCCGAAAAGGCTTATGTATATCCTCCGGCCACGGGCCAGTCTTTGACCCAGGAGACCGCTACGGCGGCAGGCCGTTCCGTCCTTTCCCCGGAAAGCGCCGCTTTACCCCAATCCTATCCTATTGGCGCCCACGATCTGCGTTTCAGCCGGTCGGCCGCGGAACCTGGCCTTTCACCGGAAGGCGCCCTTCCCAGGTAAGGCCCCGGATGGAGCGAAGCCTTGACGTATCCCGCAGCTCGGCGTCCGGGCACGTTTTCCAACCCGGTTTCCTGCGGGGCTTAATTCCGTTTCTTCGTGTTCCGCTCTGTCGTATTTTGTTCCTTAGCTTTGCCCTGCCGGTCTTTGCCCTGGGACGTGGGGAGAAAGCGGATTCCGGCCCTCTGCCCGGCGCGATTCCCGGTCCCGCGGATACTCCCTCCGGGGCATCCGTTCCCGCCCTCAGTGTTCCCGGTCCTTCCGGTGCGCCGCTCTACGGGGGGGATTGGGTTGAACTGGAAGGCCGGGTCCGCCTGGTGGGGAGCGAGCCCTTTACCGATCTGGTACTTACCGGTACGGACGGTCAGGACTGGTACCTGGAGGGTCCTGCCCGCCGGGCCCTGCACGCATACGAGCAGAGGAACGTCAGGGTCCGGGGAAGAGTGGAACTGCGGGAAATGGTCCTGGCCAACGGTCGCAGCCTGGGCCTTCGCCGCAGTCTTTCAGACGTAAAGCTGATTGTGGAGCTATTCCCAAAACTCGGTTAGTTTTGGGAAAGCCTCTGTGGTGAAAAATTAATCGTATTGGGCTAAAGTGCGGCTAAAGTGCGGAAACACGGGGAGCCTGGAAGCTGGCGGGGTTTTCCCAGGTAAAAAACCGGATATAGTGGTGTGTCCCGTCCTTGGCTTTGAGGGTGTAGTTTGAGCTTTCCCCGATTGAAACCGGCGCGCCGGTTTCAAGGTTGTAGACTTTCTGATTGCTGCCGGGAAGGTACACCCGGATGGTCTGCTCCTGTACGGTAACCTCGTTCCACACAACCAGGGCATGTTTGCCGTCGCTGCCCTCAAAGTGGTAGGTCTTGACGGAGTCCGGCAGCCCCACGCGCAGGGGGGTCTTGCAGACACTGCCGGGGATGTTGTGGGCGAACAGCCTGTAGGCGGCGGCCCCCGGTTTCAGCGTAAAATCATCCTGTACCAATCCAAACCAGTCTTCAGAGTCGCCGGATTCCTGTGTTGCGGCAGGCGGATCAAACAGGTGGTACCAGAAGATCCGGGCTGCACCCTCCACGGTAAGAAGGGTGAGGGTTTGCAGGACTGTTTCGGGCATTCTGTCCACAGGGACATCCGTACCGTAACGCCCCGCGGGGATGGACACCGATGTATAGGTGGGGTACCCTACTTCGGTAATCCATATCCGGTCCCCAAAACCATAATCGGAAACGATCTTTTTGAAGTTCTTGAACATTGTAGCGGTGGGACCGGGGCTGGGCATGTACGGGTGGTAGGCAATGGCGTCGATTTGGGCCATTGCGCCGGATGTGAAAATTCCCCGGATCCAATCGTCGGAGGCCAGCGTGTTAAAGGCGCCGCCGATGATAAAGGCATTTGGGTCAATCTCCCGTATGGCGGCCGCGGCGGCTTTGGTAAGGGCAAAGAAGTCCTCTTTGGTGCCCTCGTGCGGCCAGAACCGGGGCTGCAGGTTTGGTTCGTTCCAGATGCACCACGCGTCAACCCGATCCTTGTAATGGGCAACGGTCTTTTTTACATATTCGCAAAAAAGGGGAATTTCACCGGGGGAAACGTATTTGTGGCCCGTGCCATCGGTAAACGGATCGTCGGCGTAGGTTCCGTCATGGATCCAGCCTACATCGTAGTCCAGTATGGCGAGGATCTTTTTGCCCTGGGCTTTGCCCTTATCGGCGTAACTTTTGAACGCGTCCAGGTTCCAGGTAATTTTTTGGGGCTGGATGCTGCTCCAGCTAAAATCGGTAAGCATCCAGCGGACCCCCAAGTTGTCCAGCAGGGTGTATTCCTGGTTTACTTCGGATCTGCTGCCCGCGTGGACCATCCCCATAAAGTCCGCAGGAATAGCGGCCCGGAGTACCCGGACCTGATCGGCGGAATTACCTGAGTCCTGGGGGCAGGAGGTGTACATAAGAAGCCCAACAACAAGGGGAATAAGGTACTTTTTCATAACACCTCCGCACCTGCCGGAAGGATTTAGGGAACCTTATGATACGTACCGCCGAAATATTCGGTAACCGCGGTAGTGCCGGTGGCGCTCATAAACGTAAAAGAAGTATCAGGATTGAATGTGATTTTCACCTTTTCGCTGTTGTAACCGGCAACGGCGGTATTGGCCGTACCCTTGGATGAGTCCTGTGGATCCACGGCTGCACCATTTTTTTCTTCCAGGTTGTTCATGATGTAGATTTCACCCCCGTCAATGTTGAGTGTACCGGTAACTTGCCAGGTCCAACTTGCGATCAGGGCATCAACGTTAGTTCCTTGTGCCGCTGCCTCTAATGTCTTTTTGGCCTTCGGTATTGCGTCCTCATCAGTCGTAATGCCTCCAGTCTTTATTTTGGCGACTAGCCCTATGAAAGCCGGATTGATCTCGGCGGTAAAGGTGAAATCCTTGTTGATCGTGAACTTCTTGTAGAGACCGCTCAACGTGGTCGCCTCGCCGTTTTGCCAGGTACCTACCAGCCGGGAATCCGGTTGCGCTTTGGGAGTGTCTTGGGGACACCCGGTAAGGCTCAGGGCACAAACCGCCAGGACCGTCCCGGCGGCTATCAACCAGTTTGCTTTGTTCATCGTGAACTCCTTAAAATGACCGGCTTGTCACCGGGTTTCATATAATATATATAATAGACACATTTGAAATAAATGTTCAATAATAAACATATAAATTAAAAATGTTTATTTTTAGACAAATTATGGATAAAATGTTGAATTTATGGATTTTTGGACATTTGTGGCTACGGAAGGAGACAAAATGAAAAAACAAACTGTATTGATAAGCTTGGCGGTCCTGTCCGCCGTATCCGTCTTTGGGATAGATTTTTCCATAAGCGCCGGGGGCGGGGGGCTGGTGGAGGGGCTTTTTACCCGTTATACCCTTGACGCCAGGGGAAAGATCGTGGACATAGCTTCGGTCCAGAGGATCGACCAGTTCAACTACGGGGGCTTTGTGTTTATTGACGCAACCTGGCTTGAACTGGGCCTGGGTCTCCAGGGGGGGACCTATACTCTGCAGGAAGCTACGTCCCTGAAGTCCGGTTCATCGACGATCTCCGAGTCGTCCGCACGGCACACCGGCATGGAAACCATGCTTGACCTGAGCCTGCTGGGGAAATACCCGTTCACCCTGAATACACAGCTCACCATTTTTCCGCTGGCCGGGCTGGAGTACCGGATTGCCCTGTGGGAGTACCGCGACCCTGAGGTGGGCAGCCGGTACGACCGGACCGACGGTATACGGGAATCGGATAAAAACGGCAATGCCTACACCCTGTCGGCCTGGAATTCCCTGCTGGTGGATATTGGGGCCGGTCTGGATATAGCTCTGTCCCCCGGCCTGTTCCTGCGGGCGGAGCTGGTCTACGGGTTCCGGCTGCCGACTCTGTTTGAGAGCGACAATCTGGAAAAGGTAAAAAAAATGGCCGGCGCGCCGGACCCCAGGCTGGGGGGCCTTACGAGTGGCCCGACGCTTAAAATCGCCCTGGGCTGCCGGCTTCATCGGCTACCGGTTTTACCGGTTCTTTAGATGATCCTTTCCGGCTTCCAGCAGGGTCTTGCTGCTTATCAGGGGAATGGTCAGCAGCGTTACGACTATGCCGGTCCCGACAAGAAGGACGTTTATTGAAACTCTGTCCGCAACAGGTCCAAAAACAACCATGCCCAGCGGCATCATGACACTGGATACCATTGTGAAAACCGACAGAACCCTTCCCATAAACGCCGCCTCTACCGTGGTCTGCAACAAAACCATAGCCGGCGCGTTCCAGAGCGGAAGCGAGATTCCCAGTATCGCCATAATGACAAGGTACAGCGGGAAGTAAGGCGCAAGCCCCAGCCCGACGGCCAAAAGGCCGCATAGTGCGCAGGAAAGCCCCATCGTGTATATGCGATTCTTGAAACCGCCCCAGACCCCTATCAGAATGCCGCCTGCCATCATTCCAAGAGAGAATGTAATTTCTATTGCGGAAAGACGCCACACATCGTCGCCAAAATTTCTTGTTACCTGCAGGGGCGTTAAAAACGCGGCGGGGGCAAAGAAAAAGAGAAATACTGCTGAAAGAACTATCATCCGTAACACGTAGCCGTGTTTTGCTATGTACGATATTCCTTCTTTCAAATCGTGAAAATACGCCGTCCCCTTTTGTTCAGCCGTGCCCGGAGCAGGTTTTTCCTGTTCCGGCGTTTTTACAAAAAACAAAACAATGCCTATACCGATAAGGGCGGTAACTACGTCAAGAAAAAACAGGGCCTCAAGCGGGGCAAATGTCATGAGCGCGCCGCTTACTGCAGGAGCGGTCAATGTGATAAACGACTGTATACTGCTCTGTATGCCGTTTATTCTTGTTAATTGTTCCCGCGGGACAATATCGGGAATAAAAGCGCCGGCCGCCGGCATTTGTACTCCCTGTCCCAATGAGCGTATGACGGCGCATAACAGCAAAATACCGGTACTTCCGGCGCCGGCCATGATGGAAACTGCCGCAAGGAGGCTTACCAATGCTATTGCGGCATCGGCTATGTTGATAAGGTACTTCCGGTTAAATCTGTCGGCCCAAACTCCGGCGAATGGAGAAACGAAAAACATGGGGAGAAACCCGACACTTGTAAAAAGGGTTATCATTGCTCCCGATTGAGTTTTAAGGGTTATATGCCAGGTGATAGCGTACTGTACAATCATGGTGCCAAAGAGTGATAACGCTTGTCCGGTTAAAAATAGTGCGGTGTTCTTCTTCCAGTTGATGCCCATAACCGCCATTTGTAACATTTTTACATTGCCGTAGTCAACAGCGAAAGGGCGGGGTAAACCCGCCCTTTCGACTCAGTAGTTTTTCTTA
>JAITJW010000213.1 GCA_031278715.1 Treponema sp. | reverse complement strand
GGGGCAAAGCAGCTTGTGAAGGTGGGTGCGGTATTTGACCCTGCGGTCCGGACCCTGGGTGAATGGAAAGTGGAATCGTAAGGCCGGTAGTTATCGTCCCCCGGCCGGGAATTACAAACTGCCAAGCGGCATCGCCGCAAGCCTGTCGCATAAGGGCGAGCAAGGCTGCCAGGTGCTACTGCCGGAGCAAGGCTGCCGCCAGGGCCCCGTTGGGGTCCTTCTCCCGGCTTGTAAGGGTTTTCGCAGCGGCAATAAAGCGTGTCAGACTGCTTCCGGATTTTTCGTAAAGTTCCCGGTAAAAGCTGTTCCCCTCGTAGTAAAGCCGGTACAGGTCCAGGTAGGCATTGTTGATCGGCAGTTCGGAAAAGCCCCGGTAGTTATCGCCGGTAAAAAGGGTATCGTAGTCCCGCTCAAAGCGTCCCTGGCTCTCCCGGATAATCTCCGCTTTGCGGGCAAGTTTTTCCTCCTGTGGCGCGGCGCTGTTGTAGACCGCCTCAAGTTCCGCAATAAGGCCCTGAAGGTAGGCCACATAGGTAGTGTTATCCGCCTCAGAATCAAAAATCGCCTGGTACTCAGGAGATTCCCTGCCGTATTTTTGTTCGATGTACAGCCGGGCGCCTTCAGTACCCACAAACTCCGCCAGCTCTTCGTTAAACTGGGACTGGCCTTTGATATATACCGTGGCGTGGAGAAGCTCATGAATAAGAAGATCGGCCAGGCGGTAATCTGAATAGTCCCGCATGTAGGAGTAGAGCGGATCCTTGAACCAGCCCAGCGTACTAAAGGCGTCCACTCCCCGGACCCACACGTCCAGCCCCCTTTTTTCCAGCCTTCCCTGTTCTTTGCGGGCATCTTTCACGTTGAAAAAGCCCTTGTAGGGAACCTTACCTACCACGGGAAACCACCATTCATGACGGGTAAACGAATCCTGCGCGGCGGCGGAGACCACCGCGGCCAGGTAGTCCCGGTCCAGTTCCACATACCGGGTATAGTTGGCGCTTTCCTTTAGGCCCAGTTCCGCGGCGAAACGCCGTATGTCATAGACCCGCTCCACAAAACGGGCTGTTTTTTCCGCGTCCTCATCGGAGGGAGGCCCGCCGGAGCCTGTATCGCCGGTTTCAGGTCCGGCAAGTTCCTCCAGCGGGACCGCCCGGCCCAGGTAGCCCAGCATGCTTACCCCCTGGGTAAGGGTATAACAGCCTGAAAAGAGGAGGCCCGCTGCCACAAGCAGGAGCAGGGCGGCGGCCTGGGGCAGAACGGGATGAAAGGGAGGCTGGGCGTCCATGAATGTCAATGTAATACCCGGCTATTGTTCCGTCAATGAAGGGACCCCCCTTAGCGCATAGCCTTAGGTCCCCGGCAGTTAACACAGCCCAGCACGTGAACATGGGATTTGCCGGGCCGTTCAAAAACCCGTGCGTAAAGGTATTCGGTATCGGCAATGGGCTTGTGGCAGACCGGACAGACCCGGCGGCGGCGCTTTTCCGTTTTGCCTTCCAGACAGTAGGGACAACCCATAATGTGCATGATCCGGTCCTTGCCATTCCGGGAGGGGTAAACTGCGGATTTTACGAGTCTGCCGGGGGGGAGTCTGGCGGTACAGACCGGGCAGGTCTGGGGGTCTCCGGGGCTGCCTTCAATATCCCCGTCCGCTTCTGCGGAATTCTGCAGGCGACTCCTCCTGGGGCGGGATCCCATCCGGGGTCCCGTCGGATTCCCCGTCGGGGATCCCCGGTGGGGAATCCGGAAAAACAGGGTATAACCGAACCAAAACAGGGCAAGGGCGATAATTAAGAACAGTAAGATTGACAAAAGGTTTATCATATCCAATGGTTAGACCCGGCTTTCAGGGCCTGAGACAGCCCTTTGACAGTGGCAAAGGCGCCATTTTGCGGTATAGTTCTGCTGTGGCAACCCTGTATATTATCGGCACTCCCATTGGAAATTTGGGGGATTTGAGCTTCCGGGCGGTGGAAACCCTTAAATCCGTAGCCCTGGTGGCCTGTGAGGATACCCGGCGGACGATTAAGCTGTTGAATCATCTGGAGATCCACATTCCCCTGCTCTCCTGCCGTTCCCAAAACGAAAAATCCGCCGCAGCCAGGGTACTGGCTGTTCTGGACCAGGGGAAGAACGCAGCTTACGCCAGCGATGCGGGTACCCCCGGTCTTAGCGATCCTGGTCAGGTTCTGGTACGAAAAGCCGCTGAAGCGGGTCACCTGGTTATCCCCATACCCGGTCCTTCCGCCTTTGCCAGCCTGGTAAGTGTGGCCGGGGGAATGGACAAGACGGTGATTTTTGAGGGCTTCCTTTCCCCCAAACCAGGTAAACGGCGGGCCCGGCTTCGGGAACTTTTGGATTCCGGCGCCGCCTTTGTGCTTTACGAGTCCCCCTTCCGGATACTCAAGCTTTTCCAGGATTTAACCGAATTTGATGGAGACCGGTATGTATGCCTTGGCCGGGAGATGACCAAGATCCACGAGGAGTACCTTAGGGGTAAGATTGTGGAAATTTTCCCTGTTTTAGAACAGAATACTGAGCAAAAAGGTGAATTTACCCTTTATATATCTGGTAAAAATACCGAGTAGCGTGTAGGCTATTGCATGTAAACTATTGATAGATGAGTGCCGATAATTGGCACAGGTAGGTTGATATGATGATCGACAGAATAGGCTATACAGAGCCAATTCAGAGCGGTAAGCGGCCCGGTAGAAACGAGCCTGTTAACCGTGGCTCACCATCCGATTCTATAAGTCTCTCATCGGAAGCGCTTGAGAAGGCAGAGATCTACCGGGCAACCGATTTGGTTGCCACCGCTCCCGATGTCCGTACGGAGCGGATTATGGAGCTTAAGGCCAAGATTAACGATCCATCTTATATTGACGACCGTATACTGGAAGCTACAGCGGACAAAATCATGGAGGCTTTTGGGCTCTAAGAGGCCTTTAAGCTCCAACCGGGAGGTGGACCGGCTGTGGCTTTACTTCAACCGCTAAAGTTTACCAATTCCGGCCATATTTTCATTGACAAAAGTGATGATCCTTCTGTTATCGCCCTGATGTTGGATTTTATCTCCTACCGGGAAGAGTTTTGCCTTGCCCTTGATTTTTCGCCCCCCTTTATCGCACGCCTTATGGCCGCGGGGTTTCTGGTTATGTCCATAGTCCCCGAAGACGGCCCTCCCGGTGATGTTGTCCTTCTTCCGGAGATGCACCTTGAGCGTTCAGTGCTGTTCTTTGATGAGCTGCACGAAAGGCGCTCGGTTAAACGGCTTATCCCCCGTTACGAATTGCGGGTGGATGGCCTGGGCCGGACAACAGAACCCGGTGTGGGGCTTTCCGGTCCTTTTCTGTTCGATACGGTTCTGGAACGCTGCGCCCGGGTTCACGGGGAAGATTGGCTTACCCCGGCCCTGCGCCGCGGTTTCCACGCGTTGCGTAAAGCCCAGGCCCCGGATTCAGGTCCCCGCATGGCGGCCTTTGGCCTGTACCGGGAAGGGCGGCTGGTAGCCGGTGAATTTGGAGTTGTCGTGGGCAAGGTCTATACCAGCTATTCAGGCTACAAGGACGAAGATTCTGCGGGAACTGTCCAGCTGATCCTGACCGGGCGTCTGCTGCAGAATTGGGGTTTTGCCTTTTGGGATCTGGGGATGTGTCTGCCCTACAAGGAAGAACTGGGGGCCCGGATCCTGGGCCGGCGGGAATTTCTGGACCGGTTCCGCAAGGCGCGTCAGGTGTCTCCTTCGTCCTGCCTGAAAACCGCGCCTTGAAGAATCTGTTTGGGACTGCTGGCGGCGGGGGGTTTGGGGGGCCGCCCCCAGGAGAGGGGGGTAGGCCAAGACCGCCGGGCACCGGCGGGCTGGGCCGAGGGGGGAGACTTCCCCCCTCAATTACTATAAGATGGGCCGATGAATTTTGGACATTTCACCGTCGATGACGGAAAGGCCCTTCCTCTGGGGGCTGTCATGATGGAAACGGGGGTGAATTTTGCCGTTTTTTCCCGTCACGCCACTGCCATTACGCTTGTTCTGTTCGAGACTACGGAACGGGATAGTCCCTGTTATGAGGTCCGTATGGATCCCAAGCGAAACAAAACAGGGGATATTTGGCACTGTCATATCCGTAATCTGCGGGCGGGGGCCCTGTACCTGTACCGTGCGGACGGGCCCTATATGCCGGAACGGGGGGAGCGTTTTAACGTTCACAAGACTCTGCTGGACCCCTATGCCAAGGCTTTGACGAATATGGAGGGCTGGGACCTTGGGGTTTGTCTGGGCTATGACCCGGATGATGAGCGGGCGGATTTATCTTTCTCCCGGATTGACGATTCTTGTACGCAGCCCCGTTGTATTGTGGTGGACGATGCCTTTGACTGGCAGGGGGACACGCCTCTTAACTACCCTCTGCGTTTTAGTGTGCTTTACGAAACTCATGTCCGGGGGCTTACCCGGCACCCGTCCAGTGGTGTGGAGCATCCGGGAACTTACCGGGGGGTTATCGAAAAAATTCCCTATTTTAAGGATCTGGGGATAACGAGTCTGGAATTTCTGCCTATTCAGGAATTTGACGAGCATGAAATTTTTGCGGTAAATCCCCGCAATGGAGAAACGCTGGTAAATTACTGGGGGTACTCCACGGTGGCCTTTTTTGCTCCCAAGGCGTCCTACGCGGCAAACCGGGAGCCCGGCGGCCAGGTACGGGAATTCAAAGAGATGATCCGGGAGCTTCACCGTGCGGGGATTGAGGTAATTTTGGATATTGTCTTTAACCATACTGCCGAGGGGAACGAGCGGGGGCCTACGTTCTCCCTGCGGGGTCTGGATAACAAAATCTACTACATGCTTAACGAGAACCGGCGTTACTACAAAAACTATTCCGGCTGTGGTAACACTCTTAACTGTAATCATCCGGTGGTCCGTGGTTTTATTATGGACTGTCTGCGCTACTGGGTTACGGAGATGCATGTAGACGGTTTCCGTTTTGACCTGGGTTCGATTCTGGGGCGGGACCAGAACGGTAACCTGATGGAAAACCCACCCATGCTGGAATGGATCGCGGAGGATCCGATTCTAAGCAGTACCAAAATTATTTCGGAAGCCTGGGACGCGGGGGGGGCCTACCAGGTGGGCTGGTTCCCCGGTGGGCGCTGGGCGGAGTGGAACGACCGTTTCCGGGATGATATGCGTCGCTACTGGCGGGGAGACCCCATGACTACCCGGCATGTGGCTACCCGGCTCTCCGGCTCCAGTGATCTGTACCTGCGGGACGGTCGAAAACCTTTTCATTCGATTAATTTTATTACCAGTCATGATGGTTTTACTTTACATGATCTGGTTTCCTATAACGGCAAGCACAACGAAGAAAACGGCGAAAACAACCGGGACGGAAATGACAACAACAACAGCGCCAACTACGGGATCGAGGGGCCCGCTACCAATCCTGTTATTATGGAGCTGCGTTTAAGGCAGATGAAAAACTTTATCGGTTCCATGATGCTGTCCCTGGGTACCCCGATGCTCCTGGGGGGAGACGAGATTGGCCGGACCCAGCGGGGAAACAACAATGCCTACTGTCAGGACAACGATATTTCCTGGTACGACTGGTCGTTGCGGAGAAAAAACGCCTCTCTGTACCGTTTTGCAAAGATGATAATTGCCTTCAGACTGCGGCATCCCGGTTTTATGCGGCCTGAGTTCTATACCGGACGGGACGGGAACTACAACGCGATTCCCGATATTAGCTGGTTCGATGAATTCGGTGAAACTCCCAATTGGGAAACGATTGGTCCCTGTATTGCGTTCAGGATGGACGGCAGCAAAGCGGAGGTATTGGCCGATCAGGACGATAACGACTTTTTTACGATGTTCAACAGCGGGGAGAAGGACGTAACTTTTTCCCTGGCCCCTCCCCCGGAGGGGAAGCGCTGGACGCGGGTGGTGGATACCTCGCTGCCTTCCCCTCTGGATATTCTGGAACCCGGTTCAGAAGAACCTCTGGAACATGCCAAAACCTACCGTGTGTATAATCACAGTATTGTTGTTCTTTTGTCCAGGGATCTCTGATGTGAAACGGATCTGTTTTTAAGGCGGATAATCATGGATAGTTTTATTATCGGTGTTGATCTGGACGGCGTGGTGGGGGACTTTTACGGGGCCATGCGGAACATTGCCGCCGAATGGCTGGGCAGGCCGGTAGAATCCCTTACCCCCCGGGTAAGTTTTGGCCTTGAGGAATGGGGTATTGCCGAATACGGCGGCTATGAGCGGCTTCACCGTTTTGCGGTAACCCAGCGGAACCTGTTTTTGGATATGGAACCTGTTCGGGACGCGCCGGCGGTGCTGCGGAAGCTTTCCAGCCGGGGTATACGGATCCGTATTATTACCCATCGGCTTTTCCTTAAATATTCCCACCGTGCTTCCATTACCCAGACGGTAGACTGGCTGGACAAGTACGATATTCCCTACTGGGATCTCTGTTTTATGAACGACAAGGACGCGGTGGGGGCCCATGTCTACATTGATGACACCCCTGATAACATACAACGGCTGCGGCAACGGGGCTGCAGGACCATTGTGTTTACCAATTCTACAAACCTTGGCATTTCCGGCCCCCGTGCCGATACCTGGCAGCAGGCGGAACAGCTTATCATGGAGGCGCGGGAGGAATGGACTACCGGTACCCTGGGGCTTTTTGGGGCCGCCGATTACAGCGGCTGGGATTCCGGTGCTTAACAGTTTGTTGCGCTCGCGCATACAACGCCGGGTAGAACCGGGCGGACCGGCTATCCTTCTTACCACTATCAACGCCAAATGGATACACCCCTCCCTGGCCCTGCGGCTTCTTAAAGCCAACCTGGGCAGCCTGGAGGGGGACTGCGAAATTCTTGAATTTGCCCTGCGGCAGCCCCTGGCGGAAAAACTGGGGGCAATTCAACGCCGCCGGCCCAAAATTCTGGGAATATCCTTAGCAATCTGGAACCACAGCGCCACCCTGGAACTTTTGGAAGCCCTGGACAGGGCATGGGGGGAGGCGGCGCAGCGGCGTCCGGTGGTGGTGCTGGGGGGGCCTGAGGCATCGTACCTTCCGGCAGAGGCGGAGATATTCCGTCATGCCGGTTACGTGATCCGCGGCGAGGGGGAAGAAGCCTTTCGGGAACTGTGCGAAGCCCTGTTGGGCAGGGGGGAAGATCATGGGCAGGCGGGGCACGGACGGACTACACGGTTTATTAAGGGGATTCCGGCAGACCCTGGCCGGATACGGCAGGCGTACCATTACTACAACGATGAGGACCTGGCATGTAAATTGGTGTACGTGGAGTCCAGCCGGGGCTGTCCGTTCCGCTGCGGATTCTGCCAAAGCGCGGTGGCGGGAGCGGTACGGGAATTTCCCCTGGCGCCCTTCCTGGCGGAGATGGACAGCCTTATCAAACGGGGGGCGCGGAATTTCAAATTCCTGGACAGGAGTTTCAATGCCGACACCAGGCGGGCCCTTGAGATTATGGATTTTTTTCTGCGGTATCTTGAGGCCATGCCCCGGACGGCCCTCTGCGTCCACTTTGAGATGTTTCCCGGTCTTTTTTCCCCCGAAGTACGGGAAAGACTGCGGCGCTTCCCGGCGGGGAGCCTGCGGGTGGAAATTGGGATACAGACGCTAAACCCCCAGGCTGCCGCTCTTGTCAACCGCCCCGGTAACGGGGAAGCGGAGTTGGAGATTCTGCGATTCCTCCACAAAGAAACGGGGGCTACGGTTCACGCGGACCTTATCGCCGCCCTTCCGGGGGAAAATATTGACTCTTTTGCAGCGGGTTTTGACAAACTGTGGCTGGCCCTGTCGGAACCTGTCCTTCAAACCACAGCGGATGCGGAAAATGTATCCCCCACTCAGGGCGGACACCTTGAGATCCAGCTTGGCATCCTCAAAGTCCTTCCCGGCACGCCACTGGCCCGGCACAGCGCGGCCTGGGGCATACGCTACGCCCCGGCGCCGCCCTACGAGGCCCTGAGTACCGCGGTACTCCCCCAGGCCGATCTGGACCGGATAAAAAACTTTGCCCGCTTTTGGGAAATTCTGATAAACCGGCGCCCCTTTCCGGAAATTTCCATCGTGCCCCCCGGCAAGCCGGTGTTCCGGCGTTTTATGGATATTTCCGACAAGCTCCTTGCCCGCTTCGGCAGGAACTGGGGCATAGACAGGCAGGATCTGCGGCTTGCTATTACGGAACTGACACAAAATCCGCCATAAACCAGAGGGTTTTAGTCTGATTTTTAGTCCCTGGCAAAAAGCTCCCGCAGTTCTGCATGACTCATGCGGGAAAGCCAGGACTCCCCGGAGGAAACGGTCATATCCGCCAGTTCCCGTTTGGAGGAGAGCATAGTGTCTATTTTTTCCTCAAAACTGTTCCGGGGAATAAACCGGTGAACAAATTCATTCTGCTTCTGGCCGATTCGGAAGGCCCGGTCGGTGGCCTGATTTTCCACCGCGGGGTTGTACCAAAGATCGTAATGAATAACCCTGCTGGCCCGGGTAAGGTTAAGCCCCAGGCCCCCCGCCTTAAGGCTGATAAGGAGGATCCGCCGGGAAGGATCGTTCTGAAAGGTATCGACAGCAGCGGTACGCTGCTTCTGTCCCATGCCGCCGTGGTAGATAAGGGGGGCCTCCCCCAGTTCATTACTGATGATCGCCTCCAGACAGTGCAATGTTTCTACGTATTGGCTGAAGATCAGGGCCTTCTCCCGGTTGTCGATAATGTCCCGCAGAAGGGTAAGGAGCAGCATTGCCTTGCCCGAAAGACCGGATACCGCGGGGCTTTCCTTGTCAAAAACCCTGGGGTGATCGCAGATCTGCTTCAGGGCTGTAAGGAGCTGCAGTACCAAAGCCGAGCGGTCGCGTGGATTTTCAAGTTTCTCCGAGCGTTTTAATGTCTGACTGACTACGGTTTCATAGAGCGCCAGTTGATCCTTTTCCAGTCCCGCATATTCATTAATGGTAACCTTCTCCGGCAGATCCGCAATAACGGTTTTATCGGTTTTCAGCCGCCGCAGGAGGAAGGGTGCGGTGATCTTCTTCAGGGCCTCCGCTTTTTCGGTGTTTCGCAGTACCTCAATGGGGATCCGGTAGGCCACCTTGAATTCGGCGGCGGTTCCCAGGTAACCGGGAAGCACAAAATCAAACAGGGAGCGCATGTCTTCCAGCCGGTTCTCCACCGGGGTTCCCGACAGGGCCAGACGGCAGCGGGATCGCAGTTCTTTGAGGGTCCTCGCCGCCGCGGTAGTGGCGTTTTTCATAAGGTGGGCTTCGTCGGCAACAAGGATGGAAAACTGGTACGCAATCAACTTTTCCCGGTCTCTGGAGGCGGTCTGGTATGTGGTAAGAAACACATCACTTTTTTTGTCGATAACCCGGCCCTGTCCGTGGTAACGGGACACCTTAAACGTCGGGGCAAAGCGGGAAAATTCCCGTTCCCAGTTTTCAAGCAGCGTTGCGGGGGCTACAATCAGGGCCTTGCCGTCAAGAAGGCGGTCGGCCTTGAAACGCAACAGCACTGCTATAGCCTGGACGGTCTTTCCCAGTCCCATATCATCCGCCAAAATACAGCCAAACCCCGCGTGGAGGAGGGAGCAGATCCAGTTGTAGCCCCGTTCCTGGTAGGGCCGCAGGGACGCCGCAAGTCCCGGCGGTATGGCGAAGGTCTTTTCCTTGAAAAGATCCTCAACGGTCTTCTCCGCGTCAAAGGAAAGGACGCTGTTTCCCGAAAAATGGGATTTTAGGAATTCGTTGATGTCGGGCCGGTTTTCTTTGCTTTTTTTCAGGAGCCGCAAAAGTTCCGCCGGATCCACATGGATAAACATGTCCCGGAACTTTATCAACCGGCTTTTGCCTTTGAGGAGGGCGGCGAATTCCTCTCCGGAGATAATTTCATCCCCAATGGCAATTTGCCAGTTCCAGTCCAACAGGGATTCCAGATTAAAGTAGCTTACCAGGGACCCCTGGGCTTTTGGGGCGCCTTTCACCTGGACTACCAGACGGGGTTTCAATTCCCGATGGAGACTCCTGGGCAGTATTACTTCGATACCCAGGCGGCTTAGGAGTTCCGCCCCGGTATCAAGGAACGTAACAAGCCGTTCCTCGCTGAGACTAATATCTTTACGGGAAAAGAGTGCCCGTATTTCCGGCAGGTAGTTGGAAAGGGCTGTGGGGGCTTTAAGCGCAGCCATACCGGCGGAAGTCCGGGCAAGATCCTTAAGGGGGACGTAGGTAAGCGGCGGGGCAGCGGGATCCATATCCGGGAATTTTCCCGGTGAAGGCAGGGCCCCCTCTATGGACAGAACAAAGGCGGAATCTCCCCTGTCGGAATCCGCGGCGCTCTTCGCCTTTCTCTTTTCCGCCGCGGGCTTAACGGTAAAACGGTAACGGCAGGCCCTGAAATCGGTATGGAGGACCGAAAGCCAGCGATCAATGAGAAGGGGAAGACTCCGCAGGGCGGGGGAGTCTACCTCCATTTCCTTCCCCTGGAAAAAAAGTTCCAACAGTTCCCTTGCCGCGGCGCCCGCGCCTTTGGGCTTAAAATCGCTCCCCATAACCCATTCGCCCAGCAACGCCGATGAAAGAAGCCGCACCGCGCTTTTACCGTCGGCGTATACCGGGTTTTTGGCTTTGCCCCGCCGCGGCAGACTCAGCATACGTTCCCCCAGGGCAGCGATGGCGGCAAGGGTGTCCCCTATGTGCGGCAGTCTTTCAAAAGGCTGCCAAATTATCCTGAGCCTGCCCCCGGCGAAGTACACGCAGGGGATCAGCGCGCCCGCGCCACAGACCAAATTAAGGAATTTGAAAAGGTAAAAAAGAAACGTGTAACTTTCCGTTCCGTCATCGCTGGAAAAACCGCGGAAGCGCAGAAACGCCTCAAAAGGCGTCAGCCTGGTTTTTTCTCCCCGCAGATCCTGCCGGATTAAAAAAACCTGGGCCCCCGGTCCGGGACGGAAACACTCTATGCTCCAGCAGGAACGGGACCAGGAATGTTCGTCTTCTTCGTTTCCCGTCCGGACAGACCAGGGGATAAACCGGGCGGCATGGTGGTAGAATTCCGCCATCAATACCGCGAAGTCCCGTTCACAAAAGGGGGGAGACGAGGGGAGCAGGGAACAGATCAGCTCCCCACAGTGGGGAATCTCCGGGATCACCGGAACAGGCTGTCCTTCCCCGGCACGGGAGGGATCCGCGGGACTAGCCCGCACTGCGGAAGTAGCTCGTGCGGTGGAAGTACTCCGTGCTGTGGAAGTAGCCCGCACTGCAGGAGCCGCCGTTATTTCAAAGGGGACGGCGATCTCCCGCTCCAGAGTTCCGCCGTAACGCCTGGTCAGTTCGGACAGATCGATACCCCGGAGCCGGAACAGCAGATGGGGGTCCGCATCCACCTCTTTGGCAAGGACATAGTAGAGGGCCGCCATGTGCTTACAGGGGTCTCCGTAATCGGGGCAACTGCAGGCCCGGACCATGTCGCGCCAGCGGGAGGGAATAAGGTTAATGCCGGATCTTTTCAGCTTCTCCAGAAAGGTCTCCGGCAGTTCCCCCGCGGCAATCCGGGCCAGCAGGGCGGGGTCTTCTTCGATAAGACCCAAAACCTTGGCCTTTTCTCTCTCTTGTAACACGGGGAAATCGACAATCACCGTGTAGGAGGGGCGGTAATTACCCTTTACCTTGGCGCTTACCCGACGGTCCTTTATCGAAAGGGACAGTACCTTCCCCGCGTTGGCGTAGCGCCTGCCCCGGTTAAGCCGTTCCCCCATAGCGTAACCGTCCAGGACATCAAGAAACCAGCGTCCCCAGGGGGTACGGCCATAATCATCATTACTCCTGCCCATACCATTCCAGCCTGCGGGTAAGGAACATGACCAGGGCAATTACCAGGAAAGTCCCGGCAGAACCGATAAGCAGAGCGTAGGATTCGGCGTTTAATACGGCGTAAAGGAGGATATACGACAACGTTACTACCAACCCCATGTACCAGCTTCTGCTCCAGGAAGGCAAAAGAGAACGGGAATAAAGTGTCAACAGAATCGTTACCGCCAGGGCGGCGGTAAGGTAGGCGGCATAGAAAGGTATCTGTTCGGACAGGGAAAGCAGCAGCAGATAAAAGACCACATTCCCAATTCCGGAAAGCAGGTATGGTACCGGATGAATACGCTTCTTTGTGAATATCTCCAGCAGGAACAGCGTCAGGAAGGGGACAATTAAAAAGAGAACCGCGTATTTAACTGCCCTGGTATTCAGGGAATACGTATCAACACTGCGGAAAAAATCAACCCCAAACAGCGACTCGTCATACCCGTAGTCATTGGTATCGTATTTTTTCAGAAAAAAAGGTATATCCCGGCTCAGGTAGCCTATATCCCAGGACGCGGAAAAACCGTCATCCCCAATCCTTGACCCGGTGGGCAGGAAAGCGCCCTGAAACGAGGGGGAGGACCAGTCGGAAACGATAGTTACATGCGTATCCTGGGCAACGGGCAGTACCCGTATTAACTGGCCGCCCTGTATCTCTATGCTGATGTTAAAATTCGTTTCTCCATCCATTTTGAGCGGGGGCAGGGCTGCGTGGATACCGCTGCTGCCGGTTTTTTGGGAACTGTAAGTCTGGTATCTGTAATTAAACAGATTATGCCCCCGGTTACCGGGCTGGAAGAAAAGTCCGTCATTTCCCCAGCTTGAAGCGTTGATCTTCCGTAACCCCTTCTGGCTGGAAAAGGCGATAACCAGTTCCGCCTGGCCGGTAGAAATGGTTTCCTGGGGAAGCAGCCCCGCCGCAGCCACAGAAGGATCGAAACTGCCGCTTAAGGTCAGGCTGCCGTAAAAAAGGGGTACCGAAAAGATACCGCGGCGGCGTACCTCGGTTTTGAAGACCGCTTCTATGTTGAGGGTCTTGGGGCTTACCACCAGGGTAAAGGGGGTCTTTACAATCTCCGCCTTTTCCCCGTCTTTTTCTGTCCTGGTAACAAGTTCCTCGGTCTTTATGCCGGGAATCGTTATGACGGGCCCCGCCTGGATAAGCTCTTTTCCCCAGGCTTCCATGATGTCCGCCTCGGCGGAGGCGGCGGTTCTTCCCCGTTCATCCACCAGTTCCCGGATCATGTTTAGCGGTATCAGCAGAAGCAAAACCAGCAGTACCAGCATAAGTACTTTGAATGTATAGCCCCTGGTAAATCGTTTCATGGGGGAATGTTTATCATTATCCATTAGATGCTCCCAGCGTAGTATGCTCGTCTATAGTATGCCCGTTTATTGGGGGTTAGTATAGCCCGGTAAAGAATACTGGGTAAAATATTTTGGGCTGCGCAAAGCCCGGTACACAGGGCCGGCCCTGCCTGCCCCTTTTGCCAAACCTTGTGAGCGGTTACAGTAATAACCAAGACCAAATTTTCGTTAAAGAGCTATAGTTTTTTCATCTTAAATGAATTAGGGTATCGGCATGCTCATGATGATCATGATTTTGCTGCGGGTAATAGGGGGGCTCTGCCTTTTCCTCTACGGCATGAAGGTGATGAGCGACGGCATCCAGCACGCCGCTGGGGACCGGCTGCAGCACTTCCTCAACCTGATGACGAAGAACCGCTTTGTGGGGATCCTTACGGGGATCGTGGTAACTACCCTGGTCCAATCCTCCTCCGCGGTGTCGGTCATGGTGGTTTCGTTTGTAAACGCCGGCCTTCTCTCCCTGACCCAGGCAGTCGGGGTAATCATGGGGGCCAACATCGGCACCACCACTACCGCCTGGATCGTATCCCTGGTGGGCGTCAGTATCGACATTTCCGCCCTTGCCCTGCCGGCGATAGGGATAGGCTTTTTTATGCAGGTGATCAAGTGGAAGCGGCAGGACCTGGGGGAAGTTTTCATGGGCTTCGGTTTTATCTTCCTGGGCCTCCGCTTCCTTACCGACTCCCTTCCCACCCTGGATTCCGCCCATCTGGAATTTATCCGAAGTTTCTCCGACATGGGCTTCCTGTCGATCCTTATCGGCCTGGGAGTGGGGACCGGTGTTACGCTGCTGATGCACTCATCCGCGGCTACCATCACCTTGACCATTACCATGGCGCTGAATGACATGATCGGTTTTGAAACCGCCGCCGCAATGATCCTGGGGGCCAATATCGGTACTACCATTGACGCTATTATGGCCGCCATTGGCGCCAGGACCGCGGCCAGACGAACCGCTTTGGTACACGTGCTTTTTAACGTGGTAGGCAGTTTGATCGCGGTGATCTTTATCCGGCCCTTAATAGCCCTGGTAGATGTTCTTACTCCGGGGGCGCCGGCAGGGGGCGGGATCGCCACCCATTTGGCCATGTTTCATACGGTGTTTAATGTCATGGGGACCTTGCTGTTCCTGCCCTTCATAAGTCAATTCGCCGCCCTGGTTTCTTTCCTGATCAAGGACAGGGACAAGGTTCCCGCGGGTAGAAAGACCTACCGGCTGCAATACGTCTCCGGTACGCTCCAGAATACTCCGGAACTGAATATTATCCGGGCAGAAAAAGAGATTCGGGACATGGCGGGGCTGGCCTCATCCATGTTTGCCAACATCAGTACCGCTCTGCAGAATCTCTACCACACAGACAATAAAGAAGATGCCGTGGATACCCTGGTGGCGGAAATGAGGGACAAAGAGGAATTTGCCGATGAGATGCGGGTGGAATTGACCCGCTTCCTTATTGAATGTCGCCGTCCCCAGCTAAGCGGCCAATCGGAGCGGAAGATCTACCAGCTTCTGCGGATTATCTCCGACCTGGAAGACATGACCGATGACTGCTGCAGCGCAAGCCTGCTTTTGGAACGCAGCGTCAAGAAAAAGCTCTACTTCAAAGACAAGGAAATGGAAGCCCTGGCCCCCTATACCCGGCTGGTTGAAGATTTTCTTGCTTTTGTCCGGGAACAACTGGGGCAGACGATTACGGCGGAACAGGAAACCTACGCGGCAGAACTTGAAAAAAGCATTGATAAATCCCGTGATAAACTGCGGAAGATGGGCCGCAAACGGATAGAGGCCGGGGCCGATGTAAAGGCGGAACTTCTCTTTATCGACGTAGTGCGCCGCATAGAAAAAGTGGGAGACTACTGTTATAACATCGCCGGAGCCTTAAGGCGGGGCCGCTGAAGCTTAAACGGTATCCCGCTGAAGCTTAAACGGCACCCTTTGATCGCCCCCGCCACTGGCGGTGTAAGATTCATAAAAAGTACCGGCGCATACTCCTGGCGAAACCGGGCGATTTATCATCATACCCGGAGCGCAATCATATCCGGGCTGTTTTTCAGGTCTTTCCAGAGGGTTTCCCGCACATGCCCCCAGGACCTATATCTTCGGGAAAATTTTAATCCCCAGGGTAAAGACAAAACCAAGCTGCCGGGGGTATTCGACCGTATCGATCATGTGATAAGGCGAAGATGTTCCCGAATTTGCCGGACCGTCAATATTGCTAAACTGGGAGAATACCAGCCCCGCTTCCGCGGTAAGACGGAAAGGTACAACACCGCGGGGTTCAAAAGAATGACCTCCGCCCAGTTTAAGAACATGGTACCACTGGTACGCGCCATCGTGCAGGAAATATTTTCTTAACACAGGATTACTGCTGCGGCCATCGGGATCAAGTTCCGATACAAGTGAAGAACCGTCCACCGCCGAAGTTCCGTAATCGGCGCCGTGCCGGATCATCTGATACTGAAAATGGGCGGAACCGCGCTGCCACGGCTTTGCCTCAAACCTCAGCAAAAGTTCGTCAGCGTTGGGGGGAAGGTAATAGCCAAGGCCAACGCCGTTGTTGGTATAGGCTTCCTCCATAGGCACACGGTACCAGGGAACATCTATCGTGGTATGGGTGTAACAGTAGGGCTCTATCCTGGTGTAACTCAACACGATAGATGCAAAGGGCAAAAATGGCAGACTGTACTGCAGCCCGCCATGATAAGAGACCATCGTCCTGTCCAGGATAAACATGTCGCCCTGTATGGAGGCCTCGTCCAGGAAGAACGAAAACCACATACTTCCCAAGCCCGGATACCGGGCCTTGATATTAAAAAACATGGCCAGGTTGTCAAAATCACCGACATTGCCCTGATAAAAAAAACTGTTGGTTATGGGCGATATATAGCCCAGCTCAAAACGTTTTGGCCATACTACCGATTCGCCAATATCAATGAACAGGTAGTTTTTGTACTTAAAATTAAGCATGGAAATAGTAAAGGCGTTTTGATTGGGCATTGACGATTTTTTGATGCCCAGTTCATTGTAGTATTCCAGAAATCCGGTAAGCGAGGAAATGGAAAACCATGAAACGGGGGCAAAGGTACCTTCGATTCCCAGGAACGGACGGGCTGCCTGATTTAAGGCCAGACTGGAACCGGCAGGCAGCGATCCCCAATCATGCTCAAAACGTCCCGCACGGAAAAAAAGCCCCCCCTCCAGAAAGGAGGCCGAAATTTCGGCCCCCATACCGTACACGCCGGCAAAATCATAGGGCCAGGAACTGTAGTCGGACAGGTTGTCAAAAAAATAGACTGAACTGTCCCACTTCTTTTTATAGCTGTAGGGAAAATGGGTAAGGGGCTGGCCATAGGTATCTATCACACGGTCCTGATAAGCCTCACCGGAGGGGGGATTGACATATCCATCATAATAAATATGGTACCGCCCCAGCTTTTCCCGGGGAACCCGGATAATACCGCCGGAAAAAGAAAACCCGTATGAAACGTGGCGGCCAATGTCCCCTGCGAAAAACGTATTGACCCAGGTTTCAGTCCCATACCGGGTATCACCGGGGTACAAGCCTGCCGATGCTTCGATATCCACTTCTACAGCGGCTTTCCCGCTTATCTCCACACCGGTTCTGCCAAGCTCCACCTTACCGGAATAAGTACCGTTATGAAGGTCAAGCCCGGTCCCGGCATCCTCCAGGCTGTCCCGGTAGTTCTCCAGAATCCGCCGCTCGTTATTCCCCAGCGCACCGGGGCTCTCCGCCGCGTTTGCCAGGGACTCGTTGACACGGGAAAGGACAAGTTTCCGGGACCAGGGCCTGACCGAAGGCAGATTCGAACATAAACCACGCGTTTCACACAATTCCAAGATATAGTAAATTTCATTATCCAGAGCAACAGAACCGTAAGTCTGTCCAAAGGAAGCGGAAGTGGTAAAAAGAACAAAAACTGTAAAAATACTTATAATTAGAGGCTTTCCCAAAACTTCAGTTTTTGGGAAAGCAACCTTAGATTTAGAGGAAAAAGCGGACTTTTGGCCGCTTTTTCCAAAGCTGTTCCCAAAACTAACCGAGTTTTGGGAACAGCTCCAGTATCAGAGTTTTTATCCCGCAGAAGTGCGGAGTAATCAAATCGGAGGGATTATGCGGCGTTTTCTTTATGTGATGGCAGTACTAACGGCCCTGTTTACGCAAGT
>JAITJW010000105.1 GCA_031278715.1 Treponema sp. | reverse complement strand
CGGGTTATCCGCTACATAGTTCAACACGTCGGCCATTATGCCGGTGTAGCCCTTCCCCAGGGCCTTGTATTTTGCCAGAACTTCCGGCGTTATGCGGATAGTGACGGCGGGTTTTGTCCAGCCTTTACGGTTACGGTCGTCTGTGCGCGGTCTCATACCGTACCGTAATTACGCGCGTCTTACCGGGAGAGGATAAAACAGCTTTCCCCAATCAGGAACCTGAGTATTCAATTCGGTACGAAAAGCTGCCTTCCCCTAAATCATGGTTTGACGAATCGGGCAGGATAAGCGTTGCTTTTCCTTTCCGGGGAACAGTACCGTTAATTGTGAATATGTTGTTACGGTATTCCCACGCAATATCAACAGGGCCCGCCGGGGTAAAGACTGTTCCTTTGGCGCTTCCCATGTAAAGGCCCGATGGTTTTATTCTGATGGCGCCGTATCCCGGCTCCTGGGGGGATACGCCCAGGATCTTTGAGGGGTACTCATACAGCAGCAGGGAACTCCAGGCATGACAATCGCTACGCACATTCTCATAGGGGGTCTCCGGTATGGTGGTAAGGTCCAGGTCCAGAAGACGTTTCCAGTCATCCCAAAGTGTTTCTGTTTTTTCGTACAGCCCCGCTGTTTCCATAGCCCGAAACAGGTAAAATTTTGAGGGGAACGTACATTTAATCAAATCGGGGACCGACAGGGTTCGCCGCATCAATTCTGCGCTTTCATCCCCGCTTACCGTCCCGGTAATAACCGCCCACAGCTGGGCATGCTGGGTATACTCCGCATTATACCGGGGGCCTTCCCGAAACAAGCCCCGCTTTTCATCATAACACCGCTCCAGAAGCAGGGCCCGCAGCTGCCGTTCCTCAGCCGAATAGTATTCCGCCAGATCCCCAAAGCCAAGGATGCTCATGATCCGCGCCAGTTCCTGCAGGCCATACACGTACATAAAATTCTGGATAGTTGACGGACCGTGCCGCACTGCGTGGGGGGCCCCGGCGTTGTCGTTCCACTCATAGGGCCAGTCGATATAGTCCCAATACCCCAGGGATTCTATAAAACCATCGGCATTTTTTTTCTGCCTGAACCAGTGGATAACAGACTCTGCGGTAAAGCGGTAGTTCCATAAAACTGACATGTCCCCGGTTTGATCGTAGTAATCCAGGAGCATGGAGATCCAGGAAATAGAAAAGGTGGGGATCGTCTGGGGGAAGTTGGAAGGATAACGGGACTGGAGAATCCCTTCCGGAAGCCGGGAACGGTGAAAATCGTCGATGGTCTTCAGGGCCAGCCGCGTATCGCCGCTCAGATAATACGTGAACAATATCTGCAGCCGGGTATCAAAGGCGTACTGAAGCTGTTCATAGTAGGGACAATCCTCATAGGTTTCATGCATACAGCGTCTGAGGGTACGGACGCTTAAATCCCAGAGCCGGGACACCCAGGGCCCGGAAGGGGCAATAACGGTTTCACACTTCAGGGGATACCCCGTTTCCCGGTACTGTACGGGCCAAATGGTAAGGGAGGAATCCCCTGTCTCAATTTCAAGCCGGATAAAACGAAAGGTACGGAACCAGAAAAATTCGTAGTGATGATGGGCACCCGATGGATAAAAACGATCCTGAAAACCGCCCAGGCCGAAATTTTTATAATCGCTCCGTATGCCCTTGGTTCCTCCTGCATAGGGCCCGCCGTAGGATTCCGCGTAGGTCAGGGTTATTACGGCGCCGGCGCCCCCTTCGGTTTCGATGGACACATACCCTGTCGTTAATTCCCCCGCGTCAAGATCGAGGCAGTAGCGTCCCCGGCTTTTCAGGCTTACCGGGTGGTCCCCCTGGCCGGGGGAAAAGGTAAACAACGTGGCGCCGGCGGCTTCGGCGGGCATTTCCCGCGTAAATTTCCGGGGCTCCTCAAAAAGCCGGGGAATGGGCCGCCTGAAAAGGGGCAGCGGAGGAATGGATCCCCATGTATTATTATCGTCATAGGCCCAGCGTTTAACGGCCGGAACAAAACCGGGGCCAATGTCCGCGCCGCTTTCCCATCCCAGGGGGAGCTTCTGTCCGTCCACCTCTTCATGACAAAACACCAGGGTTCCGCTCTGGTTTAGCCACGAAATGGCGGTATCGTTTTGAACCCGCCAATCGGCGTAACCTGTGGAAAGATCGGTTTTTTCCCCGGAAGCGCCGGTGCAGGTTCCGGCAAAGAGGAGACAGGGGCCGGAGGCGGTCCCTATTACCGAACCGGGACCGCAACTGGTGTACGTGCCGTTTTCTCCCTGAAACGCCTCCTGGGGCGGAAACGAAACCACCTTAACCGCTATGACATTGGGGCCTTCCCGGAGAAACCCGCCCAGATCAAGTTCATCACAGTAATACTGCGTCCGGTCTCCTTTGACCGGGCCGTGGGTAACAATACTGCCGTTTACGTAAAGACTGTACCGGGAGCTGGCGGAAATTACCGCTTTAAGTTCCGCCTTTCCCGTAACCGGGAAGACTATTTTATAATAGGCGGTCTCTATCGGCAGCCCCGGCCCCTTCCCCAGGATCCGTTCCGGCGCGCCGATAACCCAGGCGGTTCCGGAAAATTGATGATGTTTCATGACAATACCTCTGTCCGTAACTGTGTCCAAAAATATTGTCCGGATTGTAACATGGCTTTACCCGGAGTACAACATGCCGTTCGGTAACATTTTGAAATGAGGCACTTCACTATGTCTTGACGACATCAATCTGTTCGCTTATACTAACTTTATAGTTAGTTCTAACTAACTTAAGGAGGCTTTCCCAAAACTTCAGGTTTTAGGGGCGCCCAACACTTAATTACACGGGGGTTATTACCATGTCGTTAATTCAAAAGGAAATTGCCGATTTTTCCGTCCAGGCTTTTCAGGACAATACGTTCAAAACCGTAACCAGGGCCGATATTCTTGGCAAGTGGAGCGTTTTTTTCTTTTACCCGGCGGATTTTACCTTTGTCTGTCCCACTGAACTGGAGGACCTGGCAACCAAGTACGACGATTTTAAGGCTGCCGGCTGCGAGATTTACTCGGTTTCCTGCGACACCCACTTTGTCCATAAAGCCTGGCATGATGTTTCCAAGGCCATCAAGAAGATCCGCTATCCCATGCTGGCGGACCCCACCGGCGCCCTGGCCCGGGACTTCGGGGTGATGATCGAATCCAGCGGTATGGCCGAACGGGGGGATTTTATCGTAAACCCGGAAGGCAAGATCGTAGCCTACGAGGTTATCGCGGGAAACGTGGGGCGCAATGCCGATGAGATCTTCCGCCGGGTACAAGCCTCTCAGTTTGTGGCCAAACACGGCGATCAGGTCTGCCCCGCCAAATGGAAGCCCGGCGCCGAAACGCTGAAGCCCAGCCTCGACCTGGTGGGTCTGTTATAAACCGCTCTGCCGGGCCCTTACCGCGACAAAAACAGGACAGGACCTTATGGAACAGGAAAACGAAAACCTTTACGACGTGATTGTGATAGGCGGGGGTCCTGCGGGGCTTACTGCCGGCTTGTACCTTGCCCGTGCCCGTTACCGGGTGCTGGTATTGGAAAAGGATCACTTCGGCGGACAGATTACGATCACCGCCACTGTAGTAAACTACCCCGGTGTAGAACAGACCAGCGGTACGGCCCTTACCGATTCTATGCGCCGTCAGGCCCAGAGTTTTGGCGCGGAGTTCCTCCTGGCAGAAGCGGAAAGCCTGGACCTTGCAGGCAAGGTAAAAACCGTCAAAACTTCCCGGGGTCCCATCCGGGCCTTTGGGATACTCCTTGCATCGGGCGCCCATCCCCGTATGATCGGCTTTAGGGGGGAAGCGGAATTCAAGGGCCGGGGTGTGGCGTATTGCGCCACCTGCGATGGTGAGTTTTTTACCGGCCTTGATGTTATCGTAGTGGGCGGCGGTTTTGCCGCGGCGGAGGAGAGTGTGTTTCTAACCCGCTATGCCCGTCATGTTACCATCCTTATCCGGGAGCCGGATTTTACCTGCGCCAAGGCCACGGCGGACGCGGCCCGTTCCCATAAGAAGATCACGATCCTTACCAATACGGAGCTGGTGGAGCTAAGCGGCGATACGGCCCTGCGTTCCGCCCGCTGGCGTAATACCAGGACCGGGGAAATTACCGAATACCGCCCGCCGGAGGGGGAATACTTCGGGGTTTTTGTATTTGCCGGTTATGAACCCGCCACCGGACTGGTCCGGGAACTGGGCGTTCTGGATGAGCGGGGCTACGTTATTACCGATAGGGATCAAAAAACCAGCGTCGAGGGGCTCTACGCCGCCGGGGATGTCTGTATCAAAAACCTGCGGCAGGTAGTTACCGCCGTAGGAGACGGGGCAAAGGCCGCCACCGCACTGGAAAAATACGCACGGGCCATGCAGGAGGCCACCGGTCTTCACCCTGTCCCGCCGGTAACCCGTCTGCCCCCGCAGGCAGCGGCCCCGGCACAGAAAGTGGATTCGACACAGGAACGGAAGGCGGACGGGGACGGGGAATTCTTTACGCCGGAAATCAGGGCCCAGCTTGAGGGACTGTTTGAAAAGATGGCCCGGCCCCTGGTTCTGCGCCTTGCCCCGGACGGGCGGCCTGTATCGGAGGAACTGCGGCGTTTTATGGAGGAACTGACCGGCATGACGGACAAACTCCGTCTGGATGTACTTCCCCCTGAATCCTCCGATATAGACAGACCCTGGGTACGCGTCTACCTGGAAGACGGGACCTGCCGGGGTATTGCCTTCCACGGCGTACCGGGGGGACATGAATTCAATTCCTTTGCTGTCGGTTTGTATAACGCCTCCGGCCCCGGACAGTCCCTGGAATCGGATGTGGAACAGGCGATCCGGGCTATCAAGACCCCGGTTTCGATGAAAATTCTGGTTTCCCTTTCCTGTACGCTCTGCCCCGATCTGGTGATGGCCGCCCAGCGCATGGCGGCGGAGAATCCCCGCATTACCGTGGAAGCCTACGACCTTAACCATTTCCCCGGACTGCGGGAACAGTACAAGGTCATGAGCGTACCCTGCCTGGTTATCAACAACAGTACCGTAAGTTTTGGGAAGAAAAATATCCGGGAACTACTTGATTTACTTGGGTAACCGGTCTTCCGGCCTTGTGTACTAACAGCCTGTTGCAAAAAACCGGCAGCCTGCCCCCCGCCCACAGCGCAGCCATTGAGGGGCGATACAGGACAAATTCCGCTACACCTCGTACACGGCACGGGCGATGGGCATACGGCGGCCCATGCCGAAGGCCCGGGGGGAAACCTTGAGGACGGGGGGGGCCTGGCGGCGTTTGAACTCCGCACGGGCAACCGTGTGGACGATCCTGCCCGCCAGTTCCGCATCCCAGCCCTGTGCGGCAATTTCGTCTTTTACGAGGTTATCGTAGAGGTAACACCGCAGTATCTTGTCAAGAATTTCGTAGGGGGGAAGGCTGTCCTGATCCTTCTGGTTGGGCCGCAGTTCCGCCGAAGGGGGCTTGTCGATAATGGCCTGGGGGATAATGGTCCGGCCCCCCGGGGCCCGCTCGTTAATCCGGCGGCACAGGGCAAAGACTTCGGTTTTGAATACGTCGCCAATAGGTCCCAGCGCACCGTTCATATCCCCGTAGAGGGTACAGTAGCCCATAGCCAGTTCGCTCTTGTTTCCGGTAGTAAGGAGCATGGAATTGAACTTGTTGGAAAAGCCCATAAGCAGGGTACCCCGGATCCGGGCCTGAAGATTTTCTTCCGCAATATCAAAGGGCCGTTTTTCAAAAACCCCTTCCAGTGTGGACAGGAAGGATTGGAACACAGGCTCTATCGGAAGAACCTCGTAACGGCAGCCCAGGGTTGCCGCCAGCTCCGCGGCGTCGTCCTTGGAACCCTGGGAAGAAAAACGGGAGGGCATGGAAAAGCACACAATGTTGTCCGCGCCGGCGGCCTTAACCCCCAAATAGGCTACCAGGGCGGAGTCGATTCCCCCGGAAAGCCCCAGGTGGGCCCGCTTAAACCCACACTTGCCCATGTAGTCCCGAATCCCCATCACCAGGCCCTCTTCCAGAATATCCAGCTCGTAACAGCTCAGGCCCACACCGAAGGGATCTTCCTCCTGGTTTTTGCCGCCACATTCATCGTTAGCGAGGCCGGGACAGGCAGCGGTACTGTCCCAGGTAACAAGGTCTTCGTTGAAGGCCAGGGCCGGGCCACCCTGGGGGGCCAAAGACGGCGCGCCGGGGACAACGACAAAGGAACGGCCGTCAAAGAGAATCTGATCGTTGGCCCCCACCGCGTTAATGTACACCAGGGGGACATTCCCGCGCAGCGAAATCCGTTCCGCCAGGGCCCGGCGCACTTTGAGTTTCCCCGCCACATAGGGGGAAGCGGAGGGAACACAGAGGATCGAGATACCCGTGTTGAGCAGTTCTCGTACCGGGTCTTTCACATAACTGGTACCGGGAATATCGGTTTCCCGCCAGACATCCTCGCAGATGGCAAAACCAATCCGTTCCCCCCGGTATTCAAAGGCAGACCATTCCCGGCCAGGTTCAAAATTCCGGGCCTCGTCAAAGACATCGTAGGTGGGGAGCAGGGTTTTGATCTGTTCAAAAACCAGTTTACCCCCCAGGAGAACGCCGTATTCATTCACCAGGGATTTGCCACGAGAATAGGGGCTCCGGTTCACAAAACCAAGGCCCACGGCCAGGTTTTGGGGCAGTTCCCGCTGCAGGATGTGGACGGTCCGGATGTTAAGTTCCACAAAGCGGTCCTGATCCAACAGGTCCATAGGCGGGTACCCGCAGACTGCCAGTTCGGGAAAGAGGACCAGGTCCGCCCCCTGTTCCGCCGCCCGGTGGCTATAGGCCAGTATTTTTTCCCGGTTTCCCGAAAAATCCCCGATAGTTGAATTAATCTGGGCTATGGAAATACGCATCGATCCCTCCCGAATACCTTTTCCCTCAAACTAAAAGCTACCGCAAAAGACCAGCTTGTCCAGGGGAAGGCGATCCTGGTGCTGGTCGGAAGGAAGGGCGTCGGGAGCGGGATACCCGGTGGGAAGGAAGGCTACAGGAGTTACATCCTCCGGCAGATTAAACTGGGTCCGGGTTACAGCAGGATCAAACCACATAACCCAGGTGGTTCCCAGCCCCAGATCGGCGGCCTGTAACATCATGTGGGTGGCGACAACACTGGCATCCACCAGGCCCGAATGTTCCTGGTCGTAATCCCGAACCCAGGCGGACTTTTTTTCATAGCAGACCAGGAACACCAGGGGGGCTTCAAAACGGCAGGTGGTACAGTGATCCACCCTGACAAGCTGTTCAGGTTCGTCAAGGACAAGAATACGCTGGGGCTGGCGATTCGCCGCAGTGGGAGCCCCGCGGGCGGCTTTTAGAATCAGATCCATTTTTTCCCGCTCCACGGACTTATCAAGAAAACTCCGCACGGAATACCTGGCCCCGGCCAAATCAGCGAAATTCATAGTGTGCTCCTTATTAAAAGACGGCGTTACGCCGTCCCCTTGATCCAGTTTCTTTCACAATTATACAAGTTATACAAGAAATCGGTACAGCTGTCCTGTAAGCTTTCTGTCCGCCCAGGCTTCCACCAGGATGCCGTCATTGTCCCAATTCTCTGAAAGTACCCGCGCGCTGCGGTGGAGCAGGCCCACCAGGTCTCCCCGGTCGGGGGGAAAACGGAAACGGATTCTGGCCCCACTCAGGAATTCCCGCATCCGCTCTTTAAGTTCCTCCAAACCCAAGCCCTGCCGGGCCGAAACGGGGATGGCGCCGGGGAGAGTGGCAAGAACCGGCGCGGCAGGGACAGCCTGTCCAGTCTCCGCGCTGTCCGCGGGGCAGGAGGATTCCACAGGAGAATCCAGCTTGTCAATTTTGTTGAGTACGGTAATCATGGGTATCTCCGCGGCCCCTAACTCCTCCAGTACCTTGATAGTGGTCTCGTTGTAACGTTCCATGTCCGGGTCCGAGGCGTCCACCACATGAATAAGAAGGTCCGCCAGGGCCGCTTCTTCCAGCGTGGAACGGAAGGCGTTGATAAGGGCATGGGGCAGATTCCTGATAAACCCCACGGTGTCTACAAGGAGTACGGGAAAGCCCCTGGAAAGCTCAAAACGGCGGGACGTGGCGTCCAGCGTAACGAAAAGCTTGTCCTCTACCGCCAGTTCCGCGCCGGTAAGGGTACGCATAAGGGAGGATTTACCCGCGTTGGTATACCCAACCAGGGCGCACACGGGAATTCCCTGCCGTTCCCGCTGCCGCCGCTGGACCTGGCGCTGCTGCCGTACCTCCTCCAGTTCCTCTTCCAGACGGCGTATCCGGTATTCAACCTGCCGCCGGTCCAGTTCCAGCCGGGTTTCACCGGACCCACGGGTCCCATAACGGCCGCCCCGCTGACGGGACAGATCGATGTACTTGTGCGTAAGCCGGGGCAGCGAATAGCTAAGTTCCGCCAGGCGTACCTGCAGTTCCGCTTCCCGTGTTGCGGCCCGGTCCGCGAAGATCTTGATGATCAGTTCCTGGCGGTCCACTGCCGGGATACCGGCCAGGGTTTCCCAGTTCCGCTGCTGGGTAGGACTGGGGTCCCAGTCAAATACCATGCAATCCGCTTCCAGTTCCGCGGCTTTTTCCGCAAGTTCACGGGCCTTTCCGGTACCCATACCGTATGCCGAGGTCCATTCCCGAACCGTTACGACCTCGTGGGCGATAATTTCCAGGCCCAGGGAATGTACCAGCCCTTCAAGTTCACGGGCAAGGGAGGCGGCCTCGTTTTTAGCACCGCTTTTGGCATCACTTTTAATACCGTTCTTAAAAACCTGCCTGTCCGGTATTGAGGAAGTGCTTACCAAAAAGGCCCTTACCGATCTTTTTTGAGTTTCGACTGCCCCATTTGCCACTGTTTTGTCCTCCAAAAGCCATTGCTGGTAAAATGATCCACCATGTGATACACTATGTCTAGGAGTTTGCCGAATTTATCAGCATGAATCTGCCCCAAAGGACCATCAGTAGCCTAATCATATCGATAATACTTTTTGCCGCCTTCAGCCTGCTGGCGTTTACCGGCCTGTTCAATTTGGTGGAAACCCGTTTTTACAGCCCGCAGATCGTTAAGTCTTTGGACCGCGAAGTTGAAGAATTCGCCCAAACCATCACTACCCTGCTCGATAGTCTACAGGACCATTTTGCCGATACCCTTGAAAACGAGGCGGTAAAGCGCAGCTTTCTTCCCAATCAAGAGGTGGAAGACATCTTTGAGCGGTCAAGACTCTACGGCCTTTTGATGAATTCTCTGCCGGGGCTCAGGACAATCCGCTTTGTGGACGCCGGGGGCAGCCGGATTCACTTTTCAACCCTGGCCGATGATGTACTGACCCAAACCGGTTCTTCCCTGTCCTACCGGAGTTACCGGGACTGTCCCGGGGTTCTGCCGTATATGGATGTTGAGACAGAGGAGGGGCAGTTACCCCGGATCGTCTTTGACAGCTCCGAAGAACAGCTGATTTTTTCCTACCCTTTTTCCGATTCTCTTGATGTGTACCGGGGCAGCGCCCTTTTTACCCTCTCCGTGCAGGCCCTTACCGGGCGCCTGATCCGGCAGGGACAGATTAAAATTGGGGAGAATATTGTACTTGTTGATTCCCCCAACGGTTTTCTTCTTGGCCTTCCCGCCGCGGAAACGGGAAACCTTAAGCGCGAGGCTGCCGCCGCCTGGCAGGAAGACATTTTTACCCTTTTTCTTCCGGATTACACGGAAGTAGAACCCCTGACACTAATATCGGCCAAGTCCAACACAGGTTTTTTTGTAGGCCGCCTGGTACAGGAAAATGTCCTGGTTTTGCCGCCCGTAATGCGGTTTATCCTTTTGGCTTCTTTCTTTCTTACGACATTCCTGATTATCTTCCTGATTTTTAACCTAAGACAGGACAGTTTTACGGTAATCATGAGCCGGCTTAAACAGCTTCAAATTTCCCTAATACGTCAGTACTACGATACCAAAACTGATATGGACTGGAAACGCTGGAGGCGGGAACTGGAACAGCGGCGGGAAGATGTCCGGCTTGAAATTAAGCGGGGACTGCCCCGGGACAAAGACAGAAATATCGACACCCTTATTGACCGGTCATGGGATAAGCTGCTTGCGTTTACCGGTCCCTCTGTAGAATTTGACGAAGAAAACATACGGACCCTTATCAGGAAGGTACTTCGGGAAACCGTTCCGGGTATATCCGTGCAGGATACCGCAGGAGGATCTGCTTCTGTCCTCCCCTTGACCGGGACAGCTGCCGAACCGGAAGAACTTGAGGAACTGGTAGAGGCAGAAGATACAAAAGAAGTAGCGGAAGCGAAAACGCTGGAAGATAGCTACCCGGAAGATAGCTACGTAGAACATGAACATTCCCCCGCAGAAACCATTGTTACCTCCGAAACCTTTGAAAACGGGGATGACAATGAACTGGTAACGGAGCTGGAACCCCTGGAAGATCCCCCTGTTCCGATAACACCGGAAGATCTGGCCACCCTTGCCAGCCGGATAGAATTCGGTCCCGATTCCTCTACAGGTGTTAACGTATTGTCAACACCGGATGATGCGGAAAACCCAGACGGAGATAGTAAAGATGCCCCGGAAATGGATATGTCTTCACCTTTCGACTCCATCAACTTTGAATCTCCCGATTTTACCGGCATTAAACCGGCTTCCCCGGGAGAACCAGGTAAAAAAAAACAGACCGTGGCGCACGGGGGACTGGAAGAAATAAGTGAAAATGGCGGGCTGCCGCTTATCTACCAGCCCTTTCAGTTCCGCGGAAACGCCAAGCCCACCCTCCTGCGACCCCTGCCGGAACCGGGAGAAGGACCTGTCCAGGAGCAGGATGGTATTCACCTGATAAACAGCGATATTCTGGACCCCACACTGGAAACCACCCGGAACCTGGACCCAAAATTCCTGCACCTTGTGGAATCCATCATAGGGCGGGAACATTCCCTCAAGTAGAAGGCCCCCATAGCAGTTTGTTGCGCTTCGCGCATAAGACCTACAAGGCCAAATAGCCCAGCCATAAGGCCAGTGCAACAGGCTGATGCCAGTACAGCCTACTTCATCAAAGTCCGGGGATTCACCGTTACACCATTTTTATAAACCGTAAAATGCAGATGCGGGGCGGTACTGCGCCCGGTACTACCCACATCCCCCAGCCGCTGGCCGGTAGCCACATACTCACCGGTTTTTACACGGATAATGCTCATGTGGGCGTACAGGGTCCGGTACCCCGAATGGTGGTTTACCACCACGTAGTTCCCGTAAACATCGCTCCACCCCGCCACGATAACCCGGCCCGACATGGCAGACCGGATGGGGGTACCGCTTATGGCGCCTATATCTATACCCGAATGGAACTGTCTACCCACCCCCGTAAAGGGGTCAGCCCGGTAACCGTAGGGCGAGGTGATACGTCCTGTTATAGGCCAAATAAAGAGATCCCCGTTGATCTCCTGCAAATTCACCCAATCCAGCCGCGCGCCGGGGATAAACAGGGTGGTTCCTTCCCGGATACCATCAGAAAATAGCTCGTTTACCATTTTGATATCTTCCGGGCTCGTTTTGTACGTTTCCGCCAGGCTATTCAGGGTATCCCCCCGGCTTACCGTATGGAGAATCCCGTCCTGGTTGGGGATTTTAAGAATTTGACCTATCTGCAGAAGCCGGGTATTTTTTATGGCGTTGTACGAGATAAGGGTATCCTGATTCAGACCGAATTTCCGGGCCAGGTTACTTATTATGTCTCCCCTTTCCACCCGGTACGATTCCGAAAGGAGGACGCGCGGTTTTGAGAAAAGTTCCGGTTCCGGAATACCGTCCAGCGCCGGATCACCCTCCGGCAGCTCCTCTTCCTCAAAAATTCCAGGATCGCCGCTCTGGGGATAGGCGCCGCCGCCGACCCCCACCTCCTCCACAAGGGGCTCCTGGGAGCGGGCCGTGAACAGGCCCTGTGTGGGAAGAAAATGGACAACAGCGGCGACCAGAACCAGCCGGACAAAGAGACGAAAGCTCCACAGCCAAGTTTCGGTACAGAACACCCGTTGTATCTGCGCCGGAAATTTCAGTCTGGTCAACGATTCCGGAGGTATAAACGCCAAAAATTTACTCCCTTTTCAACACAGACTATCATCATAATATCGACAATCCGACCAGATGTTTAAGGGGTCTTCCAGCGTTCCTGCTCCAATTGCTGGTCAAGCAGGATCAGAAGGTCCCGAATATCCGCCGCCCGCTCGTATGCCTCCTCTGCCAGCGCCTGTTCCAACTCCGCCTGGAGCCGCCGCCGCTTTGCCACCAGGGGGTTCCCCCTTTTCCGCCCCGGACTTCGGGACCGCTTTTCCGAAACCGTTTCCCTGGGAATTTCGTTCCCGGCCAGGCCAGTCTTGGCCAGGCCACTCTTGGCCAGGCCACTCCCGGTCAGGTCATTCCCCATAGCATCAGCGACTCCTTCGATGAACACCTCCGCGGGAACCCCCGCCCGGTCCAGCACCTGGGGCGTCACATAGACGCCACACTTTTCCCGAAGCGCCAGGGCTATAGCATCGGAGGGGCGGCTTTCGATAACCAGGGGCCGCGACCGGGAATACCCGCAGCCGGAAAAGAAAAGCCGGGCATAAAAGGTATCTTTCCTTATTTCGTACACCTCTACCCGAAACAAGTTAAGTCCCAGACGCCGGGACAGTTCCAGCAGGGTATCGCAGGTCAGGGGCCGTTCCGCTTGTATCTCCCCCAGCCCAAGGATGATAGCGTGAGCCTCAACATCCCCAATAAAGATAGGTACCACGGTATCCGAGCCCAGAGGCCGCAGCAGAACCGCGTTCCCCTGATCAACACGGGCAACGCTCCATATTTCAGTTTTTAGCATTTCGTTATCATACAGATTAGCAGTTTGTTGCGCTTCGCTCATAAAACCTCCAAGTGCAACAGGCTGCTAGCTGATAAGGCCGATAAGTCCTGCCAGAAGCCGGCGGCCCTCCTCATTCAAGCACAGGCCGGCAACGGAAGGGGCCGCAAAAGTTTCCGCCGCCGCCCGGATCAGGGCATGGCCCTGTTCCAGGGCCCGTTCCAAAGCCCCCTCCGCTTCCAGGGCGGCAATCAGTTCCTCCACCTCCGGCACGGAAACTCCCCCGGCGCGGGCCCTGCTGAAACAGCGGCTTACCAGGGCCCGTCTTGGACCGGCCCCGGCTTCACCATGCAAATAAAGAAGCACCGGGAGACTCTTTTTCCCCTCCACCACATCATCCCCCCGCCTTTTTCCGGGAAGCCCGGTCCTTAGATTCTTCACATCATCCAGAATTTGAAAACCCACACCCAGTTTTTCCGCCGCACTCCCCAGCCGTTCCGCCGCTTCGCCGCTCCGGGCCTCCGGCATGGGCAGGGCCGCCAGGACCCCCAAAACCGCAGCAAGCCGGGCCAGGCAGCCGGTTTTAAGGCCGCACATGGTGTAGTACGCGTCCAGACCGGGCAGGGAATTAAAATCCCGGTGCCAGTGAATATCCATAGCCTGCCCCAGGTGGAGCCGCCGCATGTACTCCCCCCAGATACCAAAAACCCGTGCCTTTTGTTCCGCCGGAGCATCCCAGGCGCCGGCGCAGGCCAGGGGAAGGAAGTAGAAAAAACTCCCCGAATTAATAGCCGTATCGGTTCCGTAGACCAGGTGTATTGCGGGACTACCCCGGCGCTGGTCCGAGTTATCTTCAATATCGTCATGGATAAGGCTGGCGTTATGACAAAATTCCACCAGCGGCGACAGGGGCAGGGCCGCGTCCCCTCCCCCCAAGGCTTCACAGATCAGGGTCATCAGCAAAGGCCTCCAGCGTTTACCCCCACGGGAAAGGAGGTCCCGGCAGGGAAGGGCAAGGCTTCCAAGGAGTTCCGGGGCAATTCCCAGACCGGGGAAAACCCTGGATGCCCAGCCGGAATCAAAGGCCGCGGGCAGCCATGTATCCAAAACCGCTTCAATCTTCCCAAGCCTCTGGTCTATTTCCCTATTCATAGGGCAAGATTATAGAAAATGAGGAGCTACGAAAAGCCGGATACCTGGTCCCTGCGGGCTCAACGGGAGGGCTACCCCGCCCGTTCAGTCTACAAACTTAAGGAGATGGACGAGAAATTCCGTCTAGTCCCCAGCCCCGCCGGGGCCGGGGGGACTAAGCCCGGATTCCGGGCCCTGGATCTGGGGGCCGCGCCGGGAAGCTGGAGCCTCTACACCCTGCGTAAGCTGGCCGGTACGGGTTTCCTTGCCGCGGCGGACCTTTCCCCCCTTTCCCGCCGCTATGACCGGGGCCTTTTTGACGGGGAAAACTTTTTCTTCGTTCAGGGCGACATTACCGCGCCGGAGATTCGGAAGACCCTGGAGGAAAAGGGCCCCTACCGGCTTGTAATGTGCGACGCCGCTCCCCTTACCACCGGTAACCGGCAGGTGGACACCCTGCGTTCCCTGGAACTGGCGGAAACGGCCCTGGACTGCGCGGAAAGCACCCTGGAAAAGGGGGGCAATTTTGTTGTTAAAATATTCCAGGGTGGGGACACCGCGGCGCTCCTTGCCAAAATTCGCGGCCTTTTTGACTCCGGCCGCGCCTTCAAACCGGCAGCCTGCCGGGGCGAATCCTTTGAAGTGTACTACCTGGGCCTGGGGCGGAATTCCCAATTATGAAAATGTCGATCAGGAATAATGTTTTTTTGCTGCTGTTCAACCTTGTCGCTTTCAAAGGACTGGTCATGTGTGTAATTATATTGATGCTTCTCCCGGTTAATGTTGCGTTTACAATGGGCAGTGTGTTTGTACGTGTATCACAACGATATAAAAACAACCAATGAAAAAGAATTCCTCTTGTGCCGGATAAAAATGTCTTTTGTCCCCTCTGACGATTACCTGTATCCAAAATTAACCTGCGGGGAGAACATTGAGATGGCAAAGGATAGAACGCAAAGGATAGAGCGGTTTTCAAAGGACAGTTTTCAAAGGATTGTGAATCTGCTAATCTAAAAACAAATGGACATTCAAAATACGGTGAAGAACCTTCATCCTCTGGAAATACGGATCCTCCTGCGCTACGGGATGGAGGATGAACTGAGTATTGAGCGGGTGGAGAAGGACCTGGGGTTTAAGAGCGGCAACGGAAACCAGGCGCTGTCGTGGCTTTCCGGCAAGGGACTGGTAAAAGAGATTCGCCGGGAGCTAAAGCGGTTTTTTGAGATTACCGATCTGGGCCGGGACTGGAAAGAACGGGGAACCGTGGAAGAGCGGATCATCGAGCTTATCCGTGTTAAAAGCGGCCTGCGGCTTCCGGAGATTGCGGCCACCCTTAAACTGGACAATAAGGATGTGGGAAGCGCCTTTGGAACCCTTTCCAGGCTGGGACTTCTGTCTATGGACGCGGAAAAGCGGGTACAGACGGCCCTGCCCCCCGGTATGCTGGAAAACGGGCGGCCCGCAACAGGCCCCGCTGCCGAGTACCTGGCCCTGGTCCGCGGTCTTTTGGACCGGGGCGCTGTGGAGGGGGCTGTGCTTTCCCATGACGATCTTGGCAAGGAGGAACAGGACCTCATGGCCACCGGTCTTGCCAGGAAGCGGGGCGCCGCCGCGGCGGCTTTTCGGGAGGCCGACCGGGAGACGGTGATCGTTGGTCTTACGGCAGACGGAGACGCGGTAATTGCTGCCCTTAAGTCCGCGGGAATTACAGGGGAGGAGATCGGAACCTTAAGCCCGGAAATGCTGGAATCCGGGGCCTGGAAAGGCAAAAATTTCCGATCCTACAATGTCCAGGTTCCCCCGGCCCGGCTTATTCCCGGCCGCAGTAACCCCTATGTCAAGTTTTTAGAAGATGTAAAGGACAAGCTCTGTTCCCTGGGTTTTGAAGAATTTGACGGTCCCCTGGTGGAAACGGAGTTCTGGAATTCCGATGCCCTGTTCATGCCCCAGTTCCACTCCGCACGGGATATACACGACGTGTACCACATCGCCGAGCCTGACCAGGCCGGGACCATAGAGGAGCCTTGGCTTGACAATGTTGCGGCGGCCCATGAAAACGGAGGCAAGACCGGGAGCCGCGGGTGGAATTACAATTTTGACCGGGACTTTACCCGCCGTCTTATCCTGCGCAGTCAGGGCACGGTGCTTTCCGCAAAGACCCTGCCACGGGCCAGGATACCCGGCAAGTACTTTGGCATTGTCCGTTGTTTCCGTTACGATCAGGTAAACGCCACACACGGAACAGACTTCTACCAGACCGAGGGGATTGTCCTGGGGGAAGATGTGAATCTGCGTACCCTGCTGGGGATGCTGGAAATGTTTGCCCTGGAAGTGGCCGGCGCCAGGGAAGTTAGATACGTTCCCGGTTATTTCCCCTTTACGGAGCCTTCAATAGAAGTCCATATCCGCCACCCCGTGTTGGGCTGGTTCGAACTTGGCGGTTCCGGTATCTTCCGGCCGGAGGTAACGGCATCCCTGGGGGTCCGTGTTCCGGTAGCCGCCTGGGGCCTTGGCATTGACCGCATGGCCCTTATGGCCCTGGGTCTTAACGATCTACGGGAACTTTTCAGTTATAACATCGAAAACGTGCGCCTGCGGCGGACCAGCGAAGCGGCAGTGTAATAAGGGGAATACCAGGTGAATGTGTTAATTATTGGCGGCGCCGGTTATATCGGGAGCCATGTATCGAGAGAGCTGCTTGACCAGGGGTACCGGGTAACTGTGTTTGACAACCTTTCCGCCGGACTTCGGGAAAATCTTTTCCGGGAGGCAGGGTTTATCTACGGGGACATTATGGATTATCAGGCCCTGCGCCGCGCCATGACAGATGGAAATTTTGAGGCCCTTATCCACCTTGCCGCCTTTAAGGCCGCGGGGGAATCCATGACCGCACCGGAAAAGTATTCCCTCAACAACATAAGCGGTACCCTTAATATCCTGAACGCAGCATCGGAAACAGGAATTAAGAATATTGTTTTTTCTTCCAGCGCCGCAGTTTACGGGGAACCGAAGTATATCCCGATTGACGAAAAACACCCGGCAAATCCGGAAAACTACTACGGTTTTACCAAACTTGAGATTGAGCGTTTCCTGGGCTGGTACGGTAAACTGCGAGGTATCCATTCCGCGAGCCTCCGTTATTTTAATGCCGCCGGTTACGATGTCAAAGGCCGGATTCGGGGGAAGGAACTTACCCCGGCGAACCTTGTCCCCGTCATCATGGAAGTGGCGGCGGGAATTCGGAAAGAGATACAGGTCTACGGGAACGATTATGATACCCCGGACGGTACCTGTATCCGTGATTATATTCACGTAAGCGACCTGGCCCGCGCCCATGTAAAAGCCCTGAATTATATCAGGCAAAATGGACAAAGCCTTATCGTCAACCTGGGAACCGGAAAGGGCGTGTCGGTACTGGAGATGATAGGGGCAGCCCGCCGGATCACCGGCAGGGACATACCGGTAACGATAACCGGGCGGCGGGCCGGAGACCCTGTAAAACTTACCGCGTCATCGGACCTGGCCTTTACCACCATGAACTGGAAGGCCGAATACTCCGACATTGACACTATTATCCGTACCAGCTGGGAGGTGTACCAATGAGTGGAGAAATATCAGAAGGACAAGGCGGAATTCCCCGTACCCGGCTGCCGGCCTTCCTGAAATCCCCGGAAACCCGTGCCCTTCTGGCCGAATTGTACGGGCCGGGGGATGAAACCTTTACCGTCCAGGAGAAGCGTTATACCGCCCTGGCGGATCAGTTTACACAACGCTTTGGCGCAACAGCGGAAGGCTTGAGAATTTTCAGCGCGCCGGGCCGCAGCGAGATAGGCGGGAACCACACCGACCACAACCACGGCAAGGTGCTGGCCGCGAGTATTCAGCTTGACTGTATCGCCGTTGCCGCCAAAACGAATGACAACTGTATCCACATTTATGACCAATGTTACGGCGAGGATTATTCGATTGACCTGGGTGGGGATCTTTCCCCCGTCCCCGGCGAGACTGGTTCCGCGGCCCTGGTACGGGGCATTGCCGCCGGTTTCAAAGAGCCTTCCCTTACGGGGGGTACGCCCTTCATTCCGGGCGGGTTTTCCGCCTGTGTCGAAAGCCGGGTCCTTCCCGGTTCCGGACTCAGCTCCTCTGCGGCGTTTGAAATGCTCATCGGCGGAATTCTCAACGTCCTGTACAACGGCGGGAAGCTGCCGGTAGAAAAACTGGCGGCTATGGGCCAGTACGGGGAGAACAAATACTGGGGCAAAGGATCGGGGCTGCTGGATCAAATGGCCTCCGGCGCAGGTGGTGTGGCGGGTATTGACTTTGAAAATCCCTCCACCCCGGTCCTGGAACGGATATCCTTCGACTTTAGCTCCCGGCCTTACGCCCTGGTGCTGGTAAACACCGGCGGCAACCACGCCAATCTGAGCGGTGAATATTCGGCAATTCCAAACGAGATGAAAAACATTGCCGCCTTTTTCGGCAAAGAAGTGCTTCGGGGTATTACCATAGCGGATGTCCTTCAGCAGCTTCCCGCGCTGCGTTCCCGTTGCGGTGACCGCGCGGTGCTGCGGGCCCTTCATTTTATCGGGGAAAATCAGCGGGTTGATGATGAGATAAAGGCCCTTAAAGAAAACGACTTCCCCCGTTTTTTAAGTCTGGTACAGGAGTCCGGAGATTCATCGTATAAGTTTTTGCAGAATGTCGTAGTGCCCCACGGGGATTCCCGTGAACAGAACATCCCTGTTTGTCTTGCCGTCACGGAGGCTTTCTTTCGGGAACGCCGGCTTACTACCGGTGTCCGGCGGGCGGCCTGCCGGGTACACGGCGGCGGTTTTGCGGGGGTTATTCAGGCCTTTTTACCCCGGGACGAGACGGAAGCCTATACCGCCTGGATGCACAGTGCCCTGGGTTATACCGGTTCCGGTCCCAGCCCTGTATTTGTCATGTCTATCCGGCCACGGGGTGTAGTGGAAGTAACGCAGCCCTGAAAGGCGATTTTTACGTGTGCAAACTGCCAAGCGAATCAGAGATTCGCTTGGCAGCCCAATAATCGTGGCTGCTAGAAATTAATCTCCTCCTCCGCTACAGCCAGGGCGGCCTCTTCAAGGTTGGTGAATTCGTCTTCCTGTGCGGCAATCTCCGCGATGGTGTCCGTTACGGAAGTATCGCTGTCCGGGGGATTTTCGCGCTTGAATTCCGGGCGGAATTCCACATGTTCCGCTACTATGGCAACCCGGGAGTGGGGTTTTCCGTCAGAACCATTCCAGCGGTCCTGCTTGAGACGTCCCACCACCCGTACACCCCGGCCTTTGTGTCCCTGGTTGTAGCAACGCTCGGCCAATTTTGACCAGGTTTCCACATCAAAGAACCCCACCTCTTTTTCCATTCCGGAATCCTGCTTGAAGAAACGGTTAGAAGCCAGGGTAAAATTACATACCGGGGTTCCTTTGGGGGTGGAACGCAAGAGGGGATCCCGCACGAGGTTCCCCTCGATAAGGATACTGTTGAGATTGTTCATAAATACCTCCGAAAACTGGGGTAAATTCCTATGGTTTGCCCCTGTGATTCGACAGCCCAGGGCCGCCGTTCACCCCGCCGGGCGTCCTTGTACCGGTGTTCTCAAGGTCCCCTTCCGGGGACCTGATGTCCGGTACGAACAGTCAAACAGGGTGATGCCTATATATAGGGGCGGCCATGCATGGTACTTGGGAATTTTGAAAAAAACTTGCAAAATTTGGAGAATCAAGTCAGGAACCTGTGGCCCGGACTGATACGGGGCGGTTTTGTACTAAATTTTTACGGTTTTCAGAATTTTTACCATGTAAATCTGCATGTAGAGAAGAAGGGCATCCCGGCTGTGTATGCTCCGCAGTACGGGGGTTCCGTTAATAATTCCCTGGGCCAGGTCCTGCAGGTTGATCGAACTAAGACGCTGTTTTTTCCATACGCGTATCGACTGCCGCAGATTGTCCCGAACCAGAGAGTTTACATCCTCCACCAGATTCCGTTGGGCCTTTGGGTCCAGAAGCTGCCCCCAATGATTCTGCAATTCCTCAAGATAGCTGTCAATGTCCTTGTCTATGGGGACCATTTGGGTCTCAATTTCCCGAACACTGTTGATAAAATCTTTGGGATTACCCCTGCTCGTTGTAATATCTCCCTCAGCTGCTTCGATGGTTTCGCTGGGTTTCTTGATCGTTTGATAGCCTTTTTTCTTCTTCTTCCTCAGTCTGGCAAAAAAGGCGATAATTGAACTGATAACCGGAATTGAGTACCAAAAGGGCAGGGACATCTTGGCGTCGAAAAGCATATCTTTGCGTTTCATCACAAAGAGCAAGCTATAAGGAATTAGTTTTCCCCGCTCAAATATCCGGGATGCGGGAGGAATGACCTTTTGGGTCCGTTCCAGCTCATCATAGACCCAGGGGAGTTTCTTATCCTCCAAAAAAGTGGCAAGCAGCGGATTCATGGTGGTGTTTAGATTGGCAAGAAGCCGTTCAAATTCCGAATCCATTTCCATTGCCGGTTCAGACTTAAAATTACCAAGCATAGCAGTCCAGCGGTCGGCAACTTCCTGTTTTATGACGTTCTGGGCATCAAAGATAAGCCGGGTTACCAGGGGCAGATACTTATCTTTTTTTAGATAGTACTGCTCCCCGTTTTTTGACTGTACCACCAGCCATTCGGGAATTGCGCCCTCCACGCTTTCGTTGACCTTTTTCTTGATATAGGCGTTCAGATCCGCTTCGGTGTACTGGTTAAGAAGGAGTGCCCCTTTGGTGTCGGTAAATTTGATGATCTGATCCTGGGTAAAGTAATAGGGGGGTTTGTCCATAAGCTGATCCAGGGATCGAAGGGCGGTTTCCTTCTCCCGTTCCCGCTGCAGCCTGGTTTTATAGAGGTTCAGGCAGGTCTCAACGATATGAACCCCTTCCAAAACAGCCACGTCCCCGGAAAGCCGCTCGGTTTTTTTCCGAAGATCGTTTTTAAGAAATGAACAGAGGGAAGCCCAAAACAGGTAGGTTACTTCTCCCCCCCCTTCTATGGCGTTCAGGCAGTCCAGGGGCCGGGAATTCAGCATTTCCAGAGCTTCCCGCAGGGTTCCTTCCTTGTTCTGGAACATGGGGAGAAGTTTGTGCATGTAGTACTCGCGGTTGTTATGCTGCTTGACATGGTAGCGGATCTTAAGGATTGCCGCTTCCAGCAGACGGTGGGGGATCATAGGGGCAAGAATCAGGGCGTCCAGTCCGCTTTCAAGAAATACCAGCTTAATAACCGGAAGAAACGCTGTAACCGGCTTGTCAAAATAGGGAACCAGATCCGTTTCCAGGCTGAGCATTTGGGTTTGATCCGGCGGCAGCTTAACCGCGAAGTAGTCTTCGTTTGGGAAGGGTATGTCGGCGGATTCATCCAGGTCCCGGTACGCCTCCTTCAGCCTGTCCACGATGTAGTACGGCAGGTATACCCGGCCCTGGGGCGTATCAGTAAGAAGAACACAGCGGCCGTCTTCGGAGTATTCCCCCATAGCATTCCAGAATTTCAGGCTTGTATCGTTGACCCAATCGGCCCATTCGGGCTGTTCGGCAGCCAGGCGAACAACGTATTTCGAAAGAAAGGCTATAAAAGTGTCTATATCGATATAGGGAGAGTTATTTTTATTCGAATATGCCCGCATAATGACATAGAGATCCGTTGCTTTAGCCATAGCTATACTATAATATCGGATTTCGCATAATCAAAATAAGCCCGTCTTAGGTCAGGGGCGAATCTCCGCCTCGCTCAGGCCATAACCTTCCGTATCCCCGCGGAGGTGGTCTCCGGAGGGCTCCACATGGACCATAATGTCGAAAATACCCTCTACCCTGTTCTTGATTGCCAGTTCCACCTGGGTAGCAATGCGGTGGGCGGCGTATACCGTAAGATCCGGGTTCACCTCGATATCAATGTCAATGTCCCAAAGTCCCGCAATGCGCCGCATCCGGGTCCGGTGGGGATTCCCGGCCCCCGGAACCGAATGGACTGCATCAAAAACCGCCTGGTAGGCATCGGTTTCCGCACTGCCGTCCATCAGTTCCAGATTTGTTTCGATAAAAATACTTACGGCGGAACGGATTACCCACAGCCCCACCAGGATGGCGGTAACAGAATCCAGGATGGCGATCCCGGTTTCGATAGAAAACCCCAGGCCGGCCAGCACCCCCAGGGAAAGGATCACATCCCCCGTCATGTTCCTGGCGTTGGCCCGCAGCATGGCGGAATTTGCCTTTTTGCCGAACCAGGACTGAATAAAGGCCAGCAAGGTCTTTCCCGCAACGGAAACCAGGGTGGCCACCAGTGCCAGCCGGCCGGGTATTTCACGACTCCGTTCAAAAATAAGCTGGTTTACGGAGTTAAGGATAAGCTGGGCGCCTGCAAAGAACAGCAAAAAGGCCAGCAGGGCGGTGGCTATGGTCTCCGCCCTGCCATGACCCCAGGGATGCTCCCGGTCGGCCGGACGGGAAACAACCCTGGACACCACCAGGGCCATTACGGCGATAAGGATATCCACCAGGGAATCGATGCCGTCCCCTAAAACCGCAAGACTGTCGGCCAGTATCCCGCTTCCAATCTTGAAGACTCCCAGGGCCAAATTCCCCCCAAGGGCGATAAGAGAAGCGGCCTTAATAAGTTTTGCCCGGTATTCAATACTTGCCATGACCGGATCCTACAGCATCTCAAAAAGGGTGGTATAGAAATTGATAGCCAGGAAGAAATTCTCCAGGGAAATTCGCTCATCATGGCCATGTACCGAACTCATATCCGCCGGTGAAAGCCGCATCGGGCTAAACCGGAAGATCCCCCCGGCAAGTTTCTGGTAATGCCGGGAATCGGTGGCGGCAGTCATGATAAAGGGAATCGGAACAGCGCCGGGAAAAACTGCCGCTACAGCCTTGGCCATTTCTTCCCAGCCGGGTCCCCGTGCATGTTCGTGTTCGGGGTGCGCCGGAACCGGGGAAGAGGCAAAGCCCAAGCCCCGAATTTTAACCCGGTCATCCCCTATGATCCAGCTTATGTAGTTGATTGCGTCATCCACGGACCAGGGCGCCAGAAGCCGCATATTAATAACGGCCCGTACACGGGAAGGCATAACATTGTCCGCCAGGCTGCCCTCCAGTTGGGTCATTGCCACGGTGGTACGGAGCAGGGCGAGAATTTGCGGGTCTTTGCGGAAGCTAAAGGCCAGGACCGGCGCTACCAGGGGGCCCAGGACACTCAGAACCGCGGTCCTGAGTGCAATAGCCCACGGGTGGGGGGTTCCACCCCGTTCCCGGGACCTTAGTGCCGCCAAATGGGAAAAAAGCGCCGCCACCGTGGGACTTAGCCGGGAGGGAAAGGGTTGCCGGGATATTCGCAGCAGCGCCCGGGCCAGCAAGGCCACCGCCTGTACCCGGGGAGGCCGGGACGAATGTCCCGGTTTTTGATCTACCGCCAGTTCCAGGCTTAAAAAGCCCTTTTCCTCAACACTGAACAGGGCCAGGGGAATGTTGATTCCCCGGATCTGGTTGATGGTTACCGGGCTTCCCTCATCCAGGATCCACGAAAACCGCTGTCCCCGGCCGGCAAACCAGGTGGCCGTAGTCTGGGCGCCCATCAAGCCGGAACGTTCTTCGTCACCGCCAAAGGCAAACCAGATGTCCCGCCGTGGGCTAAAGCCCCGGATAACAAGTTCTTCCACCGCCTCCATAAGGGCGATAAGATTCCCCTTCATATCCTGGGTACCCCGGCCATACATAAACCCCCCCTTGATTTCCGCGCCAAAGGGATCGACACTCCACTTGTCCGCCTCTACCGGCACTACATCGTAGTGGGCCAGGATCAGCACCGCCTCCGGCCCCGGAGTTTCACCAGGCAACGCGGCGCTACCGGGCCAACGGTACACCAGAGCGTAGGGATTAAGAACCCAGTGTTCCGTGGAACGAAGGAAACGGGGATATGCGGCAGCCAAAAAATCCTGAAAAGCCTTTAAGGGCGCCTCCGCTGCCTCTAAAACCTCCGCGGGAGGGCCTTCTTCCCGCGGAGACTCCGGCCAATCGGTCCTGATCCGTATAGCCCGGCGAAATCTTTCAACCGCTCCTTCCCTTTCCATATTTCTCCAGTATAGTCCAGTATAGTATTGAACTATTGCTCTTGGTATACTCCCGGTAATGAAAAAAGAAGACGCCGTACAGAAATTTCCGGCGTTACCATCGGCTCTGTTTCTTATCCTGTGCCTGGCCCTGTCGGGCCCGGTGGCCGCCCAGACATCCAAAGCCGCTGAAACCTTAGCCGATAGCACGGTTTATGTAACCAACACGGGGAAAAAGTACCACCGGGAAGACTGTGGCAGCCTTAGCCGGTCAAAAATTGCCTTAAGCATGGCAGACGCCACAGGGTCCGGCTACGAACCCTGTAATGTCTGCAAGCCACCGGTACTTGTAGTCCCGGCGGTTTCTTCCCAGGCGGCAGCGCTGTACCAGGTGAACATCGCGGGGCTGGGCAGTGTCAGCCAGGCAGACCTGTCCCGCATGACCAGGGCCGAGGTAGTGGACCACGTGGATGGCGATACGGTGCGGGTGCGGATAAGGAATCCCCCCCCGGGTCTGGCAGCGGTAGAAACTATCAGGATGATCGGGGTAGATACCCCGGAAACTGTTCACCCCCGGCGGGAAGTGGAATTTTTTGGCAGGGAGGCCAGCGAATTTACCCGTCAAAAACTTTTGGGAAATTCCGTTTCCCTGGCCTTTGACTGGGACCGGCGGGATCGCTATGGCCGGCTCCTGGCCTATATATACGGCTCCGATGGGGACTGTCATAACGCCGTCCTTATCCGGGAAGGCTACGCCCACGCCTACACCGCCTACAGCTTTCAGTTCGTGGACGAATTCCGCGGTTTGGAACAGGAAGCCCGCCGCGCGGGGCGTGGCTTGTGGGGCCGCCTGTGGCTGGAAGACAATCAGTACTGACACCTTACAAAATTATTGCCGCTCTTTCTTACTCGGCTTTTGTCCAACCTTTACCGTCGATACGATAGTACCCAATAAACGGCGGTAACATCGTCGCCGCAGGCATCCTGGCCCATGAATCTGCCATGAAGGACAGCGCGGTACTGGATGTACCGGACTTAGTTCCATCTTTAATATAACAACGATTGGTGCGGGATAGCGTAAAACCACAGGGCAGGGCCCCGCATTGCCTTGAAAAATGCCTGGATCTGATACATGATGGGATACAAGGTCAATGACGGGACCGGTTTTTGGAGGGACGATGGCGCATTGCGTGGTTTCCAAAGCGGAAGCCATTCTGGATAAGGAATTCCCCGTTCTGGATAAGGGGTTTGTACGGCTTGTGGACTACCTGGGGGGAGATGAGCGGGTGGTTCAGGCCGCACGGGTGTCCTACGGAGCGGGAACCAGGAATTACCGGGAGGACGCGGGGCTTATCGACTACCTTTTACGGCATCACCATACCAGTCCTTTTGAACAGGTGGTGTTGACGTTTCATGTCAAACTCCCCATTTTTGTGGCCCGTCAGTGGATTCGGCACCGTACCGCCCGGGTTAATGAGCTTTCCGGCCGCTATTCGGTCATGAAGGATGATTTTTATCTGCCGGAAGCGGGAGATGTGGCCCTGCAGAGCGATGACAACAAGCAGGGCCGCCGGGAGGAAGCCCTGGAAGCGGGGGAAGCGGAAAAAGTACGAAGTGCCTTTGAACAGGGGCAGCGGGAGTCCTACAAAAATTACCTTGGCCTTGTGGACCGGGGTATTGCCCGGGAACTGGCCCGGATCAACCTGCCCCTTTCCCTCTATACCGAATGGTACTGGCAAATCGATCTGCACAACTTGTTTCATTTCCTAAAACTCAGACTGGATAGCCACGCCCAAAAAGAAATCCGGCTTTATGCCCGGGTTATTTTTGATATAGCCCGGAACGTTGCCCCCCGTTGCTGCGAATCGTTTGAGCGGCATATTTTGGAGGCGGTAAGTTTTTCTCAGGATGAATTTGCCGAACTTAAACGCCGCCTGGCCGCCAGGAGTGCTAAACCTGATAACAGTAACACTACCGATGATAATGCCGACCCTGCCCTGTCAGGGAAACCCCCCCTGTCAGGGAAAACTCCCCTGTCGGGGAAAAGTCTGGAACGCTTTGAAGTAAAATTAAATACGGGGAAACAGCTATGAAAGATCCAATACTGGTAGTCCTGGCCGCCGGGATGGGGAGCCGTTATGGTGGCCTGAAACAAATGGATAAACTTGGTTCCAACGGTGAGGCGCTGTTGGACTATTCAGTTTTTGACGCCCTGCGAAGCGGTTTTAAGAAGATCATCTTTATCATCCGTCACGATATTGAGAAGGATTTTCGGGGGATTGTCCTGGCCCGCATGGGTAAGGCCGTTCCCTACAGCCTGGCCTTTCAGGAGCTGGACAGCCTTATCCCCCCGGACCTGTACCGGGACGTACAAAAACTGGGGCGGACCAAACCCTGGGGGACAAGCCACGCCCTGCTGTGCGCTGCGGACCAGATCGACGCCCCGTTTGCGGTCATAAACGCCGATGATTTTTACGGCCGCGAAGCCTATACCGTCCTGGGAAACTACCTTTCCACCCTGCCCAATACCCTGGCCGAGGCTGCTATTGTCCCCTACCAGCTGGAACCAACCCTGAGCCCCCAGGGGTCCGTGGCACGGGGGATCTGCCAGGTAAAAGACGGACACCTTCTTTCGGTAGAAGAACTCCTCAGTATAAAAAAAGAGGGAGAGACCATCTACAATACCAACCCCGACGGGACCAGGCGGGAACTGGCCCCGGATACCCTGGTATCAATGAATTTTTGGGGATTTCCGGAAACCATTCTGCCGGAATTTCAAAAATATTTTGACAATTTCATTAACGCCTCGTACACGAATATTAAAAGTGAATGTTATATCCCCGGGGCGGCCGATCATTTTATACGACAGGGCAGTATCCGCATCAGGTCCCTGCCGGCAAATTCGGAATGGTTCGGGGTTACCTACCAGGATGACAAGGCAACCGCAGTACGGCGGATCGCCGAACTTACCACCCAGGGCGTTTATCCGGTAAAACTCTGGCAGGGCCTCTGAATGGACCAGGCCGCAGAACAGCCAAGGCTCAAAAAGCCAAGGGTCGGAGAACCAAGGGTCGGAGAACCAAGTCTCAAAAAGCCAAGGCTTAAAAAGCCAAGGGTCGAAGAACCGGGGGCCGGCGTGCAAAGCGGCAGTCCCGGAACGCTGCGACCGGTCTGTCCTGGGGACGCCTCCGGGATTGCGGAGATTTACAATTATTACATCAAGCATACGGTTGTTACCTTTGAGGAAGAACCGCTGAGTATTGAAACGATGGCGGAACGGATCAGGGAAGTTATTGTCCGGTACCCCTGGTTTGTCTGGGAGGAAAGGGGAGAGATTGTGGGTTACGCCTATGCCCATGCCTGGCACCAGCGTGCGGCCTACCGCTTTGCGGCAGAAGATTCGATCTACCTTAAACCGGGCTGGGAACGGCAGGGTATTGGCCGGCGGCTTTTGGAGCGGGTGATAGGGGAACTGCGGCAGACAAGGCTTCACGTGGTGATGGCCGCGATTACCCTCCCCAACCCGGCAAGCGTGAGGCTTCACGAAAGCTTTGCCTTCAAAAAAGTCGGTCAGTTCGATGAGACTGGTTATAAGCTGGGCAAGCGGCTGGATGTAGGATATTGGGAACTGATTCTGAACGGCTACGCCGACGGCGTAGCCGATGCTACGGTTTTGGGGGATGGCGGCAAAGAGGCAGAAGGTTGAACGGCCCCCCGGTTTTTTTCCTGACCGCCTTTCTAGCCTTTCTTCCCATATCGGAACTGCGGGGGGCCATTCCCTTTGCCATAGCCAACGGGATTCCCTGGTACATTGCCCTTCCCTACGCGGTTATGTTGAACGCCCTGGTAGCCCCGGTTTGCTGGATTTTTCTCTCTACCCTGCATAAATGGCTCCTCCCTATTGCATGGTACGCAAATTTCTTTAACCGCTTTGTGGAACGGGCCCGGAACAAGCTGCAGCGTGGCGTGGAAAAGTGGGGCTGGCTTGGTATCGCCCTCTTTGTTGCTATACCCCTGCCGGTTACCGGCGCCTGGACCGGAACCCTGGGGGCCTGGGTCCTGGGGCTGCGGAAGGGCCGTACCTTTCTGGCGGTGATTCTGGGCCTTATCTGCGCCGGGATCGTCGTTACCGCCGTGGTAAGCCTGGGAATCCGGGCCCTTGATGTGTTTATCAAAAGGAACGTGGCGGGGTAAGGTTCATCACCTTCCCGCGCAACAAACTGCTAGCAGTTTGTTGCGCTTCGCGCTTAAAACCTACAAGGCCTTATGGCGCAGCCATAAGGCCAGTGCAACAGGCTGCTAGGCGCCTCCGCCGCGCTACCGGGCATATTCGGTAATCCGGGTCTCCCGGATAATGGTTACCTTGATACGGCCAGGGTAACGCAGATCATTTTCGATCTTCTTGGCGATCTGTTTAACCAGATCCCTGGACTGATCGTCGTTTACCAGCTCGTTGTTGACAATAACCCGCAGTTCCCGGCCCGCCTGGATAGCAAAAGCCTTGTCTACTCCGGTAAAACCGGTGGCCACACTCTCCAAATTCTCAAGCCGCTTGATGTAATTGTCCAGGGTTTCCTTTCGGGCGCCGGGCCGGGCAGCGGAAATAGCGTCCGCTATCTGGACCAGTACGGATTCAAGACAGATTGGTTCAATGTCATTGTGGTGGCTCCCGATGGCATTGATAATACGGGGGTCTTCCCCCATCTTCCGAGCCATGTCCATACCGATCTCCGCATGGTTCAGGTCCGAATCGGACTCCACCCCCTTGCCAATATCGTGGAGCAGGGCCGCCCGTTTGGCCAGTTCCCGGTTACAGCCGCCTATCTCTGCGGCCAGAATCCCCGCAATAATCGCCACTTCACGGGAGTGCTGAAGCACGTTCTGACCATAACTGGTCCGGTAGTGAAGTCGCCCCAGGGCCTGAATAGCCTCCTGCTTGATGTTGTGGATACCCAGATCAAAGAGGACCTTCTCCCCTTCTTCAAAAATCCGCTGGGAAATATCCCGGCTTACCTTGGCGACAATTTCCTCTATCCGGGCCGGGTGAATACGGCCGTCAGAAATAAGCCGCTCCAGGCTTACCTTTGCAATTTCCCGGCGTACCGGATCAAAACAGGAGATAACCACCGCCTCCGGAGTATCGTCGATAATAATATCCACCCCCGTAAGGGTCTCCAAAGTACGGATGTTCCGCCCTTCCCGGCCAATAATCCGGCCCTTCATCTCGTCATTGGGCAGGTTGACAGACGTAATGGTTACATCCCCCGTAACCTCTGTGGCAAGGCGCTGGATAGTGGTAACCAGAATATCCCGGGCCTTTTTCTCCCCCGCCTGATTTGCCTCCTGCTCAATCTTGTTAATCAGGGCCTGGGCATCGTGTTTGGCCTCATTTTCCAGGCTTTGGACGATTAGAGTTTTGGCTTCTTCTATGCTAAGGCCGGAAATACGGACCAGTTCAGCCCGGTAGCGTTCTTCTTCCTGGCTTAAAGCGTCTTCCCGTTCGGCAAAAGACCGCTCCTTATCCACCAGGATCTTCTCAGTCTTCTCAATTTGAACTGATTTCTTATCAATGGCCTCTTCTTTCTGTAAAACGCGGCGCTCATACCGCTGTAATTCTGCCCTACGTTCCCGGGTTTCCTTCTCCTGCTGGTTTCTCTCGCGAATAACCTGATCTTTCGCCTCAAGAAGGATCTCCTTCTTTTTGGCCTCAGCTTCTTTTATCGCATCTTGTTTTATACGCTCGGCGCGCTGCTCCGATGCCGTAAGTTGAAATCTGGCGTACAGCCATCTTATAATCCAGCCTAAGAACAACCCGGTAAGAGGGAGGATTATATAAAAAATCCACACCATAACATACCCCTTACCGTTTTTTGTAAAAAAAATCAGTAAAGAATAACCCAAAGGGGCGGGATTTGTCAACAGATGAACAAAGATCATGGAAAAAATCGCCAAAAAAGCCAAATTTTCCCGGAAAACGCGGTCAACGCCACGGGAATTTCGTTCCGGAATTCTCGCTGTAGCCGATCTTCAGGCAACTACAAGGCAGAATCGCCTGTCTCCTGTTGTATTTTTACAGGGGAAGCCGCGGCAACTCCACTTACCGGTCCCGGCTTCAGCCTGGCGCCTTCATATCATCATCTGTCTGGTCTTCTGTTAGCCCTCCGCGGGGATCCCGGCCCTGTATATCCCCGTTTTTTAGTCGCCGAATTTGTGGGAGGCGCTTGTCAGGGCCCCCAGAACGACCAGATGGGCGGCCAAAACCCGTAACCAGGGCAGGAACTCAAAGTTGCGGGTATCCTTAAATGCGTACACCACATCGGAAAGGACAATAAAAACCAGCCAAACTACCAAAAACACCAGAAGAATGATATCTACAACAGCGATTTTGATTCCCAAAAGTTCAAGCAACAGGAAAACACCCCCAACAACCGCCAGAACTGAAAAAAGGACAACCAGGGTTTTGGTAAGATCCCCCGTACCAAACACCTGGGTAAGGGTATCCATAATCTCGTTTCCCATGGAATTACGGGTTCCTACTGACAGCCTAATCTTCTGCCACAGTGTTTTCTCTGTAAGTCCCAGAATACCATCCGCAAGCAGGTACAGAGCCACGGCGACATGGGTAATATATACGCCAAAACTTCTTTTCATAATGTGCTCCTTCAAATTATTCCAGGCAATTTTTGCCTGTGCCTATAACTATAATGGCAGAACGGGCATTTTTCATGGGGGTAATCGGACAGGGGGAAGACTTCTCCTTCTGGAATGGTTATGATAATCAGATGACTCATATCTCCACCGATCTTTCCCGGGGCAATGTGCTTTCCCAGCTTGTGCGGTTTGCCCTTCCCTTCCTGGCGTCCAACATCATTCAATCCCTATACAACGTAGCGGATATGCTTATCGTAGGTAACTTCGCGGGAACCGAAAGCATGTCCGGGGTAAATATCGGGGGTCAGGTAACCTTTATCCTGACCAACACGGTGATTGGGCTGTGCATGGGGGCTACCGTGCTTATCGGGCAGTACCTGGGGGCGGGGAACCAGGAAGCCCTGCGGCGCTGTACCACGACCATCATCACCCTGCTGGTGATCATGGCGGTAATAATTACCGGCGGGATGCTGATCTTTAAGGGGGCGGTGCTGCAGCTTATCCGTACACCGGCGGAATCTTACCAGGAAAGTGACCGCTACCTGACGGTAACGGTCATTGGGGTGCTTTTTATCTTTGGCTACAATGCCCTGGCGGGGATCCTGCGGGGCATGGGGAATTCCAGGCAGCCTTTTTACTTTATCATGATAGCCTGTGTAACCAACATCGTGCTGGACCTGATTTTTGTGGTCCTGTTCAATTGGGCCGCGCTGGGGGCTGCCCTGGCTACGGTGATCTCCCAGGCCCTCTGTGTGGTGTTGTGCGTAATCTACATGGTACGAAACGATTTCCAGTTTGATTTTAAGCTCCGGTCTTTTCGGATTTACCGGGATCAACTGATTTTGATCTTCAAAATCGGGCTGCCCACCTGTATTCAAAACAGCGTAACCAGTATTTCGTTTCTGTTTATCACCACTATTGTGAACATTGTAGGAGGGGTAAGCGCCTCTGCTGCGGTGGGGGCCTTTGGCAAATTCAACAGCTTCGCCTTTATGCCCACCCTGGCCATGAGCGCCTCAGTCTCCGCCATGAGCGCCCAAAATTTTGGGGCGGGCCGGGTGGAACGGGCGGTCTACGCCTGCCGGATTGGAACCGTGTTCTCCGTGATCGTTACCTGGGCCTTTTTCATCCTGGTCATGCTGTCCCCGGAGGCCGTCCTGCGGCTTTTTGGAGATGATCCACAAATGATCCAGGATGGTGTAGCCTACGCACGGTCCTTTGCCTGGGATTTTCTTATTATCCCCTTTGTATTCTGTATCAACGGATTTTTGATCGGCGGGGGCCATACCTTTTTTACGATGCTGAGCAGCCTTCTTTCCTCGGTTATTCTGCGGGTACCGGTATGCTACATCTTTGGCATCAGCCTGGGTTGGGGGCTCCGCGGGGTTGGCCTGGGAGCGCCGGTGGCCAGCGCGGGAGTACTGCTGGTAATTATCGTATACCTGTTTACCGGAAAATGGAAACACAACGCCATCCGGCATACGCAGGATCAGCCTCCAGGCCAAACCGCCTGAGATCGGCCATGTGGGTTTGCGGAGGGAGGCAGGCCCCACCGCAAAATTTGCCGCTCCCTTGCCCTTCTGTCCGGTCTGCGATATGATAGAAATCAGATATGAGATATATTGGCAGTAAAGCAGGATTACTGGATAATATAAAGATAATAGTCGAATCTCAATGCGGCGGAGCGCATAAAGACACGGGGAATAAAATTTTTTGTGATATGTTTTCCGGCACGGGTGTCGTCGCGCGGTTTTTCAAGAATGACTATCAGATTATCGCAAACGATATGCTTTACTTCCCCTACATCGTAACCTGCGCGGGAATAGAAAATAACGCGGTGCCGCTGTTTTCAAAACTGCGCAAAACAAAAATAGAAGACCCGGTCATGTATCTTGATAATTTAATCCCCACCTCAAAACAAAATTGTTTTATTGCTGAAAATTATTCTCCGTACGGTACAGGGCGTATGTATTTATCAAACGAAAACGCCCTGCGTATTGACGCGATACGGCAGCAAATAGAAGAATGGAAAAACGATTCACTATTGACGGGCAAAGAATACCGTTATTTACTTGCTTCCCTTCTTGAAGGAGTCCCGTTTGTTTCAAATATTACCGGCACTTACGGCGCGTATCTCAAACATTGGGACAAACGCGCCTTAAACCGGTTTTCTATGGTCCGCCTTCCGGTTTCCGACAACGGCAAAAAAAATATATGCTATAACAAAAACGCCAATGAACTTATAAAAAAAATCTCGGGCGATATACTTTACATCGACCCGCCGTACAACACGCGGCAGTATTTGCCGAATTATCACGTCCTTGAAACCATCGCCCGCTATGATGCGCCTGAAATTTCAGGCGTTACGGGACT
>JAITJW010000081.1 GCA_031278715.1 Treponema sp. | reverse complement strand
AAATTTCTATTTTTAAAACCGGAATTATTCTAAACGAATTACCCCCCCCCCCCCCCAACCCCGGAGGGTTCAATTCTTAAATTTCAGACACGGGCGAATAGATTCAAGCATTCTCATATCTGCTTATACCGTAATTCCCCGTACAAAAAGGATATTTCCTCATGACAAGCAATAATCTCACCAGGCGCGGCCTTTCAGCAGGCCAGAAAATTCTGCGCTGCTGGCAGCTCTACCTCCTCCTGCTCCTCCCTATGGCGGTTATCATCATCTTCAGCTACGGACCCATGTACGGGCTTCAGATTGCCTTCAAAAACTACCGGCCCCGTGACGGGTTCTGGGGGAGCGCGTGGGTCGGGCTTCAGCATTTCAGGACCTTCTTCTCAAACTTTCAGATTAAGCGGCTCATCTTCAATACACTGGGGATCAGCGTGTATTCACTGATCGCCGGATTCCCCATACCCATAATTTTAGCTATCCTTATCAACGAATGTACCAACAGGGCCTTCAAAAAAACCGTACAAATGGTAACCTTCGCGCCCTACTTTATCTCCACAGTAGTAATGGTCAGCATGATCCTCATGTTCCTGGGTGTGTACAGCGGTCCCATTAACAACCTCCTGGCCTCTATGGGACGGGAGCGCATGGATTTTATGGCAAAGCCTGAACTGTTTAAGTCCATCTACGTGTGGACGGGGGTCTGGCAGGGCGCGGGTTACAGTTCGGTTATTTACATAGCCGCCCTGTCGAGCATTGATCCAACGTTGTACGAGGCGGCGATTATCGATGGGGCCAATAAATTTCAACGGATCATCCACATTGATATTCCCGGCATTATGCCGACCATAATCATCCTTCTGATACTCTCATTTGGCGGGATAATGAGCGTAGGCTTTGAAAAGATCTACCTTATGCAGAACCAGCTTAATATGAGTACCTCGGATGTTATTTCTACGTATGTGTACCGCATGGGCCTGGAAAACGCCCAGTACAGTTTCTCCACCGCCATCGGCCTGTTTAATTCGGTGATCAACACCGTCCTATTGGTAATCGTCAATCAGATTGCCCGTAGAGTGGGCGAAACAAGTCTGTGGTAAGTTAAGGATAAATTGGTCATGAAGCTGAAAACGAACCAATCGGAGTTTAGGAAGTTCTATATGGGCGACAGGATCTTTACAGTATGCTGTAACGTTATTCTTTTTCTTGTTCTGCTCGTTACCCTCTATCCTATCATTTTTATCATCAGCGCCTCTTTTTCCGGCGTTCAGGCGGTTACCCAGGGCAGGGTATGGCTCCTGCCGGTGGATTTTAGTCTTGAAGGCTACAAGGCGGTGTTTAGATCGCAGGAAATACCACAGGGGTTTATTAATTCGGTCTACGTTACCTGCCTGGGAACTACGGTCAATGTAGTTCTTACGCTGATGCTCGCATATCCCCTGTCCCGGAAGGATCTCTACGGCAGAAACGTGGTAACCGCCCTTATTGCCTTTACCATGCTATTTTCAGGCGGCATGATCCCCAGCTTCCTCCTGGTACGGAATCTCGGCCTTTATAATACCTTCTGGGCCGTCATTATCCCCGGAGCGGTGAGCGTTTACAATGCGATTATCGCCAGAACGTTTTTCCAGACCAACATTCCCCCGGACCTTTTGGAGGCGGCGGTTCTGGACGGCTGTTCCGATTTCCGCTTCCTGGCCAAGGTAGTACTGCCTCTTTCCGCGCCGATTATCGCGGTCCTGGTGATGTTCTACGCCGTAGGCCACTGGAACAACTACTTTTCGGCCATGATCTACCTTAAAGATCCGGCTAAAAAAACATTCCAGGTGGTGTTACGGGACATTCTTATTATGAACAGGGATGTAGAACTGAACAATATGATACGGGATGTGAACATCCTTTTCCGGCAACAGGGCCTGGTAATGTTGCTAAAATATTCGCTCATCGTAATAGGCAGCGCCCCCATGATGCTGCTCTACCCGTTTATCCAGAAGCATTTCATCAAGGGCATCATGGTGGGCTCTATTAAGGGGTAAAATCCGCTCCTGGCGGATTAATAAGCCGTGTATACGGCTTTATATTTTTTAGGAGGTCGAAATGAAAAAGACACTTCTTTTCTCTATTGTAGTGGTACTGGCGTTTTCGCCGGTACTCTTCGCGGGAGGACGCTCACAGTCCCGAACGTCCACCCAAAAGGCGGCGCTCACACCAAACGGTCAGTTCCCCCTTACCAGTACAAAGGCCCAGCTTTCGGCGGTCTCTATTGACGCGTCCTGGCAAAACAACCTGAACAACAACAAGGTAACTGCGTGGTACGAGGACAAAACCAATGTACACATTAACTGGACTGTCCTAAACCACCAGACCATAAGAGACGAACTCAATCTGCTGATAGCGGCAGGGGAATATCCGGACATGATTATCTACGGCGGCCTCAGCCCTGCTGAAATATTCAGTTACGGAACCCAGGGGATTTTCCTCCCCCTGGAGGGACTCTACGAGCAACACGGTTACTATTCCAAGAGAGCTTATGACCGTATAGACAGCCTGCCGGGTGCCCTGGTACAGACCGATGGTCACATCTATGCCCTGGGATCTATAAACGAGTGTTTCCACTGTATGTATATGGAAAAACTGTGGTTCAACCAGAAGTGGCTCAAGACCCTGGGCTTAAGTACCCCCACCACCACCGACGAGTTCTACAACGTCCTTAAGGCATTCAAGACCAGGGACCCCAACGGAAACGGTAAGGCCGATGAGATTCCCCTGGTAGGCGCCGTCAATATAGGCGACGGTTTTAACTTTATCCTCAGCGCCTTTATGTACTGGGGACAGGACTACATGTCCCTGAATAACGGCAGGGTTGTGTTTAACCCGGTACAGGATGATTTTAAGGAGGGTATGCTGTATATCCGCAAGCTGGTCAGCGAGGGGCTCCTCGATCCGGTTACCTTTACCCAGGACCAGGATCAATTGAAGGCCCTGGCAACCCAGGACGAACAGCTTGTCGGCAGTTTCCCCGGTTTCTATTTTGCCAATGCCTTAAATCAGTGGCAGGACACCCCGGATCATCGTGTGCTAGACTATCCCGCTTTGTCCCCGTTAAAAGGTCCCAAGGGGATACGGTGGACCCAGTATACGAACACCGGGTATAACACCAACCAAGTCATCATAACCGATCACTGCAAGGATCCCGATCTGGCCTTCCGCTGGATAGACGGCCTCTATGAGGACGAAGTTACCCTGATCATGGGTCATGGCATGGAAGGGGACGGCTGGCTCAAACCCGCCGCCGGCGCCGTGGGCATAAACGGAAAACCCGCCATTTACGATGTTCCCCGGCGGAGCCACAATACCCTTATGGATTTTGCCGATAACGTCCTGAATTTGAACAATACGGCGGATATGCGCCTTGGACAGGTACTGGATACCTCCGATCCTATGGCCCAATACGACGCCGAACCCTGGCTCTATACCAATACACGGGACCAGATGGCGCCCTATTCGGATCAGTCCAAACAGCTTCCCCTTGTCATCAACTTTACCGAGGCAGAGAACACCGAACTTGCCATTCTCACCGAACAGATCGATACCTACATGAAAGAGGCAATGGTGGCCTTTGCTACGGGGATCAGGGACATCAACCGGGGATGGGATTCCTTTAAGGCGGATCTTACCAACATGAACTACGCCCGGTACATCCAGCTGTACCAGACCGGCTACGACCGGCAGTACGGCAAGAAGTAGCGACTAGAATTTTTTGTTTCGACTAGAATAATAAAAACCCCTCCCGAAACCGGGAGGGGTTTTTTAATAGGAACTATGGAGGTACATTATAGACTCACAAGCTTAAAATAATTACTGTCTCAAAAGACTGTCTGAAGTGACATACAGGAGATTTTATGAACATGGATACGCTTTTTTTCAAAACCCCTTCGATCAACGGATGGATTGAGGGGCTTCCGGTGGGCAACGGCAGGCTTGCCGCCATGTCCTGGCAGGACGGGGCTGAGGATGTTCTTACCATTAACCACGAATGGCTCTGGAGGGGGGTGAACAGGAACCGGAAGCCTGCGGAGAATGCGGAACATCTGGAATCCCTGCGGTCCCTGCTGAAAAAGGGGGACTATTTCAGGGCCGGCCTTTTTGCGAATCTTTACTTTGCCGGCGACGGCGGTATATCGGCGGTAAAGGGCCGGGTCGATTCGTACCAGCCTGCGGCGGAACTGCGCTTTCAGGCCGGCAGGGAAAGCCCCTTTGTTTCACGGGCCCTGGATATACGCCGCGGTGTGGCTTCGGTGGAACGGGGCGGCAAGAGTCCCCTGACAGCCAAGGTTTTTGCCGACTGCGTTTCGGGACTTCTCTACGCGCTGTGGGAACCCAAAGACGGCGCTGTCCTGGACGGCGAACTGCGGCTGTCCAGGCCGGAAGACAAAAACGCCGATACGCGGATACAGGCTGCCGCGGCTATGCTGGTTCTGGACTGTACTTTTCACGGGGGGATCAGTTATAAGCTTGTCGCCAAAATTAACACCGACGGCACAGCCACCGCTACAGGAGACCGTATAAAAATTACCGGAGCCTCCTACCTGTGCTGTACCGTCAATGCAGGGACTTCTGTTAAGGGCATTGATGAGGAACTGGATACGTACCGGCCTGCCGCGCCGGACGCCGCCGAAGCGGAGCGGCAACATGCCGAAAAATTTTCCTCCGTGATGGACCGGGTTGTTTTTACGCTTGAATCCCCGGCAGGTTCCGCGGGCAGTTCCCTCCCAATCGAAGAGCGGGTGGCGTTGATGAAAAAAGGCGCTGTGGACAATGATCTCTGCGCCCTGTACTACCACTTCGGCAGGTATCTGCTGGTTTCATCCACTGTTTCCGGGGAACTGCCGCCGAACCTCCAGGGCAAGTGGAACAACAGAATCGATCCGCCCTGGGACTGCGATTACCATTTCGACATCAACCTGGAGATGAACCACTGGCCGGCAGAACCCTGCAATATGGGCGAATGTGCGGACAAGCTGCTGCGTTACGCCGAAAGTTTTTACGAAAGCGGCGCCCTGGCGGCAAAGAACCTGTACGGGTGCCGGGGTATTTACCTCCCTATTCAAACCGATGTCTGGGGCGTCTCAACCCCGGAATCCTTCGGCTGGGCCGTGTGGCTTGGCGCGGCGCCCTGGACGGCCTGGCATTTCTGGCAGCGCTACATCTATTCGGGGGATAAGGACTTCCTTAAAAACAGGGCCTACCGTTTTTTCCGTGAAGTTGCCCAATTCTACGAAGACTACCTGGTGGAAGACGAACAGGGTGTATTCCAGATCATGCCGAGCCAGTCGCCGGAAAACACCTTTGCCGGCGCGGGCCATGTCCTGCCGGTAACTATCTGTATTTCCTCGGCCATGGATGTGCAGCTTTGCTATGACGCCCTGAGTTACGCCATTGACGCCGCGGAGATCCTCGGCGTTGACGCGGAAAAAGTTTCAAAGTGGAACAGCATACGGCAGCGGCTTCCCCCCTTTGGCATAGGCGGCGACGGGAGGCTGCTGGAATGGAACGAGGAAAAAAAAGAACTTGAACCCGGCCACCGCCATATATCCCACCTTTACGGCATATACCCTTCGGAACTTTTCACTACAGAAAAGCGGCCTGCCCAGTATGAAGCCGCGCTGAAAGCCCTGGAATACCGCCTGGGCCACGGCGGCGGGCATACCGGCTGGAGCCGTTCCTGGACCGCGGCGCTTATGGCCCGGTTCGGCAAAGGAGAGGGCTTTTACGAGCACTACACCGCCCTGATCAAGGACTTTGCCACCATGACCCTGCTGGACACCCACCCTATGGGCGGCTGGACGCCGCCTGTATGTTTCCAGATTGACGGAAACTTCGGGGGCGTAGCCGCGGTAAACGAGGCCCTGGTCCGGTGTGTTGACGGGAAGATCCATATTCTCCCGGCCCTGCCGGAAGCCTGGCCTGCGGGCGCAATAAAGGGGATTAAAACTCCCGGCGGGCACACGGTAGACATCATGTGGAAACAAGGCAGGGCCGTTTCGGTAGACCTTACGTTAGGGTATTCAGGGGAAGCCGTAGTCTGCGTTAACAAGCGGGAACAGCAGGTTCGGGGAAATCCCGATGACAGGATCGGTATTAAAGTGTAAAGTTATTTTTGCGGAGCAGCTTGGTATAAATTGGTACAAAAAGGAGGGTGTTCATGAACCCAGGAGTTATGATCGAGCAGGGGCCCCAGGACTGGCAGATTATCCAGCATGAAAACGGAGCGGCCCATATCCGGCTTGAGGGGTACTTTATCCCCCAGGATCAGTGCAGGGTTGTCTACGTCCGGGTGCTGGACGAGGAGACGGGCTTTCCCATTGTTTCATGGACCCCCGCCCGGGTTTCCGGTGATAAGCGCTGGGAAATCCTGCTTCAGGACATTCCCGCAGGGGGCCTCTACCGGATTGAAACCTGCCTGAATGAGGAGAACGCCCTGGTGCTTGAATGGGGATTCCGGGGTGATATGCGCCACCATATCGGTGTTGGGGATGTCTACGTGATCGCCGGGCAGAGTAATTCCGCCGGATATGGGAAGGACTTTGTTTATGACCCGCCGGAACCGGGGGTACACCTGTTGCGCAATAATGGCCGCTGGGACATGGCGGCCCATCCCTTCAACGAAAATACCGGCGCTACCGAAAAAGTAAACAGTGAAGGGGGGAACCCCGGCCATTCACCCTACCTGGCCTTTGCCCGGCGGCTCAAAAAATATCTTGGTTACCCGGTGGGGCTTATCCAGACTGCAAAAGGGGGGAGCAGCCTGCGGGAATGGGATCCTGACACGGGCCCCCTTTACAGGAATATGATGACAATCCTCGCCGGTTATGGCCCGGTAAAGGGTATTCTCTGGTACCAGGGTTGCAGCGATACCGGACCGGGGGACAGGGACACCTACCTTGAGCGGTTTAAGGGGATGGTTTCACGGCTCCGGGGGGATCTGAACAGGCCGGTTCTGCCATTTTTGACCGTACAGATAGCCCGGGTTACCAACGGCGACAACCATACCGGCTGGGGGATGATTCGGGAGGCCCAACGCCGGGCCGCAGAACAAATTGAAAACGTTTTTGTGGTTCCAACCACGGACTGTACCATGTCGGACGGCATTCACCTGAGCGCGTCGGCTAATCTGCTGCTTGGAGAGCGGCTGGCAGGGCTGGCGCTCCGGCGGATTTACGGAAAGCATTACGGTTATGAAGCCCCGAACATCAAGACCGCCTGCCGGGCCGGGGCGGACGCTATCCGGCTCAGCTTTGCCCCGGTATACAACCGCCTCTATGCCTTTGATGAAGCTCCCGAACAGCTTCCCATTACGGTTGAGGATCAAAAGGGACAGATACGGGTCGTTGCTTATACTGTCGAGAGGGACACCCTTACACTGCGGCTGGAGCGGCCCGCTGGACCGGAATGTACGGTATCGGGCGCCGCCGATATGAATCCCCCCTGGTTTACCCCGGTGGATTTCGCATCGCATATTCCGATCCTGTCTTTTTACCGATTCCCGGTCGCAGATCGGGAAAGGCCATGACAAATAACGAGACTGCGGACCTTGATTCAATGGTGAACGGAGCCTCCCTTTGGTGAGGATCACCGCCTGGGCTACGTTGATGGTCTGGGCGATGTTCGCCATGCGTACCCGCTCAGCGTTGTTGTTGAAGATATTGAAGTGTATCCCCGCGGCCAGCGCGGCCCGCAGGCTGCTCTGCTGGTAGAGGAAAGCGGGATTGGTTCCCGGCTCCACGTCGTGCAAGATTCCCCATTCGTCCACCACCAGGGCCGTCTTGCGCTCAGGATCAAATTCGTCCATA
>JAITJW010000048.1 GCA_031278715.1 Treponema sp. | reverse complement strand
CTGAAAAGCGGCAACAAAAAAAGTACCGGCCCCGTGTACTGGGGTTCCCTGATCGCCCTGGGGGTCAGCGTCCTTATGGCCTGGATTCTGAACCGGATCACCGCCACCGTGGCCGGGGGGCAGAGCCAGGAGATCATCGAGGGGGCCACGATGCTTTTGGCGGTGGTGGTGCTTTTCTATGTGAGCAACTGGATGGTCTCCAAGGCTGAGGCGGAAGCCTGGACCAGCTATATCGAAAACAAGGTGCAGAGCTCCCTGGCCCGGGGCAGCGTCTTCTCCCTGGCCTTTGCCGCCTTCCTGGCGGTGTTCCGGGAAGGGGCGGAGACGATCCTGTTTTACCAGGCCCTTCTGGCCCAAACTGAGGCCTATATCAACATGATATGGCTGGGCCTGGGCATCGGCGTCGTCATGCTGGTGGTTATCTACATCCTAATCCGGTTCCTCAGCATCAAGCTGCCCCTGAAGCCCTTTTTCCTGGGAACCAGCATCCTGCTCTTTGTGATGTCCATCACCTTTGTGGGCAACGGAATAAAGGAACTGCAGGAGGGGAATGTGGTCAGCGTAAGCCCTATCCGGGGGCTTGGATCGGTGGACATTCTGGGGATCTACCCCACCCTGGAAACCCTGATCCCCCAGATCGCGCTGCTGGCCGTCACGACGGCCACCTTTATCATCCAGATCCGCCGGAACGCCAGAAAAGCGGCCCCGGCGGCTTCCTGAGCTTTGGTTGTGGTATCTAACCCGGTCTTGAGACCGGTAAAAAAATTATAAGGAGAAAGTACAATGAAAATCAGGACACTGATGGTACTTCTTTTAATCGCCCTCTGCGCCGGCTCTGCCTTTGCCGGAGGAGGAAAAGAGGGAAGGCGCCCCGCCAGTACGGTGGCCCCCGGCGAGGAAGCGGGTTTTGAGGAATTCCCCATCGGGGACGACAAGGAACTGGGCCCCATTAATGTGGCGGGAGTGTACTTCCAGCCCGTAGACATGCTGCCCGCGGAATCTGCAGGGATTCCCGCGTCCCAGGCGGATATGCACATGGAAGCGGACATCTCCGCCGCCGAGGGAAATGAACTTGGCTACGGGGTAGGGGACTTTGTACCCTACCTGACGGTGCGGTATGAGATCTCTAAGACCGGCAGTTCCTGGGCGATCGATGGGAACTTTATGCCCATGAACGCCAGCGACGGCCCCCATTACGGCGCCAACCTGAAACTGGACGGCGCGGGTACCTACAAGGTCCGCTTCATCATCCAGAACCCCGAGGCCCAGGGCTACCTGCTCCACATCGATCAGGATACGGGGGTTCCCGGCCGTTTCTGGAACCAGCCCCTGGTGGCGGAGTGGGATTTCGACTTCATTCCCCGGGTCTGGTAAAACTACCGGCCTAGGTTTAGGGGGTAGTTCTTCTACCCCCTTTATATTATTTTTTTCATGATTCGGATTCCTTCACAAAACAGGGGAACATGTTAAAATATCTCATACAGGTTGTTCAGAATCTTTTAAGCACCGCTATTTTATCCGCCCTGCTGGCCGCCTTTATCTGGAAAACCGGCGACGCCGAAGGAAAAGAGAAGAAACGGTTTTTGACGGGCGCCGCCGCGGGAAGCGCCGCCGCCCTTCTTGTCGCGGTACTGCGCCGCAGCACCCGGCTGATCAACCGGGAGTACCTTAACACCGCGGTCCTGTCCCTGGCGATTCCGGGGGCCCTTTTTTTTATTATCTTCCTCTGGGTTTTTCAAAAGAGGGCGGAACTGCGGGAAAAACTGTCCGCCTGGGCGGCGCTCCTTACCGGGGCCCTTTTGCTGTACGCCCTGCCCACCATATTCCTCTACCCCCCGGAATTCCTGCTGCCGGGGCAGAGTATGTTCACCACCGATTTCCTCTACAAACTGATTGGGTTTCTTGGGGGCCTTTTGGTCGTGGTTCTGGCCGGCCTGGGGCTCTTTGCCGGCGCAGGGGCCCTGCCCCTTTTCAAGGTGAAAATTGTCCTCAGCGCCGCCCTGCTGGTGAATCTGGTACACCAGCTTTCCGTGATCGTCCAGTTCCTCCTGGCCCGGCGGATCATCGCCGTCCCCCGGCCTGTGTTCAGGATGATGGTGTGGATCATCAACCACAACAGCGTTTTTCTGTACCTCGTCATGGGCTTAAGTTTCTGTATTCCCCTGCTCATGGGCTTTGCGAATCTGGGCCCCCTTCCCGCCGCCCGGAACCCCGCGGAGGGGCGGAAACTGCGGGCGGGCCGCCGGGCCGAATGGCGCTGGGGAACCGTGGTGGCCGCCGCCTATATTATTGCGGTTTTATCCCTCACGGTTGTCAAAAGCTACAATGAACGGGGGGTGGTCCTTACCCCCGCCGAACCCATGACCATTATCGGAAAAGAAATTATTATCCCCATTGAGAAAATAGAGGACGGCCATCTTCACCGTTACAACTACCTGGCCGCCGATGATATTGAAATGCGCTTTATCGTGATAAAAAAGAACGAGGTTGCCTACGGCGTGGGCCTTGATGCCTGCGATATATGCGGGCCCACGGGTTACTACGAGCGCAAGAACGAGGTTATCTGCCGGCTCTGCGATGTGGTGATGAACATTTCCACCATCGGTTTTAAGGGGGGCTGCAATCCCGTGCCTCTGGCCTATACCTTGCGGAGCGGCAATATGGTCATCGACACGGAAAATCTGGAAAAAGAACGGAACAGGTTTAAGTAGGAGTAGCTATGTTTTGGAGAATGATCCGGGGCGCCCTGTTTAGGCAGTGGAAGAAGATGCTTATGGTGGCTTTTACGATTGCCCTGGGTTCCTCCCTGGCCACCGCCATGCTGAACGTCATGCTTGACGTGGGGGACAAGGTAAATCAGGAACTGAAAGCCTACGGCGCGAACATCAACGTTATGCCCCGGGGGGCCTCCCTGCTGGACGACCTCTACGGGGTCAGCGAAGGTTCCGGGGTGTCGGACAAATATTTGAACGAAGCCGAACTGGGAAACATCAAAACTATTTTCTGGGCCTTTAACATCGTGGACTTTACCCCCTACCTTAACGCCAGGGTCCGGCTTCTTTCTTCCGGTTCCGCCGGGGAATCGGCGATCCTTTCCACAGGGCCGGAACTTAAGCTGGTGGGGACCTGGTTTGACCACCATCTGGAACTGCCCACCGGCGAAGAACTGGATACGGGGATACGGAATATGAAAAGCTGGTGGGACCTGCGGGGCCGCTGGCTGACCAGGGACGATACGGACGCCGCCATGCTGGGGGAAACCCTGGCGGCCCGCCACCATATCAGGCTGGGGGATACCGTTACGGTCCGGTCGGGGGACCGGCAGCAGACATTTACCGTGGCGGGGATCTTCAATGCGGGGGGGGATGAGGACGAGGAAATGTACGTACCCCTCCGGGCGGCCCAGGAACTTACCGGCCGTCCGGGGCTGGTAAGCCGGGTGGAGGTAAGCGCCCTTACCACTCCGGATAACGAACTCTCCCGCCGGGCGGCCCAGGACCCCAACAGCCTTTCGATCAAGGAAATGGAAACCTGGTACTGTACAGCCTACGTAAGCGCCATCTGCTACCAAATTGACGAGGTAATCACCGACGCCGTTTCCAAACCCATCCGCCAGGTTGCCGAGTCCGAAGGGGTGGTGCTGGAAAAAACCCAGCTGTTGATGCTGCTCATCACGATCCTGAGTCTTGCCGGTTCAGCCCTGGGAATCTCCAACCTGGTAACCGCCAGCGTCATGGAACGGGCCGCGGAGATCGGCCTTCTCAAGGCGGTGGGGGCCCACGACGGCCCCATCTCCCGGCTGGTGCTGGCGGAGATCCTTATCACCGGAATTGCCGGCGGGCTGGGGGGCTACTTTGCCGGGCTGGGATTCGCCCAGATCATCGGCCGGTCGGTTTTTGGTTCCTCGATAGACATTAAGCCCCTGGTTATTCCCCTGGTGGCGGTGCTGGTGTTTCTGGTTACTATGGCGGGCAGCATCCCCTCCATCAGGCTGCTCCTCTCCCTGCGCCCCGCGGAGGTGCTTCATGGCCGTTAGGAAGGGGGCCCTATGAACAAACAGCGGTTCTACCTCAAAATGGTGGTAAGCTCCCTGCTCCGCCGGCGCTCCCGGATGATCGTGGCCCTGCTGGCGGTGGCCGTGGGGGCGACGATCCTTTCGGGGCTTATCACCATCTACTACGACATTCCCAGGCAGATGGGCCTGGAATTCCGTTCCTACGGGGCCAACCTGGTCTTTGTCCCCGCTGGCAACGAGGCGGTCATTGACCGGGAGGCGGCTATGGAGGCGGTGTCATACCTGCCGGAGGCCGGCCTTATCGGGGCGGCCCCCTACCGCTACCATACCGTGAAGATCAACGAGCAGCCCTTCATGGCGGCGGGGACGGACATGGCGGAGGCGCGGAAGACAAGCCCCTACTGGCTGGTGTCGGGCCGCTGGCCGGAAAGCGCCGGGGAGGCCCTGATAGGCCAGGAGCTGGCCGCCGCGATCCTCCTTTTGCCGGGCAGCGCCTTTACCATTACCGGGACTGACGCCCGGGGGGAAAGTTTTAGGCGGAACTTTACCGTGTCGGGGATTCTCCAGACCGGCGGGACCGAGGAGGCCTTTGTCTTCATGTCTCTCCAGGATTTTGAGGCCATGATGCAGGAGGAGGGGAAACTTGATGTGGTGGAGTGCAGCGTCTCCGCCTCATCGGAGGCCCTGGAAGCCCTGGCGGCCCGCATAGCGGAACTGGTCCCCGGCGTAAGCCCCCGGCTGGTCAAGAAAGTTACCGACTCCGAAGGATCGGTGCTGACCAAGCTGCAGGCCCTTATTTACCTGGTTACCGTAGTGGTACTCCTCCTCATCATGATCTGTGTGGCCACCACCATGATGGCGGTGATCGCCGAGCGGCGCCGGGAGATCGGCCTGCGGAAGGCCCTGGGCGCCTCCAACGGCAGCCTGGCCACTGAGTTCCTGGGGGAGGGGATCTTCCTGGGGGGGCTGGGAGGTGTCCTGGGGGCGGTCTTTGGCTTTGTCTTTGCCCAGGCCGTGGGGCTTAACGTGTTCAACCGGTCTATCACCTTTCAGCCCCTGCTGGCGCCGGTAACGGTGGCCGCGTCGATCCTGATCACCGGCATCGCCTGTATTATCCCCGTGCGCAGCGCCACCGATGTGGACCCGGCGATTGTACTGCGGGGAGAATAGGGAGATTCAAATTGCCGGACAGGAATTGCAAATCTAAGACGGCCTTCCCAAATCCGGCCGGGTTTTGGGATTGGCTCAGGCATAAGGCGTAAAGGAGCAGGATGTGGATTTACTGGAGTTACAGGGGATCAGCAAGATTTACGGGAGCCTCAAGGCCCTGCAAAATATTGACCTTGGCGTCCGGCAGGGGGAATGGCTTGCCATCATGGGGCCCTCCGGTTCGGGAAAGACCACGATGATGAACATTATCGGCTGCATGGATAAACCTTCCGCGGGGCAGGTGATTCTGGACGGCGTGAATATTTCCAAAGAAAGCGCAAAGAACCTTACTACCATCAGGCGGGATAAGATCGGCCTTATCTTCCAGCAGTTCCACCTGGTAAATTACCTTACCGCCCTGGAAAATGTGATGGTGGCCCAGTACTACCACAGCATGCCCGATGAAAAAGAAGCCCTGGCCGCGCTGGAACGGGTGGGCCTTGCCGCCCGGGCAAAGCACCTGCCCAGCCAGCTTTCCGGCGGGGAACAGCAGCGGGTCTGCATCGCCCGTGCCCTGATCAACTACCCCATGCTGATTCTGGCGGATGAACCGACGGGGAACCTTGACGAGGCGAATGAAAAAATCGTCATCGACATTTTTAAGCAGCTTCACGCCGAAGGCAGCACCATCATTGTGGTTACCCACGATCCGGAGGTTGCCGAAGACGCAGAAAGGACGGTGGTGCTGGAACACGGCAGAATCTCACGGATAGTAAAAAACAGCGGGGATGATTCCAAAAGCTGACATATGGGGCGAAAAAACAGGAGGCCGGCTATGAAGAAGATCTTTTTTGGATTCCTGGTCGCCGCGGCCCTGCTG
>JAITJW010000206.1 GCA_031278715.1 Treponema sp. | reverse complement strand
CCCCCCCCCCCCCCCCCCCATCAATATTTAGAAACCTAACGTATAACAAGGGCGCCCGCCCCGCTCATCGTCCCCCCGGCACGGAAAACAATCCTGTACCCGTAGAAATATTATCCTCGTGCTTTATTCGTGCCGAGGGGTTTAATACCCCGCCCCTTGGGGCGGTTAAAAAAGGTATTAAACCCCGAGTGCAACCACCATTAGAGAACAACATACCCCGACCGCTTGCGGCGGGGTTGTTGATTTTACAGCGGAATATCCGAAAATATGCCCCAAACATGCCCCAAAAAATGGGATCTTTTGCGCAGGGCCCCCACTTATGCAAAAAATCCACACGTGCAACCGGCTGCTAAGCCCCGCTGGAAAGGCCGGGTACCAGGGTAGCGGGGAAAACGGTATCCCCCAGTACAAGAACGCTATCTTCCATCCGGCCCGTGATCATTACATCAAGAGCCTCAACCGTCAGTGAACTGGCCCAGATCCAGGCGATCTACGGCTGCTGCATGGCACGGGAAGGGGACTTTTTCCCCTTCCCTTTTTTATGGACCGGGGAATTTACGGTAGTACTTGATTTGATATCGCATCTGATAGTAGATTGTACTATAAGGGGATTTTTATGGTTGATTCAAATCAATTGGTTACTTTTCAACTTGGGGAAGAGCTTTACGGTATCAATATTATGGACGTAAAAGAGATCGTCCGGGTTCAGGGTATCAGGGCTATCCCTAACGCTCCCACCTATGTGGAGGGTATCTTTAACCTCCGAAGTGAAATTATCCCCATAATCAACCTTCATAAGCGTTTTCACCTTAAAAAGATATTGAATTCCGAAGAGGATGAACTGCTGTCCGGCTTTATCATTCTGGATATTGACGGGATGAAGCTGGGGGTTATCATCGACAGGGTTTCCCGGGTGGTTACTATCGAGAAAGAGGATATCCAGCCTCCCCCCCAGATGCTGAGCGGGATTGGGGCGGAATATATTCAGGGGGTAGTACGTCAGGAACAGGGGTATCTGATCATCCTGGATATTCGGGACCTTTTTAACCCCAAAGAACTGCAAAAAATAGCTGAACTGCGTAGGTAGCGTGGCGGCCTGATGAAAATTGAAGTCTACTCTCCAACCATCAGACGAAAAGAGATGGATGCGGTTCTTACTGCCCTTGTGGAAGACAAAATAGGGCCCGGAGAACAGGGGAATCTGCTTATCCGGAATGCCAGGGAGACCCTCCATTTTGATTATTGTCTTGCCCTCCGCAGTCCCGCCATTGCCCTGTATGTTGCCCTCAAAGCCCTGGACTTGAAAGAGGGTCAGGGGGTTGTGCTTTCGGCCCTGTCCCCCTGCTATTACCTGTGGGTTCTCCGTGACCTGCGTCTTCATCCCATGTACTGTGATGTTGAAGACGGGCGGCCCCTTATCGGCAAGGCTACGGTAGAGGCGGCCATTGGCCGTGCTGGAAATGTGGAAGCCCGCTGCGTACTGTTGCACCACAGTCTTGGATTTTTGCCGGATTACCCCTCCATAGCGGAACTGGGCCTCCCGGTTATTGATGATCGCTCCCGGAGTTTCGGCTCATGTTTTTCTTCCCAGCCGGGTCCGGGGGGGGCTGTAGACCTTCAAAGCCCGGACGCCGCCGGGGAAGGGGCAAAAAACGGTTCCGGGGTTTTTACCATCCTGGGCCTGGAAGAGCGGGACATGCTTACCGCCGGAGGGGGCGCCCTGCTCTACGCGATGAACCGCCGGGACGGATCGCTGTTGCGGAATTTTGCCGGTCTTCCCCCCGAATACGGCCTGCCGGATATGAATGCCGCCATGGCGGTAATTCAGTTCCGGGAATCGTCCCGTAATCTTGAAAAACGCCGGGATATTGCGAATGTATTCGATCAGTCGGCCCTGCGTACCCGGCACCGGCGTTTTGTTATTGATGAAAACCTGTGTTATAATAACTACGCTTTTCCCCTGATCCTGGAGACCGGCTTTAAAGATGTTAAGGCCTACGCCCGTAAAAAGGATGTTCTGGTAGAAGGCGCCTTTTCCGACACGCTTATGGGATCGATTACCGGGGAGGAGGAAACCGGACAAAACGGAGGATTACACATGGAACACTGCCCGGAAGCTTACTCATTGTGCCTTCGTACCGTGCTGTTCCCCCTGTACCCGCGGCTTAGTTCCGCGGAAATAGAACGAATCGCAAAACTCATCCTTACCCTGCCATAAAGAGGTGAGAAATGGCCGCGATAAAACGGGCATTGTTGGTTGTCAATCTCCACAAAAAAAATGCCAAAGCCCTGGGGGAAGAGATCTGTGCCGAACTGGAAGACCGGGGGGTCCAGGTCCGCTCATTTACGTTTGAGAAGCCGGAGGGTTTTCAGGATGCTCCTTACGATGTGGCGTTCAGCCTGGGAGGAGACGGCACGGTTCTCTACACAGCCAGGGCTGTGGCTGCCCAGGCTGTGCCGATTATTCCGGTAAACCTGGGGACTCTGGGTTTTATCGCAACCGTCCGGCCGGATAATTGGAAAACGGTCCTGGGGCAGTGGGAAACAGGTTCCGCGCTGGTATCCCGGCGTTTTATGCTGGAGGTGGACGTAGAACGACGGGGAAAACGGACAAAACTGGGACCCTGTCTGAACGACGTGGTTATTTCCGCCCTGGGGATTGCCAAGATCATCCGCCTTAATGTCGAGTCCGTTGTCCCCCCCCTTACCGGAGCAGACGGCGCCGAGTTTTTGCGGCTTGGGGAGTACCGTTCAGACGGTCTTATCATAGCTACCCCGACCGGATCCACAGCCTATTCGGTGGCTTCCGGCGGGCCTATTCTGGAACCGGAAATGGAGGCGATTATCATCAATCCCATCTGTCCTTTTACGCTCTCCAACCGGCCCATTGTGCTGTCCCCCCGGGAAGCCGTAATTGTTACCGTGGAACAGGAACAGCGCAGCGGAGTGCTGTTGACCATTGACGGTCAGGTAACCGAAGCCCTGGAACCAGGGGACCGGATCCACGTATATGAGGCCCCGTTCCCGGCTATGCTCGTGGCTTCCGGCAGGCGGGCCTTCTACGAGGCCCTGCGGACCAAACTTGCCTGGTCCATTCCCGGAACCGGGCCCGGTTCCGGGGCGTCCTGGCAGGCGCCTTCCGGGGGTTGATATGCTTGAAGAGCTTTCCATCAGGAATTACGCGCTTATCGAGAATCTTACCCTTTCGTTTGGAGGAGGTTTTAACGTATTCACCGGTGAAACCGGGGCGGGAAAATCAATTGTTGTCGGTTCCCTCAGCTTTCTTATGGGCGCCAAAGCCGAAGCCGACGTGATCCGTACCGGAACCGAAGAGGCAGGCGTGTCCGCCGTTGTATCGCTTCACCCCTGTAACCGGGACGCCAGGGAATGGCTGGAGGGCCGGGATATAACACCGGAGGAGGACCGGATCATCGTGCGGCGGAGTATGAAAAATACAGGACGGGGTTCAATCTTTATCCAGAATATCCCGGTTACCCGCAACGACCTTGCGGAGTTTATGGCCCTGCTCTTTGATCTCCACGGTCAACATAACCACGAATCCCTTTTACGGAAAGAGAATCACCGCCGTTATCTGGACCATTTTGCCGGTCTGGAGGAGGAAGCCGCCGCCTTTAACCGGGCGTTTCTGGAACTCTCCGGGAAAAAGAAAGCCCTGGAGGACATGGTAAATTCCGAACAGGACCGGGATACCCGGCTGGAACTGCTGCGTTACGCTGTGGAAGAGATCGATACCGCCGCCCCCCGTGCAGGAGAAAGCCGGGAACTGGAAAACGAGGCCCAAAAACTTGGGGATTTTGAACGTCTGGCCGCCCAGGTAAACGCCGCCGCCGCCGCCCTCTACGATAATGAAGATTCGCTTTTAAGCATGGGCCGCCGCGCGCGAAGCGCCCTTGACGCTGCCGGCGCAATCGACGCCTCATTGGAACCGGTACAAAAGCGGCTGGACGATCTCTACTTTGAGGCGGAGGATCTGGCGGAAGAATTTCGTTCGTACCGGGAAGCTTTAAGTTACGATCCCGGCAGGATGGAAGAGGTGGAAGAACGCCTTGCCCTGCTGCACCGTCTCAAGAAAAAGTATGTTTCCGAGGCATTGGCCCGGTCGGTTCCGGACCCGGAAGAGGGTGTCCTTGCCTACAAGTCCCAGGCGGAAGAGGAAATTGCAGATCTTTCCGGTATAGAAATGAACCGGGAAAACATAAAGGCGGAAATAGCGGCCCTGGAGAAAGATATTGGCGCCCGTTCGGTTTCCCTGGGAACAAAACGCAAGGCCGCGGCCCTTGTGCTGGGCCGGGGTATTACGGAGATACTGTGCCGACTGGGAATGCCGAATGCCCGGTTTTCCCCCGTTATCAGACCCAAGGGGCAGACGGGCCTGGTACTGGGACCCTGGGGCGCGGAGGATGTGGAATTTTTTATTTCCGCCAATACCGGGGAACCGCTTAAAGATCTGTCCCGTATCGCCTCCGGGGGGGAATTATCGCGGGTTATGCTGGCCATTAAAACGGTCCTTGCCTCCGCGGATATACAGGGCGGCGATGTATCGCAGGAAACCCTTATTTTTGATGAGGTTGATACGGGAATAGGAGGCGAAGTGGCCCTGTCAGTAGGGGAGTACCTGGTAAAGACCGCCGGACGGAAACAGATCTTCTGTGTTACCCATCTGGCAAGCATCGCGGTACGGGCGGATAACCACTACAAGGTAGAAAAGCTGATCAAGGCCTCGAAAGAAGGCGGCGGGAACGGGGACCGGACCGTAACCACCGTCAAAGTTCTGGGACAGCATGAAAAGCGCCGGGAAATAGCCCGGATGCTGTCGGGGGACGCGGGAAACGCCGCTCTTGCCCACGCGGACGATCTGCTGGCAAAATACGGGAACAAGGCATAAGCAGCATGATGAAAATTTCCGACCAGGAACGGCTCCATTACCGGGAAAAGGCCAAAAAATACCGGCTCCTCATAGAAGCCGGTATTACCAATGAAAAAAAAGCCCTTGAGGAAATAAACCGGGACCCGGAAAATTCGGCCCTGAAACGCCTGGCCCTGGCCGATGATATGCTGAATCTTACCTCCTTCTATATCATTCAAAACGGGATATCCCAGTCCGTGTTAAAGATCAGAAACGAAGGGGCCCTTAACGAGGCCAGAAAGTCCGTCTATAAAAGTGTTATCTACCTTGAGCAGGTAGTTACAGGTTTGCTGGACGCCCCTTTTTCGGAATACGAAGAATATCTTAAACAAATTGCCCGGCTGGGCGCACAACAGCGTTATTTTTTGATACGAAAAATGGGAATTACTATCAATCTTCTGGAAAATGCCTACGGTGAAAACAGTAAATGGAAATGGACCTTTGTGGAACTTGAAGGCCGCTATGCAACGGTGGCGAAAAACATCCTCGATCTTAAGAATACGGTGTCCAATATCGACCCCCGTTCCCCAAATTACGCTCCTACTGTTTACCACCTGCGGCTTATCTTAAAATTGCTTATGCAGGCCGCCGACCGTTACCGGGAACGTTACGAACTTTCCACCAACAGAGTCAGCGATTTTGAAACCGGCATCAATTTTCTGTCCGCCCTCCGCCGTATCTACCTGATCCTGGGGGACCGGGAAAAGGCCTGGGACGTGAAACGCAAGCTTACGATATGGGAAACCAAGCTGAAAACCGACACACAGCGGAACTCAGTTCAGCATGGATAGAGTATCGCCGCGGTTCCATCGTTTTGCGATATCCGCTGGACTTTCGGCGGAGATGTTCCGTATCGACTTGCTGGCTCCAAGCTGCAGAAGCTGGGCAATGGTCTCCGTGCTGCCGGAACGGGCGGCGTAGTGGAGTATTGTGTTTCCCGATGAATCGCGGGCGTTGATGGCCTTGCCGGAAAATACCGCCTGTATAGCCCCCGGACCCTTCATAAGTACCAGTTCGCCGGGGGTCTTGCCGTCCCCCGCCAGGGTAAAGGGATCCGCCCCGGCGTCCGCCAGTATTTTGGCCAGATCCCAGGATTCATTATCTACCGCCAGGCGCAGAGGGCTTCGTCCTTCCGAATCGACCGGGGACAGACGGGCCCCCTGGGCGATGATAACGCGGACCGTGGCAGAATCCGCACCCTCGCCGATTGCGATATGCAGCGGGGAGGCCCCGTTGTCATCGGCTATCTGGATTCTGTCCTTGGTCAGGAGAGCGGACACCATGCCGGGGGAATGGCCCAGGGCTATACGGAACGGTGTAAGCCCCTGTGAATTCCGGGCGTGAATGGGAGCCCCCCAGGACAAGAGCAGATTTACCAGATCGTTTCGTTCCGAAGATACCGCCTGGTGGAGGGGGGTGTCTCCCTGACTGTTCCGGGTGTTGGGGTCCGCCCCCATATCCACCAGCCGCTGCGCGGCGGGGGAGTAACCGGCCATTACCGCCTCCATAAAGGGGGTATTCCCCTCGGCGTCCCGAATCTCAATATCCGCCCCCTGTTCTATCAACAGGGTTTCGATACTGGTAATCCCCAGCCTTACCGCGTCGTGGAGGGGCGTTTTACCGCTTAAGGCGTGGGCATCAATATCAATTCCCGCGTCGATAAGGGCCAGGGCCGCCTCCGAGTTGTTCCAGCGTACCGAGGCATGAAGCGCTGAATTTCCCAGGCTGTCACGGCTGTTAATCGCCGCCCCGGCTTTGACCAGTGTACCAATCGTGGAAGCCCCGTTGTATTTAACCGCTACAAACAGAGGGGTTTCCCCGGTGGCGTTTACCGCCTCTACGTTGGCCCCCTGTTGAACGATATAGGGAATATGGTTGTCAATCTTCCACTGGGCCGCGTAGTGAAGTATCCCGTTTCCAAGACCGTCACTGGCGACAATTGTGTGGTCGTTGATTATCCACCGCCGTGCGGCGCCGGGGGCATGGAAAGCCAGATACAGGGGCGTTTCCCCCTTGCCGTTGGGGGCGAAAATATCGCCTCCCCGGGAAATAAGAAGCTCCCCGGTTTCGGGATTGTTCATGCGTACCGCTAAATGGAGACTCGTATCCCCTTCCCGGTTGCGGATGTTTACCAAAGCCCGGTACTCAAGAATAAGGACAATAGTCTTTACATCGGCGCCATTTTGAATTGCCGTATGAAGGATCGTATTTCCGGCGCTGTCGGTCTGGTGAACGGTTTCCGGCGTTATCAGGGCCTGGAGGACCGGATTACCTGTTTCCAGGGCCCTGGTGAATGGGGTGATTCCGGCATTGTCCGCCGCAAATACATCGGACTGATACGAGAGGAGCAGGGGAATAACCGCGATCCTGCTCTCTTCCACCGCCAGATAGAGGGGGGTTTTACCGTCTATATTGCGGATCGAAACATCGGCCCCGCCTGAAAGCAGTGATTGAAGAACCCCGCTGTCCCGGTTCAGCATGATCACTATGTGCAGGGGGGAGTCTCCATGTTCATCCCGCAAATTGGGATTCGCCTGGTAGGTTAATAAAAGCCCGATAGCTTCCCGGTGAATATCCACCGGAATACCGATGTGGAGGACCGAATTCCCCTTGGCGTCCTGGACATTTGGATCCGCTCCAAGGGACAGGAGAAGTTCCAGAGATTCTATGTTTCCGTAGCGGGCCGCCTCATAAAGAGGTGTGGCCCCGGAGGCGTCTTTAACGTTGATCTCCGCCATCCTGTCGATGAAAAAATTTATCAGCCCCAGGTAGTTTTCCCGCGCTGCGAAGTGCAGGGGGGTTCCGCCGTCGAAAAACCGTATATTGTAATTTGAAGAACGGGCGGCGACGGCAAAGTAGGGGTATATGGGGTCTTGGGATCGCCCGCCTGCAAGGATAAGTTTTTCCGCAATCTCCGCGTGATCCCGGGAATCCGGCCGGGAAAGGGCCAGATCAAGGGCCGTCTTTCCGCCGTTGTCGAGGACCATAATATCCCAGTTCGGCAGACCGGCCCAGGCCTCAAGTATCTGCCCGGCAGCCTCTGGTTCTCCTGACAGGGCGGCCAGATGGAGGATGGTCCTTCCGTCCACATCCCGTGATTCAAGGGAACCGGCGTTTAACAAAGCGTCAAGGAATTCCCCCCTGCGGCCGATGCCCTCTATGGCGGCGCTGCCGATCCCCGGCATGGGCTGGTGTATATCGGCCCCACCCCTTACCAGAATCCGCACCATCCCGGTATCCCCGCGTTCCGCGCTGATACCCAGGGGACCGCGACCCTCGTTGTCCAGCGCGTTAACATTCGCTCCCAGGGAGATAAAAAAAGCCCCTAGTTGGGTGTCTCCCTTTTCCGCTGCAATGTGCAGGGGGGTTCTTCCCCTTGAGTCAGTGGCGTGTACATCGACCTTTCCCAGAAAGAAACTCCGGGCTTTTTCAGTCTCACCGTTTTCCAGGACCGTCCAGACATCTTCTTCCTCTTCCTCCACCTTGGGAGTGCCGGCACAGGACATAATCGTCAGAAAAACGGCGCCGCATAAAACAAAAAGGATAGCTGGTAAGGGGTATTTACACTTCATACCCCCTTTATCGGCAAATCAGGAGGGGAACTGGAGTTAGCCGGGACCTTATTGACATAGGATAAAAAAACCGGCTATGTTGTTTTTGTTCACAGTCGCGGCCATGGTGGAACTGGTAGACACGCCAGCTTGAGGTGCTGGTGCCGAGAGGCATGGAAGTTCAAGTCTTCTTGGCCGCAGGAAAAACAGAAAAGGGCGGAGACAGGGCTTTCGCCCCGCCCCCGCCCCCTTGCCTACAGGGTGGGAGTTACCAGTTACCGTCACTAAAGCCATCCATTGGTGAATAGTTATTGATAGTAAGCAGAAGCTTGGCATTGTTACCGGCAGAACTCCAGCAAAACCGCCAGCTTCCATCGGCAAGGGTAACCTTAACGCCAAAAATGTGTCTGTCATCTCCAGCCTTCTCAGTAAAGCCGGACACCCTGTATGCAGGGGACATTTCACCCAAGCCGATATCAACCGTTTTCGTTTCCAGTACCTCGGCGTCTTTGCTGGAACCGTTGATAAACTCTATCTTGGTGATATTCCCATCATTCCCCCAACCGGTCCAATAGTAATACGTCACCTTGAACTCGAAGGTATAACCTCCGGTATCCGTTAGGTTGTCGCATCCCCCAAGGCTGATTGCGAGTACCGCCCCAATGGTGATAATCCCTAAAAATTTGCAGAGCTTCTTCATGTGAAGCCTCCTTATTAGTGTCCATTTCAACAATGGACGAATTTGTACCGCCCTATGGGCGGTTTTATGGGCCAAAATGAGCCATGTTATGTAGAATCATATAATAACTATGACTAACTATTGGTAAATATAATTTAACAACTAATAGCAAATTGGTCAATGGTCTTTCAGCCATTAAAATCAAAAATAAGACGTAAGTGTGGAATGACGGATATAAGAGACCTGCTAGCTCAAAACATAAAAAAATACCGCTCGGCTCTGGGTTTATCCCAGGCAAAGTTGGCTGAAAAAGTAGACACCAGTACGAATTACATAGGGCTTTTGGAGATAAAGCGGAAATTTCCCTCCCCTGAAATGATGGAACGGCTTGCTTCCGCTCTGGGAATTGACACCACGGAGCTGTTTCACAAGGAACTAAGCTCAAAAGAGGCCATTAAAACCTACCGGAAAGCAGCAATAGAAGACATTCAATGGGCAGTTTCACAAGTCATTGAAGAAAAGCTCAAGGATTTAGACAAAGACCCCTGACTTTCCTGCCGTTTTGAGAGGCATTTTCTACATAGACGTATGACCGCTGAATCCGGGACTATCCGGCCAGTGAATCCGGAAACCCGGTTACCCTAATCGGAAGAAAGATAGGTAGCGCTCTGGAAAATATTAAAAAGAAGTATATGACACAAAACGACAGCCGGTTCAAAATTGCTCAATCTTTTATCGCCGGATTCCGGCGCTATTTTGGCAAATGAAACCGCTTATGATACACTGCGGTTTGCGGAACTCAGTGATGGACGAGCCGTTTTCTGCTTTGGATGCCAACG
>JAITJW010000193.1 GCA_031278715.1 Treponema sp. | reverse complement strand
GGGGACATAGACGGCGACGGCCTTCCGGAAGTCATCCAGTACAACGGCATCCTGCACATGAAAAACCGGGACCCCTACGGCCAATGGGAGTTCTCTGAAGAATACAAATCGGAAGTGGCTCTGAGCGTTCCTATTCTGGTCTACGATGTGAACGGGGACGGGAAGAACGATCTCATTGCCGGGCTTGCCCACGGTTACGGCCTGTACTGGTACGAGCAGGGCATTGACGGCGAAGGGAAACGGACCTGGACGCCCCACTGCATCGACGGGGCTTGGTCCCAGTACCACGACATGCAGCTGGTGGATATCGACGGCGACGGGAAACCGGAACTGGTTACCGGCAAACGCTACAAGGCCCACAACGGCCACGACCTGGGCGACGACGGGGATGTGTTCGTCTGCTACTACAAGATGAGGGACGGCGGTTTCTACCGCCATGTACTCGATTGCGGGGACCCGGCGGACGGCCATTCGGGGGTAGGTATCTACTTCTGGATTGCCGACATAACCGGCAACGGTAAACCGGATATTGTAGCCCCCGGTAAAGAGGGGCTCTACATTTTTACCCAAGAGTAACGGAGGAATGGCATGGCAAAGATTAAGATCGCTTTTTTGGGATGCGGGTACATGGGGCAGAACGCCCACCTTTCCAACTATGTGCAGCTGGATAGCTGCGAAGTGGCCGGCCTCTGCGACGCGAAGAAGAAACAGGCGGAACTGGTGGCGGCCCGGTATGGAATACCCAGGGTCTACGGGAGCGAGAAGGAACTCCTGTCGGATCCCGAGGTTCAGGGGGTAGTGGCGGCCCAGTGGTTTGATTTTCACACGGATACGGCGCCGAAGGTTCTGGAAGCGGGAAAGCACCTGCTTACGGAAAAGCCCCTGTGCGTGTATCCCCAGAACGGCGCGAAGCTGGTCGAGATCGCTGCCAAAACCGGCAAGATACACATGGTTGCCAATCACAAGCGCTCGGATCCCGCGTCTGAATACGCGGTGGACCAGATCCGCGCCTGGAAACAGTCCGGCGAGGTGGGCAAGTTCAAGTACCTGCGGGTTACCATGCCCCCTGGGGACTGGGTTGCCGGCGCGAACAAGGTTATCAGCACCGATGAAAAGGCCGGGGAAAATGTCCACGAGGCCAGGCCCGCCGGGGTAAGCGATGAGTTTCACCAGGCCATGAATAGTTTTGTGAACTACTACATCCACCAGATAAACCTGATGCGTTTCTTTCTTGACGAAGATTTCCGCCTCAGCTATACCGAAAAGTCGGGGGTTCTTCTGGGGGTGGAGAGCGTTTCCGGTATTCCGGGTATCCTGGAAATGTCGCCGTATTCCACGAACCAGGAATGGCACGAAGCCGCCCTTGCGTGTTTTGAAAAAGGTTTTGTCAAGGTTGAACTGCCCGCCCCCCTGGCCGCCCAGCAGGCCGGAAGGGTAACGGTGTACCGGAATACCCCGGCAGGGGAATACTACACCACGCCGGTGCTTCCCTATATCAGCGCCATGCGGAACCAGGCGGCCAATTTCATCAGGGCAATAAACGGTGAAAAACGGGCGCCCTGTACGTCCGCGGACGCAGTTAAAGATCTGCAGATCGCCTGGGATTATATCAAGGCTATGGAGCCATTCCCAAAACTCGGTTAGTTTTGGGAAAGCCTCTATGGGTTATTAAATTAGTGGAGGAGTAAGACAATGGCGAAGATAGCGCTTATCGGAGCGGGAAGCATCGTGTTTTGCAAGACCCTGCTCAACGACCTGTTTGCCACCCCGGTCCTCAAGGGTTCCCACTTTGCCCTTATGGGGCCCACACTGTGGAAACTGGAAAAAATGAAGGTGTACGCGGACCAGATCATCGGCAAAAACCATCTGGATGCCGCAGTCAGCTGTACCACGGACCGGCGGGAAGCCCTCAAGGGCGCGGACTACGTGATTCTCATGTTCCAGATCGGCGGCAATGACGCGTACCGCTTCGACTACGAGATCCCCATGAAGTACGGGGTTGACCAGTGTATCGGCGATTCCATGGGCCCCGGCGGCATATTCCGCTGCCTCAGAACCGCGCCGGTACTTATCGGCATTGGTAATGATATTGCCGACCTGTGTCCCGGAGCGGTGGTCCTGAACTATGTAAACCCCATGGGCGCGGTTTGTACTACCGCGGCCAGGGCTACCGGAATGACTATGGTCGGCCTCTGCCACGGGGTCCAGACGACTCTGGACCTTATCGCCGGGTACACCAATGTGAAAAAAAGCGAGATAGACTTTCTGTGCGCCGGGATCAACCACATGGCGTGGTTTCTCAAAATCGAAAAGGACGGCAGGGACCTCTACCCCCTTCTTAAAGAAAACATGGAGAAGCCTGAGTACTACAAGAACGAGAAGGTCCGGGGCGAGGTGATGCGCCAGTGCGGGTACTTTATGACCGAGTCCACCGGTCATTTAAGCGAATACCTCCCCTGGTTCAGGAAAAACAAGGAATGTCTTGACCGCTACTGCGACGAGCCGGCCTTTGGGGGTGAGAGCGGCGCCTACTACCATTTTTCGGTCATGGTGGCAGAAAAGTTCAAAAGCACCGACGTGCTGGCCATAGAAAGCGGGGAGCTTGAACCCCGGAGCAAGGAGTACTGTTCCTATATCATTGAAGCATTGGAGACCGGCGTTCCCTTCCGCTTTAACGGCAATGTACCCAACCGCGGTTACATTACCAACCTGCCTTTCAACGCCACGGTGGAAGTGCCGGTTTACGCGGACAAGGAGGGGCTGCATCCCTTTGTCGTTGGGGACCTGCCCGTGCAATGCGCGGCGTTAAACCAGAGCAACCTGACCGTACAGAGCCTGGCGGCTGAAGCGGCCATTAAGGGCGATCCCGAACTGGCCTTCTGGGCGGTTGCTATGGACCCCCTTACCGCAGCGGTACTGGACCTCAAAAAAACCAGGGACATGGTGGCGGAGATGCTGGAAGCCGAAGCCCAATGGCTGCCCCAATTTGCGGGCAACCGCATCAAAAAGACCGGGTATATCAACGTTCCTCCGGGAACCGTGGGCGCCCCGGTACCGGTAGACCCTGCGCTGGCGATTAACAGCCGCTTCGGGAAATTGGGCGGCGCCGCGTCGAAGTAATAAAGCTACTGTTAATATTCGGGCCGTTTATAAACGGTTTGCGGGAAGATCCGTGATTGATCAGAATTGATCAGGAGACGCGTATGATTACGCTCGAATCCGATACCTTAATCGTTGGTTTTGATGAGGCGAACGGTTCACTGGTTTCTCTCTATTCCAAAACGGCCCAATGGGCGCCTCTGGACAGACCCCATCTGGGGCTGTCCTGGCGCTTTCTCCTCCCCCTTGAGGGGAAGCGAAACAACAACGCCTGGGGGCACCTTCAGGAAAGGCCGGAGTGCGTAAAAACCAGCGGCGGCGTTTCATTTATGTGGAACAAAATCACATCCGAATTCGGTGGAACGCACAACATCACCGTTACCGCCCGCTGCGAAATTAAAAACGGACAGGCCGTGTTCTCCATGAATATCGTCAACAACGATACGGTGTATGTTGAAAACGTGTACTACCCCTACCTGGGAGATCTCAGGAGGCCTTCGGGCTGCGAAAAATTCACTCTTCAGCATGGCGGCTATTGCCAGATGAGCGAGACCTCTCTTTATCCTTCGTTTCCCAATACCCGGGGCTATTTCGGTGATGATTACCCCATGGTAATGCCCAGCTGGGCTGCTTCCACGGCGCCGATGTACCCTTTCGCGCTCGTTTCCGATGAAAAAGGCAACGGCCTCTACTTGGGCATCACCGAACGGCGCATAGAGGCCACAACCTGGATGGCGGAACTGCACCCCGGCTACGGTGAAAGCATGGGCGACAGGGTACCGGACATGGATGCCCTGGACGGCAAAGAGGTGTTTACCCGCTTCGGACCGGTACACTTCCCTTACGTTGCGCCGGGGGCCTCCTTTGAATTGCTGCCCTTCGGTATGGAAGCCTACAAAGGGGACTGGAACACCGGGGCTTCCTGTTACACAAAACTGAGCAGGGCCTGGAACAAGGATCCGGCCATGCCTTCCTGGGCGAAGGATCCCCATGCATGGCTCCAGATTCACATCAACTCTCCGGAAGACGAACTGCGGATCAAATACCGGGACCTGCCCAAAGTGGGGGAAGATTGCGTCAAACACGGCGTCAGGGCCATCCAGCTTGTGGGCTGGAACAACGGCGGCCAGGACCGGGGAAACCCCTACCACGACACCGATCCCCGGCTTGGTACCTTTGAGGAACTAAAAGAGGCTATCGCAAAGATCCACGCGATGGGGGTAAAGGTGGTGCTGTTTTCCAAATTTGTCTGGGCAGACCGTTCCCTGGAAAATTTTGAGAAAGACTTCCTGCCCCTGGCGATTAAAGACCCCTACGGTGATTACTACGCGTACTCAGGCTACCAGTACCAGACGGCGACCCAGTGGATGGATATTAACACCCGGCGGCTTATCCCTATGTGTTTTATGAGCAAGGAATACTTTGAGCTTTGCAGGGGGGAATTCAAAAAACTCGTGGACCTTGGCGCCGCGGGAATGTTATACGACGAATGTCTTCATCATAGTCCAACGCTCTGCTGTTTTGATACCTCCCACGGTCACCGTTACGGCGCTCCGTCTTACAGCGCCGATGAGTCGTTGATCAACGCCTTTACCGAAATCCTCGCGGGCAGGGAATTCATGATCGCCGGGGAAGCGATTTACGATTTCCAGCACGATTATTACCATCTTTCCTATACCAGGACCGCCAGCCGCCTGCACAAGCCTGTGTCCCGCTTCCTGCGGCCCAGGGGCGCAATGATGACCGCGGTGATAGGTTTTAACGACCGTAACATGATCAACCAGTGCCTCCAGAACCGCTACATCATCAGCTACGAACCCTACAACTTCAAAGGCATCCCGTCGGATTTTCCCAAAACCACCGCCTACGGCGCGAAGATGGACGCCCTGCGCACGGAACTGCGGGAATATTTCTGGGACGGCGAATTCCGGGACAAGCTGGGCGGCGCGGTTACGACTGCGGACGGCAAGGGCTATACCGATTATTCGGTGTTCACCGGAACCAACGGAAAGACCGGCATGGTTATCTGTAATTATGACGATACGCCGGTAAGGGTAAAACCGTCATTTGAAAACGGCTCGCCTTCCCGGTTCCGCCTGGTTGACGAAGCATCGCTACGGGACATTGAGGCGGGAAGCCTTACCATTCCCGGTAAATCGGCGGCGGCGCTGATATAATGCCTATAACAAAGGAACGTACAATGCCTATCACGAAAGGAAGAATTGATCCCGCGTTAAAACTGAACAACCGGGAACGTATGGTCCGCGCGATACTGGGTCAGGATGTGGATCGCCTGCCGCTGACCCTGTGGGGACCCTGGGGCGAAACCCTTGAGCGGTGGCGGCAGGAAGGCTATCCTGAGGACGCGAATTTTGGCGCGTATTTCGGCCTGGACACGGGTTTTTCCGACGTCGCAGTCAACCTGGGTTATTATCCGGGGTTTGAGTACAAGGTACTGGAAGACCGGGGCGGGACAAAACTCATTCAGGACGGAAGCGGTTCCATTCTGGAAATTATGGCGGATCATTCCACCATACCGAAAATTATCAGCCCCGCGGTCAGCGGCCGGGAGAGCTGGGAGAAGCTGAAAGAACGGCTGGACCCCCGTTCACCTGAACGTTACCCCGATTGGCAGGCGGAACAAGAACGGTTCGCCGGGTCGGACGCGGCGGTTCAAATTGGCGATTTCCCCTGCGGGCTTTTCGGCACATTGCGGGACATGATGGGCGTGGAAGAACTGCTGGTTGGTTTTTACGACGATCCGGAACTTATCCACGATATGATGGATTACCTTACGGATTTCTGGCTTGCCATTTATGAAGAAGCGGCCCGGTATATACAGATAGACCGTATACATATTTGGGAAGACATGTCCGGTAAACAGGGGCCCCTTATCTCACCGACAATGTTCCGGGAATTTATGACAGCCAATTATAAAAAGATCATAGCCTTTGCAAAGGATCGGAATATACCCATTATATCTGTGGATACCGACGGGAACATGGACGTGATGATGACCGTGTTAAACGAGGCCGGTATCAACATGGTTATGCCGTTTGAGGTGCAGGCGGGCTGCGACGTGGTGGCGATAAAAAAGCAGTACCCCCATATCTGTCTTTTCGGCGGCATCGACAAACGGGCCTTGACCAAAGACAGGGAAACAATTGATGCGGAACTTGACCGGGTGGATTCCCTGTTTCATCAAAGCGGTTATATACCGGGCCTGGATCATCTGGTACACCCGGAAGTAAGCTTTGACAATTTCAAATATTTTGTGGAACAGCTTAAAATCAGGCTGGGGATGGAAGGTGTGTGAGGGCGCCCTGCGCACAACAGGCTACCCTGCGTACAACAGACTGCCCTGCGTACAACAGACTGCCCTACCCACGATTGACAAGAAATTCCGTACTCCATACAATACGGTAAATGAACGGCTCCCCCGGAAACCCTTCGTGGTCCTGTCCGTGGAACAGCGGCGCTACCTGGATGAAATACTGAACGACAAGCTTTGCAATAAGGAGAACGAATCATGGCAAAAGGACCTAACGACTGTTACGGCAAGATCAAGCTAAGCGCCTTTATTCCCCAGAATGCCGGGGAGGACGACATAGCCTTCCATGCCCAGATGGGCATGCCCTACGCGTATACCTGGATGGACAATCTGGCGGAGCGTCAGGGGGAACTGGCGCTGCTCAAAGAACGGCTGGCCCGCCAGGGCATCACCCTGTACAACGCCGGGGACATAGGGGTGGCAAAATCCGCGAACATCCACCTGGCTACGGAACACCGGGACCGGGATATCGCCCGTTTTAACGATATGCTCCGGGCCCTGTCGAAAACCGGTATTTTTACCACCACCTTTACCTGGGAACCGGATCACGTCTGGTCCACCGCCTCGGACGCGCCGGGGAGAGGAGGGTCAAAAACCCGGACGGTAGACGAGCGGCAGCTGGAAAAAATACCCGTCAAACACGGACGGATCTACGAAAAAGACGAAATGTGGGAGAATTTCCGCTATTTTATGGCAAAGGTGATCCCCGTGTCCGAGGAAACCGGAGTCCGTCTGGCCCTGCATCCCAATGACCCCCCCATGCCCATGATAGGCGGCATCGCCACCCTGATAAACAGTGCAGCGGATTACCGCCAGGCTTTCGACATCGCGGGAAGCCGGAACCTGGGGATGGAGTTCTGCTGCGGCTGCTGGCTTGAGGGGGGCGACCGGTTTGGCGATATTCTGGAAGGGGTCCGTTCCTTTGTACGGGAAGGGCGGGTCTTTATCACTCATCTCCGTAATGTATCCGCGCCGATGCCATATTTTGAAGAAACCTTTCTGGATGACGGCTATATGGATATGTATGCCTTGATCCGGACCTTCCTTGAGGCGGATTACGATGGTACGATGATCTACGATCACACCCCGGCGGTGTCTGCGGGAAACGCGGTGTCCGCCGCCTATGAGATCGGTTACATGAAGGCGCTCATCAACGCTGCCGGACATGCAAAAAGTTCCGGGAACTGAAGTTTTGGGGAAAAATTCAATACAAAGAG
>JAITJW010000160.1 GCA_031278715.1 Treponema sp. | reverse complement strand
AATGGCCGCGGGCATATTAAAAAAACGAGTGGGGGTAGCGGAAAACCCGCGAAGCGGGGTTGGAGCGAGGGGGAGCAGCGTCAAAAAACGTTTTTATGGGGCAAAAGAACCTTACGTTTCGGAACCGATGTGCTCCCCCTTCTTAAGTTCTTGACTGTAGTTATGGGCTGGCCCTGGTAAGAGGGCTTTCAATGATTCTGGCTTCAAAGGGTTCAAGGTCAAACACGCCGGACGGGCCGGAAACCTGCTTTGCACTGTTGGTAAAATTCAGCAAAAAGGCAAATGTCCTTTCTCCGTTCTCGCGGATCTGGGCGGTAACGCCTTCCGGCAGGTTCTCAAACAGGTATGGAATACCTGCCTCCGCGGTAATGTGGCGGTAAAAATCGTCAAGGAAATCTTCCCCGGTCCGTGCGGCGATGAAGTAGGCGCGGCCGGCTCCCCGGCGGTTCAGTGTCAGCGCGGGGCGGCCTGAGTAAAAGTCGGCGCCGTAAAGGCCCAGGGTCTCTGTCCTCTGCGTGGTATGGATAAGCTCGCACAGGTCAAAGGCCCGGTAACTTGTACCGTTCCATTCGATGGAGTTTGTCTCTCCGGGGTACAGGGCGTCGATTTCCTCGCACCAGATCCCCAGGGTCTCTTTAAGGGGGCCGGGGAAGCCTCCCAGAAAGGCCAGGGTACTTTCGTTCACATAGCCGGTGGCGTAGGTCGTTACCAGGGTTCCGCCCTGCCGGACAAAGGCGTCCAGCCGTTCCGCCACCCCTTCCCGCAGCATGTAGAGCATGGGGGCGATGACCAGGTGGTACCTGTCAAGGGTCTGCCGGGAATCGATCAGGTCAAGGGGAATGCCCCGTTTCCAGAAGACCTGGTAATGGTTAAGCAGGGTTTCACCATAGCCGGTTTTATCCTGCAAAAAGCCTCTGGCGTCGTCCAGGGCCCAGCGTACCTGGTAATCGTGGATCAGCGCCACAAGCGCCGGGGTGTCGGCCCCTACAAGGCCGTCAAGTCCTTTGAGGCGTTCCCCTACTTCGGCAATGTCGCGGAAGACACGGGTGTTCCCGCTGCCTTCGTGATCGACTACCGCGCCGTGGTACTGCTCCGGCCCTCCCCGGCTTTTACGGAACTGGAAATACTGGATCGTATCGGCGCCGTGGGCCAGGGCTTGCATGGACTGGAGCATGTGGAGTCCGGGCCGGTGTAGTTTGGCAACGGGCCGCCAATTTGTGGCGGAGGGGCAGGATTCCATCAGCATGAAGGGTCGCCGTTTGAGGCCCCGAATCAGATCGTGAAGGTAGGATGTTTGCAGGGCAATCTTGTCGTTTCCCTCTGCGCTGGTCCACTGGGGGTAGGAATCCCAGGAGGCAATATCGAGGACTTCGGCGAAGCGGGCGTAGTCTATCCCGGTATAGCCTGCCATAAGGTTTGTGGTGCAGGGTATGTTCGGGGTAATTTCCTTGAGGGGGGTTGTTTCATTCCGGTAAAAATCTACAAACTGTTCGGTAGTAAAACGGCGCCAGTCCAGCCTGATGCCGTTGTGCCCGCCGTTGCCGGGACTGCCGGGGCTTTCGATCTGATCCCAGTCAGTAATTGTACTGCTCCAGAACGCGGACCACCATGCTTCGTTCAGGGCGTCCAGGGTCTTGTACCTGGTTTTCAGGTATTCGCGGAATTTGGTCTGGCAGAGGGGGCAGTGGCAGGAGCCGGAATACTCATTGGAAATATGCCAGACGGCCAGGGCGGGGTGGTCCTTGTAGCGCCGGGCCAGGAGGCGGTTGATAGCCTGGGTTTTTTCCCGGTACACCGGGGAGGAGAGGCAGTGGTTGTGCCGGTCCCCGTGAACGTTCCGCAGGCGCATCTCATTTACCCGCAGCACCTCGGGGTATTTTTTGCTTAGCCACGCGGGCCGTGCCCCGGAGGGAGTTGCCAGGACCGCGGCGATGCTGTTTGCGGCAAGCAGATCCATGACCTCGTCAAGCCACTCGAAGCGGTAGACCCCCTCCTCCGGTTCCAGGGCAGTCCAGGAGAAGATGCCTACGGAAAGGGTGTTGACGCCCGCCAGTTTGGCAAGGCGCATATCTTCTTTCCAGATTTTGTCCTTCCATGCAAGCCATTGTTCAGGATTATAATCGCCGCCGTGCAGGATATGGGGAAATTTCTTTGCTACCGGTGGATACCTCATGATACGCTCCTGGAAACTTAAGATTCGCCGTTGTGAACAGGGCGAGCGCATAATGTTCCTGGGATTTCAGGAACATTATGCGCTCGCCTTGGCGCAACAAACTACACGTGAAGCAAAGGTTCACACAGCATGCCCAACAATGCAACAGGCTGCTAAAAATTACTTTCAGTCTTGGTTATCAGTTCTTCGTCCCGTTCCGTCAAGGGTATCTGCTTACCCTTGACATCGTAGATAGTCAGGTCCAGCGCCAAGCCCCGGAGTTCCTGGACCAGCACGTTGAAGGACTCAGGTATCCCCGCGGTGGTGGAAGGTTCCCCCTTTACAATGGCCTCGTATATCTTGGACCGGCCTGTCATGTCGTCGGACTTGATGGTTAAAAGTTCCTGCAGCGTATTGGCGGCGCCGTAGGCTTCCAGCGCCCAGACTTCCATTTCTCCCAGCCGCTGTCCGCCGAACTGGGCCTTGCCCCCCAGGGGCTGCTGGGTTACCAGGGAGTAGGGACCGGTGGAACGGGCGTGCATCTTGTCGTCAACCAGGTGGTGCAATTTAAGAAAGTAGATGATCCCGCAGAAGATGGGGTTCACAAAGCTCTCCCCGGTACGGCCGTCGTACAGCGTAGTTTTGCTGGTAACCGGAAGTCCTGCCTCTTTAAGCTTTTCCTCAATCTGAACGGTGGAGGGGGACTGGAATACGGGGGTGGAGTACCATTCGTCCAGCGTGGAACCGGCCCAGCCAAGTTCCGTTTCCAGAAGCTGGCCGATATTCATCCGGGAAGGGACACCCAGGGGGGTAAGGCAGAGGTCCAGCGGCGTACCGTCTTCCATGTAGGGCATATCCTCCTCCGGGAGGATCCGGGCGACAACCCCCTTGTTGCCGTGGCGGCCCGCCATTTTATCCCCTTCTCTCAGTTTCCGCTTGGCGGCGATAAGTACTTTAACTACCTCATCAACCCCGGGGTTCAGATCGTCCCCCGCGCTGCGTTTAAGGCGCTGAATGTCGATGATTGTACCTTCGATGCCGTGGGGTACCCGCAGTGAAGAATCCCGTACTTCTTTGGCCTTCTCGCCAAATATGGAGTTGAGCAGTTTGAATTCGGGGGTGGTTTCGGTTTCGCTTTTGGGGGTTACCTTGCCCACAAGGATATCCCCGGAGCGGACCTTGGCCCCCACCATGATGATCCCCTCACTGTCCAGATTGTCCAGACTTTTTTCAGAGGTGTTGGGAATGTCCCGGGTGATCTTCTCCGGTCCCAGCTTGGTTTCCCGTACTTCCGTAATGAATTCTTTGATGTGGATGGAGGTGAACATATCCTCTTTTACAACCCGTTGGGAAATGAGGATCGAATCTTCGTAGTTATAACCGTTCCAGGGCATGAAGCCCACCAGGATATTCCGTCCCAGGGCCAGCTCCCCGTTCCGGGTGGCCGGACCGTCGGCGATAACCTGTCCCTTGCTTACCTTTTCCCCCAGCTTGACGATGGGCCGCTGGTTGTAACAGGTGTCCTGGTTGGTCCGCTGGTACTTCACCAGGCGGTACACATCCAGTCCTTCTTCATTGGTCTCGCTGACCCTGGTTTTAGTGTCCTCAGGCTTGATAACAATTTCCTGGGAGGTAACCCGCTGAACCGTTCCATTGCGGCGGGCCTTTACGAGGACCCCCGAATCGTAGGCGCACTTCCCCTCCATGCCGGTCCCTACACGGGGGGCCTCCGGAAACACCAGGGGAACGGCCTGGCGCTGCATGTTGGAACCCATAAGGGCCCGGTTGGCGTCATCGTGTTCCAGAAACGGGATAAGGGAGGCGGAAACCGAGATGATCTGCTTGGGAGACACATCCATGTACTGAATCTCCTGGGGGGAACGGGTGGTATAATCCCCCTGGCAACGGCAGGAGATCTGTTCATCAGCAAAAGAACCGTTGGCGTTAAGTTTGGCGGAAGCCTGGGCAATGTAGTACCGGTCCTCATCCATAGCGGAAAGGTATTCAATTTCCCGTGCAGCCCTGCCGTCCACAACCTTGCGGTAGGGGGTCTCCAGAAAACCGTAGTCGTTTACACGGGTATAGTTGGCCAGCGACACGATAAGGCCGATATTCGGACCTTCCGGGGTCTCAATGGGACACATGCGGCCATAGTGGGTATAGTGAACGTCCCGCACTTCAAAGCCTGCACGGTCCCGTGAAAGACCGCCGGGCCCCAGGGCGTTGAGCCGGCGCTTGTGGGTCAGCTCTGCCAGCGGGTTTACCTGGTCCATGAACTGGGAAAGCTGGCTGGAACCAAAGAATTCCTTAATCGCCGCAACAACGGGTTTAATCGAAATAAGGTCCTGGGGCTTAATGGTGTCGGTTTCTTTCAAGCTCATCCGCTCCTTGGCGATCCGTTCCATGCGGCTAAAGGCGGTCTTCATCGAGTTGGCCATGAGCTCGCCCACGGAACGGACGCGGCGGTTCCCCAGGTGGTCGATATCGTCGATTTTTTCATCGCCCACATAGACTTTAATGAGGAACTTCATCGTGGCGATGATATCCTGCCTGGTAAGGGTAAAATCTTCCAGGGGGGGCTTAAAATCAAATTTCTTGTTGAGTTTGTAACGTCCTACTTTTCCAAGGTCGTAGCGGCGGCTTGTGAAGAACATCCCCAGGAGGTCCTTTCCCGCCGCTTCTACGGTGATGGATTCCCCCGGCATAAGTACCGAGTACACCGCCGAAAGGGCGTCTTCCCGGGACGGCTCATCCCGGCCCGGATCTTCCTTGACGAACTTGATCTCCTCCCGCTCAAAACAGTTGAAGAGCATGTCGGAATTGAGAGAACCTTCCGCCTCAAAGTTTACCACTTCCACCGCAGCGATACCGTTAGCCAAAAGTTCATCTACATTATGGGGGTGCAGTTTTTCCCCGGGCCGGTAGAGTTTCTTTTTCCCCTCCCCTTCTTTTTTGTTGGAAGTTTCGGTCTCTTCGGCGGCGATCCACACCGCGGAAGCTAAAATACGGCCTGAAAATTTCTCCCTGGTTTCCCGGTCGTCTTTTACTTCCAGTGTCTCGGTTGTGTAAAAGGCCCGGATAATATCTTCCCGGCTTTCGTAACCCAGGGCCCGGAGGAAAATGGTCCCCAGGATCCGCTTTTTCCGGTCAATTTTGGCGTAGACAAGTTCCCGTTTCTGATCTATCTCGAATTCCAGCCAGCTGCCCCGGTAGGGGATGATCCGGGAGGAAAAAATTCCTTTTTCATGGCTAAAGATAACTCCGGGGGAACGGTGAATCTGGGAAACCACCACCCGTTCCGCACCGTTGATGATGAAGGTTCCCCGCTCGGTCATGATGGGGATATCCCCCATGTAAATATCTTTCTGGCGAATCTCACCGGTCTGGGTGAAGATCAGGTTGACCCGTGCCTTGAGGGATACCGCATAGGTAAGGCCCTTCTGTTTACAATCCTGCTCGGAGAATTTAATGTTCTCCTCGTCCAAGGTGTAGTACTCATAGGCCAGCACCATGTCTCCGTTGGGACTTTCGATGGGAAACGCCGTATGGAACACCTCTTCAAGGCCCTGCAAGGCCGGTTTTTCGCCTGCTCTGATCCTTTCCCGCTGCAGAAAACGCTCGTAAGAGTAGAGCTGAATACCTATTAAATCCGGTAATTCCATTACATCCTGAATTTCTTTACCAATGTAGGTCCGCTTCGCGGTAGATTTTCCTTTCGCCATTGTTTCCCCCTGCCTTGATACCACCGGTTACCCGGTTACACTTTTTAATTATAGTATGACTTTGTCCAAAACCCGGCTGGTTTTGGACAAGTTCTCAAAAAAACCGCCCATGATGCCGCGGATACCGCTTTCCCCCGGCGGACACAAAAAGGCTCCGGCTACAAACCGGAACCTTGCCCAGAAGGGTGAGAACATAACTTTTCGCGCCCCCGCAGGGCGCAGGCATACTACGCCGCGGACGGCGCCGTATACCCAAAAAGCTGCTTTACTGAATATCAACCGTACCGCCTGCAGCAGTGACCAATTCCTTAATTTTCGCGGCCTCCTCTTTGGAGACATTCTCCTTGAGGGGTTTTGGAGCGCCTTCTACCAGGTCTTTGGCCTCTTTAAGGCCCAACCCTGTAACGGTACGGACTTCTTTGATAACCGCGATCTTCTTGGTATCGTCATACGCCTTAAGAATAACGTTGAATTCGGTCTGCTCCTCCACGGCGGCAGGGGCCGCTGCACCGGCTGCAGGAGCCCCAACAGCTACCGCCACGGGGGCGGCGGCAGATACGCCGAATTTCTCTTCCAGGGCCTTGACCAGATCGGAAACTTCCAGAACGGTCATGGATGAAATTGCCTCGATAATCTCTTCTTTTGTGGCTGCCATGTTAACTTCTCCTTGTGTGTAATAACGCCCCTCAGGGGGCGCAACCGGCCGGGGACAAACCCGGCAGGCTGTTTTTGAACGGAAAACGTCTAAGACTGAAAGTTTTAAGCGTTCCCTTTATAATAATCCGACAGGACAGCAGCTTCGAACCCACGGTTCGGGAAGCCTGACGGACCAATATACCGTTAGGACGGTTCCGGCAGTTTGTTGCGCTCATAAAGCAATGCAACAGGCTGCTAACCCGCCTTCTTTTCTTCCACGGCCTTAATGGTACGCACCAGGCGGGCGGGAATGTCGTTAAGAGCCCCAACCAGGTTCCGAGCGGGGCCGTTAAGCACCGACAGAAGCATAGAAATAAGTTCCAGTCTGCCGGGAAGTCTGGAAAAAGCCTCCGTTTCCTGTGCGTTGTATACCGAATCGCCGATAAGGGCCCCTTTGATCTGCAGGGCCGGGGTTTCCTGGGCAAAGTTCAGGAGGATCTTGGCAACTTCGTTAGAATCCCGGGGGGCAATGGCCACCGCCGTGGGCCCAACGAGGTACTCCGCTACCTGAGGCGGGGCGGAAAGCTGTTCAAAGGCGACCCGGGCAAAGTTATTCTTGATAACTTTGTAATGCACATCCTTGGTCCGCAGCTGTTTCCGCAGGCTGGTGATCTGCCCCACCGTAAGTCCCCGGTAATCGGTAAAAATAAAGTCTTTTGACAGGCTAAAGGCATCCCTGATCTCCTGGATGGCCTGGGTTTTGCTTTCCTGTACTTTTTTTGCAACAATTGCCATACGTCTATACTCCTTAAACCGGTTTCAAAACCCGGTTAATGCGGGAACTTCGTTTTGCACGACGCAAATTCCTTACACTGCGTGCCCGCGGGATGTTTAATCCTCATCCTTAATGGCGACCCACACGCCGGGACCCATCGTAGAAGCTACCGAGACGGTTTGGACAAACTCGCCCTTTGCATCGGCGGGACGTTTACGTTTGATCTCGGCAACTACGGTTTTTACATTTTCCGCCAGTTTCTCGCTTTCCATAGAAACTTTTCCCACCGCAAGGTGTATTACCCCGGTCTTATCGGCACGGAATTCGGTACGTCCTTTCTTCAGTTCTGCCAGTGCGCCTTTGAGATCGAAGGTAACCGTACCGGTTTTTGGGTTGGGCATAAGACCTTTGCGGCCAAGTACCATACCCAGTTTACCTACGTCTTTCATCATGTCCGGGGTAGCCACGGCCACATCAAAGTCGGTCCAGCCGCCTTTGACTTTTTCGATAAGATCATTGGCCCCCACAAAGGCGGCGCCGGCATCCTGGGCTTCTTTTTCTTTTTCCGGCTTGCAAAACACCAGTACTTTCTTTTCTCCCCGGAATTGGTAGGGAAGCACCACCGTATCCCGGACGGACTGGCTTTTCTTCAGATTCAGTTTGACCGAAACATCCACGGTCTCATCAAATTTGGCGTACGCCATGGTTTTTACCAGGCTTAGGGCCTCCTGAAGCTCATAGGAGGCGGCAGAATCGTATTTTTTGAAGCTTTCCTGGTATTTCTTTCCCCGGCTCATTTTTCCACCTCCACACCCATAGACCGGGCGGTTCCGGCGATGATCCGCATGGCGGCATCCGTATCGTTGGCGGAAAGATCCACTATCTTCAACTTGGCGATCTCCTCAAGTTTGGCTTTGGAAAGCACACCGACTTTGGTTTTGTGGGACTCCGGGGAACCTTTTTCCAAACCAATGGCCTTCTTGATAAGCACCGAAGCCGGGGGAGTTTTCAGGATGAAGGTAAAGGACTTGTCCTGATACACGGTGATAATAACCGGTATGATAAGGCCTGCCTCCATGCTCTTTGTCCGCTCATTGAACTGCTGGGCAAATTGGGGGGCGCTGACCCCGTGGGGGCCCAGTGCAGGACCAACAGGGGGGGCCGGTGTGGCCTTGCCCGCCGGGCACTGCAGCTTGATAAGGGCTGTAATTTTCTTTTTTGCCATATACTCTCCTTCGTGGTCTACCGCGGCAAACGGCTAACGGGACGCTACGGCCCCTCCCACATTGTTAATCAAATCCCGCAACACGGACGGTTTTGGGAACGATCTACAGTTTTTCAACCTGTAAAAGGTCAACTTCTACCGGGGTATTACGCCCGAATATTCCAACCATAACCTTGAGCTTGCTCTTCTCCTGGTTTACCTCTTCGATGGTCCCCGTGAAGGACTCGAAAGGGCCGTCGATGATCTTAACCTGTTCCCCGGCGGCAAAACTCTGCCGGGCCCGGGCCGGGCGCTCTCCTTTAATATCCCCGGATTTTTGAAGCATGTTCCGGACCTCGTCCGCCGGAAGAGGCTGGGGCTTGGCGTCTCCCAGGGTACCGACAAAGCCGTGGACCCCCTGGATTTTCTTAATTTTAGAACAATTGGCTTTCCAGGCAGCAGGGATGTCGGGCAGATCCATTTCCACAAAGATATAACCGGAATAGGTTTTCCGGGTTCTTTCCCGCCTTTTCCCACCCTGGGTATCTACCACCACCTCGACGGGAATCTTGACATCAAGGACGACTTCTTTATCCAATTCGCCGTTCTTAAGCATCATGCGGATAATTTTCTCTATCTTGTTCTCCCATCCTGTGGATGTTTGAATTGCATACCAGCCCGAAGCCATGATTTCCCTTTACCAGCGCCTAAAATATCGCCCTGATGCCGAAAAGAAGCAGTACGTCCACCAGGCCCAGGGCAGCGGCAATGATGATGGTTGAAATGATGACAACCTTGATGGAACTGACAACATCATCCCGGCTTGGCCATACAACTTTCCGCAACTCCGCATAGGATTCTTTAACAAACTGCACCAGCTTTCTCATACCACCCTCGGCAAATTAAATACCTTTCGGAAAGGCCTCGCCCTCCAGTCGCCGGCTTCCTGCCGGCTCCTTCCGGGCCGGGGTTACCGCTAAACCGCCATCCCTGGCGCTTTACTTTGCCGGCCCTGCGCCTTGCTTGGCCCGGCAAAGCCGCGGCAACCCTTCGAGACCTTGGCCCCTTTCCTTTACACCTGTCCCCGGCTTTCTTTAATCCCTTCCCAGGCGCAGAAGGCCTCGAACCCTCGACCTGCGGTTTTGGAGACCGCCGCTCTACCAACTGAGCTATACGCCTCTGTTACCCCCGCGAAACGGCGTTTCTTGGGGGAGAAACCCTATTTTATCTTGGTCTCTTTGTGTGGAGTATGCTTCCGGTCGAAAGGACAGTACTTGCTTAACTCCAGTTTCTCCTGGGTATTCCGCCGGTTTTTTGCGGTGGTATAGTTCCGCCGCTTGCATACGCTGCACTGAAGCGCCACCAACTCCACAACCTGTTTCTTGCTTGCCATCTTGAACCTCTTCCGGTCTAAATCCGGGTACATCCACCCCGTTCAGGGGCTTTCATCTAAAAGTCCCTGAAAAAGCCGCGCTTTCGACAGCCCTCGAACAGAATCGAACTGTTGACCTTATCCTTACCATGGATATGCTCTGCCAACTGAGCTACAAGGGCATGGCCGCGCCTACAAGTCCGATTACCATATCAAAGACAGGAAAAAGCGTCAAGTACCGTGGGCGATAAAACGTTTTACCCTTGAAGGCGCACGGGAACAGATCTACCGTAAACTGACAGGGGACCAGGATCTGAGGGGGTACATTGCGTCACTAAGATCGGAACTCCTGGATCTGCGGTTAACACGTTCAACGAGCTTTTCTGGGCTTTCACCTGTAGATACGGGGGGCGAAAACCAGGGATCGGGCACGGGGACGGGCTGCTAGGCAGGCGGTTAAAAAATTATTTATAGTTAGTGTCTGTCTATAAAGCCGGTTACCTTGCGGACAGACCTTGTATTTGCTCCCGTTTTGTACCAAAACGGTACGCAAATACCTTTTTAATGGTAAGGGGGGTGTTATCGTGAAAAAAATCGGCTGGGACAAGAACTGTTACTACATTGACGGGAAACCTGTTTTCCTTGCCTGCGGAGAGTTCCACTACTTCCGGGTACCCAGGAAAGACTGGCGGAAACGGCTCGAATTATGGAAGGAGACCGGCGGCAACTGCGTGGCCACATACATCCCCTGGATACTCCATGAGCCTGTTGAAGGGGACTTCCGTTTTGGCGACATTCCCGAGCGGGACCTTGAAGGCTTCCTCACGCTCTGTGCGGAAATGGATCTCTTTGCTATCGTCCGTCCCGGACCTTACGTGTACAGCGAGATCGTTCACGCGGGATTGCCTCCGTGGCTTATCGAAAACTACCCGGATCTTCTGCTGCAGGCCATTGACGGCAGGACCTTTCCGGAAAGCGGCGTTGTCTCTTACCTTCACCCCCTGTTTCTGGAAAAGGCGAAAAAGTGGTACGACAAAATCTGCCCCGTCATCGCCAAATATTGCCTCTCCAGGGGCGGGCCCATAGCCTTCGCCCAGGTGGACAACGAACTGGCGGGGATCCAGATCTGGCTTTCCGGCGGGTACGACTATAACCGGGAGGCCATGGGTATAGGCAGGGAAGGAGGCCGTTATCCTTGTTATCTGGAAAACAAATACCGCACCGTTGAAGCCATGAACCGGGCGTATAGCACGGATTTTGCTTTTTTTGCCGCAGCTGAACCCTTTGCCGGCAGTCCTGCCGAAGACGGCCAGCGGCGCCGTGTTAAGGACTACGAGGATTTTTACTTCACGGCCATAGGGGAGTACGCCCTTACCCTGAGCGGCTGGATGGACAGTTACGGCATTGACTGCGACATAGTTCACAATTCGCCGAATCCCGACTCCAACACCTGGGTTACCGAAACCGCTGCGGCGTTTATTAAAAAAGGAAAGCCTTTTCTTCTGGGTTCGGACCACTACTACACGCTGAACCAGGACTGGGCCCAGAATAACCCGACCCCGCAGTACGGCGTGCGGATGTTCTATTCTTTCGAGATACTGCGCCTTATGGGTTACCCGCCCTCGGTCTTTGAGATGCCCGGCGGCAGCCCCTCGGACTGGCCGCCTATTCAGAAAGAAGACCTTGAATGCTGCTATTTCCTCAATTTGGCGATGGGCATGAAGGGCTTCAACTACTATGTTTTCACCGGCGGGCCAAACCCCCTGGGCATTGGCGCCACAGGGGAGATTTACGACTACAACTGTTCCGTCAGCGCTACGGGGGAGATACGGCCAACCTTCGAGGCCCAGAAAAACTTCGGCCTCTTTTTAAAAGAAAACAGCTGGCTTGCCGCCGCGGAACGGCATGTTGATTTCCATATCGGTTATGTTAAAGCCTATACCCGCAGCGCAAAATGGTTCGGCAGCGAGAAGAAACGCTTCTCCAATTCCGCAGCCTGGGAGTTTGTCCGCAAAGGGCTCATTCCCTGCGCCTTCGGTTCTTCCCTGTCGCCGGCCCTGGCGGATCTTGAAAGCAGGGAATTCCTCGAAGATCTGTCGAAGCCCCTGTATATAGCCTCGGCAGCGTCAATGCCCGCGGGGGCCCAGAAAAAGGCCGCCGAATTTTTACGCCTCGGCGGAAAGATCATCATCGGACCGGTGTTCCCGGAACTGGACGAGGAACTCAACCCCTGCACCATACTGAGGGACGCCGCCGGCGCCGGGCCCTCCGGTAAGCTTATTGCGCCATGGCCCCTTATCAACACAACAGGGGGTTCCCCTGTCAGCGGCGTCATGATTGAAACGCCCCTGTACCAGTCGCCTGCGCCGCAGGGAGCCGAAACAATCGCCGTCCTGAACCCGTCTGCGGCCCATTATGGCGCTCCCGGCGGTTCGCCCGTGGGCTGGTACAAGGGCTACGAGTCCGGCGGCGCCCTCATCTACCTTGGGGCGTGGTTTAGTTACGGCCTTCTTACCCAGGGGGCCATGCTGCGGAGCTTTCTCTTCAGGCTGGCCGGGACAAAGCCCCTGGTTGAATGTGATAACCCGAATATCTGGACCAGCCTTTTCCGTTCCGGTGATAAATCCGCTCTTTTTGTAATAAACCACTACTCCTCGCGGGCCCGGGCATCTGTCAAAATTGAGAAAGACCGAAGGGTCTGCTTCGAAAAACGTGATCTGATCCTTGAGCCAATGGAAGTGAAGCGGATTGTCGTGGATCAATGAGCATCAGACAGAACATCTCCTCACTAACCTTAGATTTAGAGGAAAAAGCGGACTTTTGGCCGCTTTTTCCAAAGCTATTCCCAAAACTAACCGAGTTTTGGGAACAGCTCTCTAGTTAGAAAATTAAGGGAACCTCCGGTTACAGGTTTCCGGAGCTTTGCAGCTTAACTCCGGGACGTTCCCAGGTCTTTAAGCCCAAGCAGGAACCGGCCGATTTCAAGAATATGGCGGGCGGCTTCTATCCTGAAAGCATCGGGGAATTTTTGCATATTCAGGACTTCAAAGGTCAAATCGCCGGTGTATCCTATTTCGGCAAGTACGGGCATCAGGGCGGCCCAGTTTACCGTTCCATAGAAAGGCGGCAGGTGATCGTCTTCCCAGCCCCGGTTGTCGTCCACATGCAGGGCTTTGAGGCGCTTCCCCATGGTACGGAGGGAAAGGACCTGATCCAGTTTGTTCATATTGGCATGGCCGAAGTCCCAGCAAATTCCCGCAGCCGGATCATTCAGGGCGTCTATCAGTTCGCAAAGCTCATACTCTGTGGCGCAGTACATGCGGAAGTATTTGCTTTTGGGCCAGCAGCCCATATTCTCAATGGCAATACCCGTATTGTTCTTTTTGGCGGCTTCGATTTTCGGCTTAAAATACTCGACATTCCGTTCAAGATGATCCTTTAGGGACCAGTTTCTGTCCGACAGAGAACCGGGGTGCATTACCCCCCAGGAAGCGCCTAGAATCCCGGAGGCGATTATGGCCCGCATGGTCATCTCTTCGGCGTGTTCGAATTCCTGGCCCGTAAGTTCAAACTGCGGGTAGAAAGGGATATGGGTTTGGTTAAAAACAATGCCCAGTGAATCCCCCAGTTCCCGCAGCTTCCGTGTCTTCCGTTCCCAATCGGGCTCGCTGAGAAAATACCCTTTATATTCCAGAACCGCGCACAGGTTAACGTCAACAGCGCGGAAACCGGCTTCATGGGCGCTGCGGAGCGTCTCCTCAACGGTGAGGAAAGAACCGTCGTATTTCGGATTGAACGATCCCAGGGACGTGGCTATCTGCATTTGGCTTTCTCCATAAGAGGAGCTTACCAGTCAGGGAGAATACT
>JAITJW010000121.1 GCA_031278715.1 Treponema sp. | reverse complement strand
AGATCCACAAAGCCGATGGCCCCGCTCAGGGCGACCGCCGCGCCGGTAAGGACCGCCGAAAAGAAAAAAAGCCAGCCCCGGACTGTCCGGATCTCCACCCCGGCGGAAAAAGCGTCCTCCTCCCCAAAGGAGAGGAGATCCAACTCCCTGGTATAGCGGAGAACCCCCAGGGCGCCCACCCCAAGGAAGGGCAGCATCAGGAAGATGTAAGGCCAGCCCTTGAGGGCGAAGCTCCCCATCTGCCAGATTACCAGGGTTTTAAGTTCCTCCCGGTGAAAGGCCATAAGGGTGGTGAGCAGGGCGTTCACGAAAAGGGAGACCACCATGCCGAAGAGGATGATCGTGTTGTTCGACATGGCCCGATCCAGGCGGGAAGAAAAGGAGAAGACGAGAAGTACCGCGAGGAGACCCCCGGCGAGACCGGCGGCCGGCAGGGTATAAGGGCCGAGCAGGGGGAGGGAAAAACCGGCCAGGATAACCAGAGCGGCCCCAAGGGAAGCCCCGGAGGAGACCCCGACGATGTAGGGGGAGGCAAGCTGGTTTTTCAGGAGGGGCTGGAACACCGCGCCGCTGAGGGACAGGGCGCCGCCGGCCATGAAGGCGAGGAGGGCCCGGGGCAGCCTGAGCTGCCGGACAATGGCGACAGTTCTGGCATCGAGCCCGCCGGTAAAACCGAAGACGATCCGTATCGTTTCAACAGGGCTTATGGAGGAACTTCCCAGGGAGGCTCCGGCGCAGAACACGAGGAACGCGGCCCCTCCGGCGATAAGCAGTTTAAGCCTACTGCCCATAGTACTCAGGGTATACCGCAAGGGCTATCTGCCGTAAGGCCAGGGTAAGCCGGTGAGTGGGCCGGGACGAGGAATCGGCATCGATAAGGTAAACCGCCCCGTTCCGCAGGGCGGCGGTATCGGCGAAACCCTGCCGGCCTTTTATTTCCCCCAGGGGATCCTCAATAAAGTTCACGTTGGTCAGGATAACTTCGGGGTTCCGCTCCAAAATCGCCTCGGCGGAGGGGGCGATCCAGCCGGTCTCGCCGGCAAAGATATTCCGCGCCCCGGTGATTTCCAGCATCTCGTTCAGAAAGGTCTCCCGGCCAAAGCTTACCGGGTTGGGGAAGGGGGAGATCTCAAAGTAAACCGGCTTTTTCCGGGTGATGGTACGGCCCACGGCGGCTACCGCCTCGATCTCCCTGTCCATCTCCCGGATCAGGCTTTCCCCCCGCTCCGGTACGCCCAGAGCTGAGGCAATGGTCATGATGTCCTGCCGGATGGCGGCGATACTCTGGCTCGTGGGGATATAGAGGACCCGGATTCCCATTTCGGAGAGCAGTTTGAAAGGGTCTTCCCCGGCGCCGAAACTGTTATGTTCGCTGGCAATTACGATGTCCGGCTGAAGGTTCACCAAGGCTTCCGGGTCGGGGTAGAAGAAGTCTATCTCCGGCGCGGCGGGGGCAATTCCCGGGATGCCAAGAGAGTACTTATCGGCGGCGATGATGCGGTCCCCCAGGCCCAGATCGGCGACAATCTCGGTGTTGGAAGGGGCGGTGGAAACGATGCGGAGAGGCGCGGGGCCGCCGGATGATGCCGCGCCGGGGGCCTTCCCGCTTTTTTCGCAGCCCGTAAACAGGGCAGCCGCCAGGATGAGCAGCGGCAACAGGCCGCGAAAGAGCCGTAATTTTCCCATCTTATTCTTCCTCCCTCCTGTAGCGCAGCTTTATTCCCGCCGTAAGGCTGAGCCCCGGCATGGGGTAATCGGCAAATGAAACATAAGATGTGTTAAGAATATTGCGGATAGTTCCAAAAAGGGCAAGGTTTTTATTCAGCTTCTGGTTAAAATCCGCGTTGAGAATAAAATAGGGCTCCAGTTCTATAAGGTTCGCCGTATCCGCGTAACGGCTGCTTTCAAAACGGCCTGACAGGGTAAGGGAGCCGGGGAGTCCGCGCGAACCGGCTTTCCAGGGAAGCTCCAGGGACAGCCCCAGAACGTGCAGGGGCATATAGGGGATGCGGATACTATCAGAAAAACCGGTAGTGCTGTTAAGAAGCCAGCTTGGCTGAAACTGCCAGAAAAGGGAAAACACCGGTTTTTCCAAAAAGGCCGGAAAAGGCGGGAGAGTTGCCTTTAAGCGGTTGTCCAGGCCGAGAAAAACCCCGTCGCTGATGTTTTCCGGCCTCCAGAGGCCCGAGGCGTTGTTCCAGTGGATGGAATCCTTCGTCCATTCCCCGTAGAGAGTCGAATCAATGCTCAGCCTGTCCTTGTAGTTAAATTCCGCCGAAAGATCGGCGCCCCAGCCGTCTTCCGGTTTCAGATCCGGGTTCCCCATATAGCCTGACTGCACCCAATAGAGATCGTCAAAATCGGGAAATTTAAAACTCCTGAAATAGTTGTTCTTAAAAGTCAGAAAATCCGCCGCCTTCCAGGAGAAGCCCAGCTTGGGAACCGGGATACCGTTTTTACCGTCCGTAACCCCTTTCACGGAGACGACAAGGAGAATTTTTTTGACCGGCCTGTATTCGGCGCTCAGGTATAAGCCGGCCCGGTGTCCCTTGTGAAGGCCGTCGTTGGTTGAGTCGAGGTGGATAAAACGGTAATCCCCGCCGAAACGCAGGGTGATTTTATCGGCCGGGTACCAGCCCCAGCGGTTTATCAGGGTAAGATCGTTCTCGTCATGCCGGGAGCTTTCCCTGCCGGGATCGTAGCTCAGGCTTGTCCAATTATGGGCCAGGCTGAACTCCGCGGAAAAATTATCGTGAAAAGCCCTGGGCAGATCAAACATAAGACTCTGGCGGCTGGAAAAATCCCGCTGTTCCGCGTACTCCGCGGTGTAGCCTGATGCCGGTATGCGCTTATCGCCGTGGTACATATCGCCCGAAAGGATCAGCTTGGAAAGATCCGCGAACTCCCGCAGAAAAGAGGCGGAGGCCCCTATGTCCCAGACCTCGTTGCCTTCCTTGCGCCGGGCGTAACCGTAATCGTCCTGGTAGAGAAAGTGGTTCCCCGCCCGGCTGCCGGAAAGGGCGGCCTTGAAAGAGTAATCTTCCGCCCCGTAAGCGCCGGCAAGGTTTATCTTTTGGGTATCCGCCAGATCCTGCCACTTTGGATCCCCGGTTCCGCCGTGCTGTTCGTTGTATCGCCCCGGCAGAACGGAGCTGTTTGAAACGCCGCCCCCGAAGCTCCAGCCGGGCTCCTGCTTTTTTACCGTAACAAGGTTAATTACCCCGCCCAGGGCGCCTGAAACATTGTACTTGGTGTCGGAACCGCCGTGTATAAGCTCTATCCGCTCGATGGCATTGATATCCACCGTGTTAAAATCAAAATCCCCGGAACGGGTGGAATTGACCGGAACCCCGTCAATGAGTACCGCTATCCGCTCGGTGTCAAAGCCCCGGATATTCACCTCCGCCGTGTTTCCGTAAGGGCCGTAGCGGGTTACCCCCAGCCCCAGGGCTTCCTCCAGAAGGCCGGGCAGATCGGGGCTGTGGAATTTCTCTATCTCCTCCCTGGTGAGGATCTCCATCTGCTGGGTCGTTTCCGCGGCGCTTACTATGGTGATCCCTTCGTCTTCCATGAGGAGAATATCCTCGTCGTAAAAACCGTCTTCGGCGTA
>JAITJW010000153.1 GCA_031278715.1 Treponema sp. | reverse complement strand
CAGATATGAAAAGATGTAGCTTTGTGTATACAGACACTACATGGACCGAAAAAGTATTGGATAATTTTGGAAACAATTCATTTTCCATTGGGGACATAACAGTTGTTAATTATACATTGATGGACAATGTTTTAACAATTACAGATATGGGCCAAGTTTTTAACAAAGATGTCCCATGAAGTAAAAATGTAGCGGATTTAACGGCGCATAACGAGGCTGTCGAAAAAGTGTTTCGGAGGGGTTTAGGACACTATATATAGCGTATCAATTACCTACTACAAAATAGATTTTAACGGCCTGTCCGCCGAGTGCCGTACCTGGCACGGCTTTGTGGGCCTTCTGGGCGGCTTCCAGTTTAGCTCTGACCCTGTGGAGGATGAAACCTACGGGTCCACCATCAGGCAGTTGGAGATCCTCTCCCCCCGGTGGGTATTAAAAAAAAGGCCGTTCCGGCCAAGCCGGAACGGCGCCTTCCCGAAAACGTTTCTCCGATTTACTGGAGAAGCTGGAGAACAGACTGGCCCCTCTGGTTGGCCTGGGCCAGCATTGCGGTACCGGACTGATTGAGGATCTGGTTTTTGGTGTACCAGACCATCTCGTTCGCCATGTTGGTATCGCGGATGCGGGATTCGGAAGCCTGCATGTTTTCAGCCCCCACGTCCAGACCACGGACTGCGTGTTCCAAGCGGTTTTGGTAGGCGCCAAGATCGGCTCGTTGCTTGTTGATGATCTTGATCGCCTGATCGAGGGTTCCAATGGCACGGTTGGCACTGTCCAAACCGGACAGTGAAAGAATCGTCTCGTCTCCGACATTCCGGATACCGAGACCTTTCGCGGTCATGGTGCCGATAAACACCTGTTCCCGCTGATCCATGTTGGCGCCGATATGGAACCACATAGAGGCGGTGACCACGTTATCTCCGATAAGCCGCGCAAAACGGCCGGTGAGCAGGTTCATCCCGTTGAACTGGGCGTGAGACGCAATCCGGTCTACTTCATCAACGAGGGCAGAAACTTCAATTTGGATGTACATTCGATCCTCATCGGTGTAGATACCGTGGGCAGACTGAACTGCCAGTTCGCGGAGACGCTGAATAATATCTTCGGTTTCCTGAAGGTAACCTTCCGTAGTCTGAATAAACGAGATACCGTTCTGGGCGTTTGTAGACGCCTGGTTCAAACCGCGGATTTGGCTGCGCAGTTTTTCAGAAACGGCGAGCCCCGAAGCATCATCCCCTGCGCGGTTGATACGCAGTCCGCTGGATAATTTCTCCATGTTTTTATCCAGATAATTCTGGGTAACTTTAAGAGATCTGTCCGCGAACATTGCGCTCAAGTTGTGATTAATAATCATAATTCACTCCCTTGGCATTTTCAGCGTGTGCTGTCCCCTGACAGCCTCACCGCTGCGGCATCCCTGCCGTCGGCATTATGCCGTCGTTAAAGACGCGGAACGCCTTTAACGTTGGAGCTTTGCTACGCAAAACCCCATGCTTCCTGTATCCAGGAAGCACTTTGTGCCAGGGATCTTCCCGCTGGGAAAACCCCGGAACCCTCAACCCCTCGTTTCCGGAAGGGTGAGGGGAGATTTCCGGTTTATAAGCCGAAAGTCCCTCTCCGAAAAATACCAGGGGGCCCAACGGGCACATAGTATTTCCCGGTTTCATACTAAATATCGGAGTTTAAGATTTTGACTTTAGCTAAAAAACAGGTATCTGCAGATATGGGCAGGCGGACATGCGGACAGGCTACATTCTGAATTCGCTGCCCAGATAAACTTCGCGCACCATTTCGTTATTCAATATCTCTTCACGGCCACCGCGGGCGGCAATGGAGCCGTCGGCGATGATAAAAGCCTCGGTGGTGATCTCCAGGGTATCCCGGACATTGTGATCGGTAATCAGTACCCCGATACCCTTTTCCGCAAGGCTGCGGATGATCCGCTTGATCTCGTACACCGCGATGGGGTCAATTCCCGCGAAGGGTTCATCCAGGAGCAGGAATTTTGGTTCCGTCGCCAGGGCCCGGGCAATCTCCGTACGCCTCCGTTCACCGCCGGAAAGGGTAAACCCGTACTGTCTGCGGAGTTTTGCAATGCCAAATTCCTCCAGCAGCGCTTCCAGCCGCTCTTTTTTCTCGGCCTTGCCGATGTCCCGGCGGCTTTCCAGAATGGCCCAGATGTTCTGTTCCACAGTAAGCTTGCGGAATATCGACGCCTCCTGGGGAAGGTAGGCAATTCCCTGGCGGGCCCTGCGGTACATAGGTTCGGAGGTAATGTTCATTTGATCCATGTAAACAATCCCGGCGCTTGGCCGGTAGAAGCCCACGATCATATAAAAAATAGTGGTTTTTCCTGCCCCGTTGGGTCCCAGAAGTCCTGCCACTTCGCCGTTGCACATGGAAAAGTTAACGCCCCGCACTACTTCTTTCCTGCCAAATCTTTTGTGGAGATCTTTTACCGCCAGTATGTGACTTTCACCGGCCATACAGCCCTCCGGATTATTTGTAAGTGCGGATGGAAGGCCCCATCTGCGTTAATTCTTGATGGAGCCCGAAACGGTCCCTTCCATCGTAACATCATTCGTGTCCAGGTCCACGCGGATACGGTCCGCTCTGAATTCATCATCTTTTTTGAAAACCACCGGAAAGCCTGAAAGATCCAAAAGTTTTTCCTGCCGCCGGTATACCCCATAATCGGAACGGCACACCATGTCGTCCTTAAAAAGCCGGACCCCAATCTGGAAAACCACTACTTCCGCCTGTTCGTCATATTCGACAAAACGGCCCCTGGTAACAATTTCATTTTTGCGGTCCTCCAGAGTCGAGTTACCCTCCAGCCGGGCGATTTTCAGCTTCCGGTCGTAACGGAGCCGGTCGGTCTGAAAAGAAATTTGTTTCTCCTCGTCCAGTCCGGTAACGCCGCCGGAACAGTCGATAAACTGGTTATCGTCCCCCTGTATTTCAATTCTGTTGGCCCGCAGCAGGAGGTTGTCGGATCTGACTTCGGCATTCCCCGTCAGTATGGTGATCTCCCGGCCCGACGCCCGGCTGCCTGACATCCGGTCCGCCTTAAACGTGAAGGTATCGGCGGCGGCCATTCCTGCAGCGCAGAACAGCATAAGCAGGAGAAGCCTCCGGAACAAGCCGCTCATTGCCAGAAGTCCAGGCCGGGCATGTCCACCGCATCCCAGTCATCGCTTTCTTCCGCATCTTCTTCATCCTCGTGGACGTATACGCCCCCAATAGGACCGGAGAATTCCCAGGTACGGCTTCTGGTGTTGGCCTTAAAGCCGTGTCCCTGAAAACTGGTCCCATCGTCACGGAAGATCCTTACAATGTCCTCCGGACCGGCGCTAAGCTGCCGCTCTTTGTCCTGCCAGGAGATGCTTTCGGTCTCAATGGTGATATTTTCGGAATCCACCGAAAGGCTTACCCCGCCGGAAATGCCGATATTTCCCGAATCGAGTTCTACACGGGCGGATGACGCCTGGCCGGTGGAATCGATCCGCTCTCCGTGATCGGTGAATTGTTCGAATGAAAAGTTACGCAGTTCCATAAGCTGTCTTTCCTCGTAACGTTCCGCCTGCTCCGCCCGAAAGCGGACCTGGGGTTCTCCGTCCCGCACGCGGACGTACTCCACATCGTCCATCACAATATCGGGAAGACCCAAATCCTCACTGTCGCTGCTGCCGTAATCAAAAGAACAGCCAAAAACAAAGGCACAGAGCAAAAACAGCCCGCATGGGAGAAGTTTGGGGAAAAACGATCTTATCCCATCCATACCTGACCTGGGACTCCTGTTTATCGGGGCCCCCTCCCTCGGAATACCCGTGATATACCTGCACACGCAAGGGATTGCTAAACTTCCGCATCGGCATGTCCGGTGGGAATCTTGAGGCTTCCCCCGGTAAACAACATTCGCTCCTTGGCAGCGGCAATAAAATCCCGGAACAGGGGGCTGGCCTGGGTCGGCTTGGACTTGAATTCCGGGTGAAACTGCACCCCCACCCCCCAAGGATGATCCGGCCACTCCACACATTCCACTAGGCCCCCGTCCGGGGTAAAAGCGGCCAGCTTTAAGCCTGTGCCGGCCATCTCTTCCCGGTACTTGTTGGAGAATTCGTAACGGTGCCGGTGCCGTTCCCAAATTTCCGTGGTCCCGTAGGCGTTGTAAATCCGGCTTTCCGGCTCTGCCACGGTCTTGCTGGCCCCCAGCCGCATGGTTCCGCCGTAGTCCTTCACGTTTACCTGCTCCGCCAACAGGCTGATCACCGGGTGCTTGGTATCCTCGTCAAATTCGCTTGAATCCGCGTCTTCCCAGCCCAGCACATTCCGGCCCCATTCGATAACCATAATTTGCATTCCCAGGCAGATGCCGAAATAGGGTACTTTGTTGTCCCTGGCCCAGGCCGCGGCCTTTACCATGCCGTTGATACCCCGCTGACCAAAGCCGCCGGGTACCAGGATGCCATGAACCGCCCCCCCTTCGGCGCTTTCCCCCAGGGCCGCCTCCGGTTCTATGTTCTCCTCCAGCCGGGAGGAATCCACCTTGACCAGCTCTACCTCTACTTCGTTTTCCATACCCGCGTGAAACAGGGCCTCGTAAACGGATTTGTAAGCATCGTGGAGTTCCATGTACTTACCGGCAATCCCTATGCGTACCTTGCCCTGGCGGGAACGGAATTTGTCCATCATGGAGATCCAGGGGGCCAGGTTTGCGTGCCGGCTTTCCACCCCCATTTTATTTAATACCACCTGGTCCAGCTTTTGGGAGTGGAAAATTAGGGGTATCTCGTAGATGGTGGTATCCACGTCGTAGGAACTAAAGACCGCGTCGAATTCCACATTGGTAAAAAGGGCGATCTTTCGGCGAGTCGCCTCGTCCAGCATCACCGGGGCCCGGCAGATAAGAATATCCGGCTGAATCCCCATCTCCTGCATGGCCTTAACGGAGTGTTGGGTTGGTTTGGTCTTCAGTTCCCCCCCGGCAACCGCGGGAATCAGGGTAAGGTGGACGGAAATGGCGCTGTTTCTGCCGTACTCATGGATAAGCTGGCGGGCGGCTTCCAGGAAGGGAATGGATTCGATGTCCCCCACCGTGCCGCCGATCTCCACAATTGCCACATCAACATCCGGGTCCCCCCTGGTAATGCCCTGGATCCGGCTTTTTATCTCATCGGTGATATGGGGGATAACCTGGACGCAGCGGCCCAGGAAACGGCCCTCCCGCTCCTTGTTGATGACCTCTTTGTAGATCTGGCCGGTGGTCATCGAGTTTGCACGGGAAAGGGAACTCCTGGTAAAACGGGCATAGTTCCCCAAATCCAGATCTGTTTCCGCCCCGTCATCGGTTACATAGACTTCGCCATGCTGATAGGGGCTCATAGTACCGGCGTCTACATTGATATAGGGATCGCACTTGACCATCCGGACACTAAGCCCCCGGGCTTCCAGCAAAGCCCCCAGAGAAGAGGCGGCTACCCCTTTTCCCAGGCCGGACAGTACGCCGCCGGAGACAAAAATCAGCTTATCCATGTGTAAACATTATTGTCTGTCCCCCGGTTCACGTCAATGACCTGTTATGGGACCGGCAGGGCTCTGAATGACAGCAATATGACTTTCAGCCAATACATTGACAGGGCTTAGTATGAGATTCTACTATGAAAATATGGCGGATCCAGTGTTTTTCAGTGATGCTGATTTTGAGTTATACAAGACGCTTATTTATAGGGAAAGTGGTATAACTTTTACCACGACTAATCGTTCAATCCTGGAAAGCCGGCTTAAAGAACAGCTCCGCCTCCTGAACCTTGATTCGGTTAAATCTCACTATGCGAGAATTGCCTCTAATAAAGAGGACCTTAAGAGCTTTTTGGACAGTATAACCACCAACCTTACCCGTTTTTTCCGTAACCAGGCCCATTTTGACGCTCTGGAACACTATGTAATTCCGGAATTGATGAAGATCAAGCAGGGGAGCAACCTTATCAAGATATGGAGCGCCGGTTGTTCCACGGGGGAAGAGGCCTATACTATCGCCATGCTTTTAAGTGAGATACTGCCTTCTCCCTGGAAATACGAGATTTTGGCCAGTGATATTAGCCTGAAGTGCCTTATGACCGCCAAAGAGGGCTTTTACGCCGATTCCCGAATCGTGGGGGTCCCCGACAATTACCTTAAAAAGTATTTTGACAAGGTTGACGGGGGTTATAAGGTCCATGCCGATCTGATGTCCAAAATACGTTTCGATTACCATAATCTTGCCAACGACTCGGGGCAGCGGAACCTGGATCTGGTATTTTGCCGGAATGTAATCATATATTTTGATGAAACCGCCCAAACCGCGGTGATCAACCGTTTTTGGGATTCCATGTCCAATAAGTCCTTCCTGTTTATTGGTCATTCGGAATCTCTTTTTGGTATGAAGACCAAATTTGATTTTGTAAAGACCGAATGGGCAACTTTTTACCGGAAGTACCAGTAAAGTATTCTTCCGGTAAAGGATCGTGGAGTTCATAAGGCGACGGTTCAGCAAAACATGGGTAAATTCCTGTTAACGAACACGGCGTCTGGACGCAGCGGAGTACCTGTCGTAGGGATAAGGAGCAATTTGTGGCCGATGAAATATCAGTTTTAATCGTGGATGATTCCGCATTGATGCGCAATTTGATAGGAAAAATGGTGGAGGCAACACCGGGGCTGGTCATTGCCGATAAGGCTATGAATGGGCGTTTTGCCCTGGACAAAATACCCCGGGCAAATCCCGATGTTATAGTTCTGGACCTGGAAATGCCGGAAATGAACGGGATCGAGTTCCTGCGTGAACGGAAGAAACAGGCTATCGAAATTCCCGTGATTATCCTTTCTTCCATTGCCGCCAAAGGCGCGGCGATCACGATGGAAGCCCTGTCTCTGGGGGCCAGTGATTTTATTCAAAAGCCTTCGGGTTCAATCTCGGAGGATATCCACACCGTCAAAGATAACCTGGTTGGACTGCTGCTGAGCTACGGCGGCCAGTACCGCAAGACTCACGGGAAGAAGATCATCTCCCCAAATGAGGCGAAAGCGATAAACCCTGCTGCTGCGGAGAGCATGAGCAAGAGTACGATCTCCATTGCCTCAATTCTGGAACTCAATGTTGTCCATACTGCGGTTCCCGCCAAGCCTCCGACGCCCCTGCGTAAACCCGCCACTACCGAGGTTGTGGCAATTGGTATTTCAACCGGAGGGCCGGACGCCCTGCGGGTGGTTTTTTCCAGGCTGGACGCGGATCTTAAGGTACCCATCGTGGTGGTTCAGCACATGCCTGCCGGTTTTACCAACGAATTTGCCAAAAGCCTGGACCGGATCTGTCCCCTGGACGTAAAAGAAGCGGAGGAAGGGGATCCGCTTATCCCCGGCCGTATCCTTGTTGCCCAGGGAAACAAGCACCTGGAAGTGGGCCGCCAAGGTGCCACCGTTGTGGCCCACCTTTCGGACGCCCCTTTGGTAAGCGGGCACCGGCCCAGCGCAGATGTGCTGTTCGCCTCCGTAGCCCTGACCTTCCAAAACCACGCCCTTGGGGTAATTATGACCGGCATGGGGCGGGACGGCGCGGCCCAATTGGGGACCATCTACAAAGAGGGCGGACTTACCCTGGGCCAGGATGAAGCCAGTGCCGTGGTTTACGGTATGCCCCGAGTCGCCTTTGAGATGGGTCATGTGCAGGAACAGGTTCCCCTGGAAAAGATGGCCCGCCGTATCTGCGACATCGCCAAAACAAACCGCTAGGTTTGTTACAGGCCGGCAGGTTTGTCATAAACCGCCAGGTTTGTTGCAGGCCGGCAGCTTGGGCATCACGGGTAAGGCAAGACGCTTTCTTGAGGCAGGGTAGTCTTTGATGATAATCGGCATAGATATTGGCAGTACCACGACGAAGACCGTGTCCGTAGAGGACGGTATCTTGACGCGAAAGATCAAGACACGGGCCCAGGACGCGGTTACCTCCGCCACCGGTGCGTTGGGGAAGCTGCTTATCGAAAACGATATTGAGATCTCGTGTATTTCGGGGATTGCCATTACCGGCGCCGGGGCCTCCAAAATAAAAAACAATATATTTGGTATTCCCACCCGGAAAGTTGACGAAATACAGGCCATCGGTACGGGGGGCCTTTTTCTGGCCCAGGTCCAAGGCGGCCTCCCCGCGGATCCAATCGTCATTACCAACGCGGGGACCGGTACGGCAATCATCCAGGCAGGAAAAAACGGCATTATCCATCTGGGGGGGTCCGGTGTCGGCGGGGGCACGATCTACGGGCTTGCGAAAAAACTGCTGCCCACCGCGGATTTTAGCGGCGTCATGGAACTGGCAAAGGACGGAAGGCTGGACCAGGTTGACCTGCTCCTGTCGGATATTACCGACACGGAGATCAGCTTTCTGGGCCGCCAGGCAACCGCCGCTAACTTCGGCAAGACGCTGGACAGCGCCGGAAATTCCGACATTGCCCTGGCGATCCTCAACATGGTCTACCAGGTTATCGGTATGATCTCCGTCTTTGCCGCCCGGAGCGTCGGCGTAGACCGGGTTGTCGTTACCGGAAACGGCAGCAACAACCCCGTGGGAAAACAGATACTGAAAACGATAAGCGGCATGTACGGGATCAGCTTTGAATACCCCCAGGACGCGGAGTACACCACCGCGGTTGGGGCGGCTCTAAGCTGGCAGGACGCCGTACGGTAAGGCTTTATACCTTCCCCTTGAGGAACTCAAGACTCATGGCAAGGCTTTCAAACGGATCGACCAGCCAGTTCGCGTCCTGCTCGATTGCCGCGTAAGAAACACCCTGGGCCTTACACAGGGGGATAATCTCGTCCCAGTCAATGTTTCCCTGCCCAATTTCCGCAAACTGGCGGACCTGGTCCACCACCCGGTAATCTTTAAGGTGGATGGTCCTGATGCGGCCCTTGAGTTTTTTGATATAGGCGGCCGGATTGGCGCCCCCCGCCTGAACCCAGAATGTATCCAGGATAAAATCGAGCTCAGGACATTCGGCGGCAAGACGTTCCAGCGTCGTAACGCCGTTCCAGCGCTGCAATTCCAGGTCGTGGTTGTGATAACTGAACATAAGACCCGCGTCCTGTACCTGGGCGATGATCCTGTTGGCCTTTTTAATGAACCGGGTCCAGCCCTCATAGGTATTGGGAAACACATCGCCGGGCCGCATACCCAGGCCAATCTGATGACAGCCAAGATCTTTATGCTCCGCAATCACCTTCTTTAGCTCTTCACTATCCGCAAGCCGGGACCAGGGCACATGGCTTACGCAGACATCCAGGCCCAGTTCTTTGACCCAGCCTGCCAGAAGGCCACTATCGCAGGGACCAAAACCAGAAATCTGAATAACATCAAAACCCATCGCCTTGACCCTGCGCAGGGTGGCTTCGATATCTTCCGGGGTCTTTGTGTAGTCCCGTACATTGTAAAGCTGGGCGCCTATTTTCAATGCTTGCTCCTTTAGAGTATTTCCCATTATTGTATCAAGGAGATGAACATAGAGCAAGAAAACCTGGAAGTCAGGTTTGGCGCTATAGACCGTTCGGATCGGCTTACCCTGGCCTCCACGTTTGATCTTTTTCAGGAAGTCGCCATTAACCACGCGGAAGCCCTGGGGGTTGGCCGGGACGCAATGGTTAAAGCAGGTCAGGTATGGGTACTTTCCCGGCTTTCGGTCATGTGGGACCGGCGTCCCGCCTGGCGGGAGAAGATCAGTGTCCGCAGTTGGCCGCGGGGCTGGGAAAAACTGTTCGCCCTGCGGGATTACGATATTCGGGACCGGGAAGATCATGTCCTGGTACGCGGACGAAGCTGCTGGATCATCCTGGATATAGAAAAACGCCGTCCCCTTAGGCCCCAGGCGCTAATGGTAACCCTTCCCCTTAACGAGGGGATCGACGCCATGACCGGAATTCCCCTCTCCCTTGAAAGCCGCGGCGATCTGCGGCTTTTGGGGGAACGGAGGGCGCTCTACTCCGATGTTGATTACAACGGCCACGTAAACAACGCCCGGTATATCCAGTGGATTCAGGATCTTATGGACAGCGCCCTGCTTGAGCAATGCGGGCGGGCCCGTCTGGACATTAACTACCTGGGGGAAGTACACCCCGGCGAAACCATAGAACTTTGGACCGCGGAATTCCCCGCGGAAGGCTGGGACCGGGCCACCGCCTTTGAAGGCCGCCGCTTACCGGAACCCCCGGCCCCCGGCACTCCGGAGGCCACACCCGCCGTGACACCGGCCCACGGTTCACCGGTTTTCCGCTGTGAACTGCGGATAGCCAAGGCTGGTTGAAGGCTGACTGAAGGCGCCCTGAAAGGCCCTTGACAAAAGGGAATTCATTCAGTATCTTATAAACATACAACGCGAGGTAGAGCAGTTGGCAGCTCGTCGGGCTCATAACCCGGAGGTCGTAGGTTCGAGTCCTACCCTCGCTAAACATGAGAGGCCCACCGGCCGGGACTTTGTTGCGCGTTGCGCTTAAGACCCCAAGACCGAATGGCCTAGCAGTTTGTTGTGCGTTGCGCATACAAGCCCCAAAAATCGCCTAAAAAGGCGATTTTTTTATTTTAATCCGAGGCTTTCCCAAAACTAACCGAGTTTTGGGAATAGCTCATCCTTCATCTTTTTCCCAGGGGAAAGGTTTTGCCCCGCTAAGCCAGGCTACAAATTGCGAAGCGGTGCGGGGGGACCGGCCGTTGAACCACTTCTCCCAGCGCAGCGCGTCTTCCCGGAACTTGCCGTCCGGTACAAGGCCCCGCTTTTCTGCGATAAAGCGGGCGATCTCCAGGTACTCCTCCTGGCTGGGGGCGGTAAAAAATACGGTGAGGCCAAAGCGGTCGGAAAGGGAAAGTTGTTCCTGCATGGTATCGAAGGACCTTATCCCGGTGTCCGCGGTCCGGTCCGGGCGTTCCCGTACCAGGTGGCGGCGGTTACTGGTGGCGTAGATGAGGGTGTTGGGGGGGCGTCCTTCCACGCCGCCTTCCAGCAGGGCTTTAAGGCCGGTAAACGAATCGTCAAGGTTTTCAAATGAAAGATCGTCAATGAAAATGATGAATTTAAGGCCCCTGGAGGCGGTAAATTCCAGCATAGTGGGGAGTTCCCCCATGTCTTCCTTGCGAAGTTCCAGGAGCCGCAGGCCCCGGTTCATATATTCCCGGCATACCGCTTTGACGGTGGCGGACTTGCCGGTTCCCCTGTCGCCGTAGAGGAGCAGGTTGTTGGCAGCCTTTCCTTCCAGGAACGAAAGGGTGTTGTCAATGACCAGTGAACGCTGGCTGCGGTAACCCGAAAGGTCCGCCAGGGATATGGGATCGCTGGTGAGTACATGTCGCGGGAAGCCCGGAGCGGCATGGCCCGAAGGCCGTACCCAGCGGAAAAATCCGTGGCTGGAGAGGATCCCCGCCCCATGCTGTCTGATATGGGCGGCAAAGACCTCAAGGGAACCGCCCCAGGACTTGTTCAGCTGATCCTGAGGTCCTTCTCCGGGAACTGTCCCGGCGGGGGGACCAAAAAGCCCCCCGGCGGCCTGTTCCTGTCCCTCCGTCTGCCAAAGGCTCCGGGCCTCCGCCTCTACCCCCGCGGCGGCGTCTTCCAGGCCCAGGGAACGCAGGTAGAGGGCAAGATTAAAGCCCAGGGTGGGGATGTCAAAGGCGGCAAGGCGGCCCAGGCGATCCAGGTCGTTCCTGGCCAGCCGGGTCAGAAAAGCGCCGGCTTCAAGGCCCCGTTCCGCCATGAGGGTAAAGGGGTTATCGCTGTCAAAGGCAAGCTTCCGGACACGGGGAAAAAAGCCCTGTCCGGTGCTTCCCAGTTCCCCCATAAGCGCCGCCCAGCGCTGCAACAGGCTTAGGGATGGGATCTCCCAAGCCTCCAAAAGGGCCCGGAAACTCCTGAGAAGCGGATGTTCCCCGCAGTTTTTGAATACCGTAAGAGCGGACATGTCCGCTAAGGCGGAGAGTACTGACTGTTGAACTTCGTAACCGGGTTGGCTGTCCCCTGGTATGTTTTTCATAGAATAAACCTACGGACTTGACAGAACCTTATCAATAGGCAGAAGAATATGGGATATGACGGGTCCTGTGCGGCCCAAAATCCGGCCGGACCATGTTTTAAGGACAGGATCATGATTTTTTATTCCCTGGACACTGTTTTTTTTCGAAATTTGGCCGATGCCGGGCTGTTTGTTAAGGGAAAAGATGTCTTTTTAGTTGGGGAAAACGGGCAGGGGAAGACAAATTTCCTGGAAGCCCTGTATGTCGCCGCCTATGGTTCCTCGTTCCGGGGGGCCGGAGACGGGGAATTGGCCAGGACCGGGGAGAAAAATTTTGCCGTCCGGGTAAAAATCGGTCCCGGAGCGGAGGATAATCCCGGTTTGCTCTGTCATGAACTCCACATTAAGTACGAAAAAAACAAAAAGATGGTATTTTTTGACGGAAAACGGGTGGAAGATCGCCGGGATCTGCTTTCTGTGGTTCCCTGTGTCGTATTCTGCCACGAGGATATGGAATTTATCTCCGGAAGTCCTGAGCGGCGGCGCTGGTTTTTTGATCAGAGTCTCTCCCTCTGCGATAACCTGTACCTCGACGATCTAAGAAATTTCCGCCGGATTCTAAAATCAAGAAACATCGTCCTCCGTGAGAACGGGCCCGGCCGGTCTTCTGCGGGGATTTTGGATGCTCTTGATCCTCAGCTGGCGCTCTACGGCCTTAAGCTGATGGAACAGCGGGAAAAGACGGTAGAACTTTTTTCCAGCCTTTTTGAGCCCCTGTACCGGGAAGTTTCCGGCATTGACGGCATCACGATCCGGTATCTTCCATCGTGGAAGTTCCGTAGCATCGACGAGGTAACTGCATTCCTTGCGGAGCGGCGGGACACCGACTTTTCCGCTGGGTTAAGCCTTGCCGGACCCCACCGGGACCGTTATGTTTTTTTCCGGGGGTCGGATGAATTTACCGGAAAGGCTTCCACCGGCCAGCGGCGGCTTTTAGCCCTGCTGCTGCGGGTTGCCCAGGCCCGGTGTTTTTCCGGCATAACGGGGAAAAATCCGGTACTGCTTTTGGATGACGTACTATTGGAAATGGACGGGGAAAAACGGCGGCGTTTTCTTGCGGTGATGCCGGCCTATGACCAGGCTTTCTACACCTTCCTCCCGGAAGAGCCCTACGATCACTATATCCGCCCTCCCCGGATGGCCGGCGCGGGGAACGATTCCGGACAGCCCGGGACTTTGGTATACTACGTTAAAGACGGCGTTCTGCGGGGGAAAGATGAAACGGGCGGGTGATTATTTGGCGGCGATTATTGATGCGGATCTCTTCAAAAAAGCCAGGACTTATTCGGGGTTTTTTTCATCCTGGGCCCAGATATGCCAGAATTGCGGTATAGCCGCCGCCGCCGGGCATACCCGGATTCGGGATCTGGAAAAGGGGATTCTGGTGGTAGAGGCGGACCATCCCGGCTGGGTTCAGATACTGCAGACCAAGGCCCAGTGGATCCTGAATCAGACCCGGCGGCGTTTTCCTGAACTGGATATCCGGGGTATTTCCCTTACCCTGAGTAAAGGTGAGGCCCGCGGTTCCCCGCAGCAAGAGAATCCTGGTCCCGCGCCGCAGCCTGTCCCAAAACCAAAATCCCGGCCCAAGGACAGCCCCGTACCCCGGATTGACCCGGATGTCTGGGAGCGGATAGAAGACAAGGATTTTAAGGATTCCCTTAAGCGCCTGGAACGGAGTATCAGGGAGCGGGAGAAATCCGCTTCTGAAAAGGGGAAAAAACAACGGCCCCTGTAATACCGTCCGGCCCGGAGTTTTCTCCTGCGGAGTTCTCTCCTGCGGAGTTCTCTCTTTATTCGTCCTGTGCCCTCTGCCCCAGGCGCTGTTCGGTGAACCGTCTGACGGGGGCCGGGGGCCGTTGCGGGGAATCCGCAGAACTGCGGCTGGCAGCGGCCTCTATCCACCGGGGAGAGGAGCCTCCGGTCAGCGGCCGCGGGGGCTCGGGGACCGTTTTTGTAACTGGTTGTGGTCTGGGCTGTAATTTCTGTCAGAACTATCAGATTTCCCAAAACGGCATGGGGCGGGTGGTAAGCCCCGCCGGCTTTGCCGCTATTACGCTGGCCCTGGAGGACGCGGGGGCGGAGAATATCAACATCGTTACGGGGACCCACGCAGCGCCCGCCATTGTTTCCGGCCTGGACCTGGCCAGGGCTTGGGGGCTGACTATTCCGGTACTCTGGAATTCGTCAGCCTATGAAGACGAGGCCGTTCTAAATTTGCTGCGGGACCGGGTGGATGTGTATCTGCCCGATCTGAAGACCCTGGACCCCCAGGTGGGGGCGCGGTTTTTCAGGGCGCCTGATTACCCCCGGAGCGCGGCGGCGGCCATTTTGCGGATGTTAAGCTTCCGGGGGGATCTACAGTGGAAAAATACGGTTAAAGCCCCGAATGATGACGAATCCCCCCACGCCGCGTCCGTTCTGGCGCGGGGGGTAATTATCCGGCATCTCATTATTCCGGGCTATCTGGAATCTACACGGGAGGTTATCAAGTGGTTTCAACGCCACGCCCGCGGCAGGGCTCTTCTTTCCCTGATGACCCAGTATACCCACTGCAATAGGGGGGAAAAGGCCCCCACCGGTACGGCGCCCCAGCGCTACCTGGGCCGGGAAGAATATGAACGGGTAATGGAATGGCTTACGGAGTACGGGATTGAAGAGGGGTTTTACCAGGAACCGGCGCCGGGCCGGGACTGGCTGCCCGATTTTAGCCGGACAAATCCCTTTTCGTCCCGCCTTTCCCGGACTGTCTGGCACTGGAAGGCCGGCAACGCGGGACAGGAAGATTACAGCGCAGAATCGTACCGTAAGATCTGACTGTAAAGATTGTACCGTAAAAATTGGGCCTTTGCCCTAATGCCGAAAATCGTTTATACTATGAAAAATGTATACACGGGAACTGTCCGCTCCGCGGAACACACCCATCGAAAACGGAATACCCGTACAGGGAACCTGGACCAAGGCATTCAGGGATGTAGACCTTCTTGCCGTTCAATGGCCTTACCGGTTTCCCCTGCCCCGATCCCTGCTGGATACCCGCATAAAAGAATGGGAAACATTTATAATTCAGGGGGACCGTTTTTTTCTGGAAGCCCTGCTGATAAATGTTAAATTTTTTTGCATGGCCCAGGTTTTTCTTTACAACCGGGAAAGCAGAAAAAAGATCAAATACCGGAAGGTAATACCCCTTGGCGGATGGAAACTACCAAGGGGGCTTTACAATTCTGCTGTTGACAGTCATTCTATGGGATTTTTTTTCAGAGTTCATTCCTGGCTGGATGCCGATACCGTCCGGATTGACCTTGATATTGCAGCCAGGGCACACGAGCCGGCTTTTACGGCCCACCTGATGTACAATCTGCACAAAAAAAAGACCTGTCCCCTGGTGGTGAATCTTGGTTTTTCCGAACGCCGCTGCCTCTATGCCTATAAGACCCTGGCGGCAGTACGGGGGGACGTGATCTTCGGGGGAAAACGGATAATCCTTAATCCCGCCCGTACATCGGGGTTCTTTTTTGACTTTAAGGGGATTTACCCTTACCCCATGCAGTCAGTTTGGTGTACCGCTTCCGGTTTTGATGAGGCCGGCAGACGTATAGGTTTTACCCTTGCGGAAAACCAAACCAGGGAAAACCGCCGGAACAACGAGAACGCCCTTTGGGTTAACGGTGAATTAAGCCCCCTGCCGGGGGTACGAATTACCATGCCGTCGGGGATCAGGTCGGAGTGGATTATTCAGGACGTAGAGGGGATGGTAGATCTGGTATTTACCCCCCTGGAACAACTGCGGAGCAGTTATAATGTTATTCTTTCCCGTGCAGATCTGGAAAGTCCTTTGGGTTACTACAACGGCATGGTAATGTCGGCCAAAGGAGAACAGATACAGGTCCACAACCTTTTTGGGACCGGAGAGAAACTTTTTCTACGGATATAAGCATGGCAAGAAAAGAAAAGGCAATTTATGCCCCCGGCGAATTAGGCCAGATACGGAAAAAGCTGGGCGTTACCGATGATCTGGAAGCCAAGCGGATGGCAAAACTTCTGGGCGGGGAAGTAGGCGTAGAACGCAACGCTCAAACGGAGCCTAAGCCTAAACCTTCCGGAAAGGCATCTGAGGGGGGCGGTCCTGTTGGGAGCCAGCGCCCCAAACACCGCGTTGAACTGCCGTCTGAAGAAGAGTCGGAACTTATTAAAGGGGTAAACGTCCGCCGGCCCGCCGATCCGTCGGATGATCCGCTGATACCGGTCAAGGCTTCTTATTTTGAGCGTATTAAAATGGACCGCTTCTGTGCCCTGTCCGAGTTCAAAATTAAATCCGCTGCCCAGGCTTTTATGGCAGCGTTGTCATTCTTGGGTGATCCGCCGGATCTGGTAAATCCTTCATTTATCAATAAAAAACTCAACGCCTATTATAAAACCGTGGAACGGCTGGTTACTTCCGTCAGATCCCTGTTCCCCCGGAACAACACGAAACGGAACGAGAAGCTTAAACGGGCCAGCCCTTTTGCCTACCGTGTCCTTGATGTACTGCGGTACTGGAACCTTGAAAAGATAGCGTCCGATATTGCCAAAGTTCAGACCCATCCCAGGGACATAAGGATTACTGAGCTTTCTGATATTCTAAAAAATATCTACCGGCCCCTTTTTGTTTTGGAACAGCTGGAGACAGATGAGCATATTAAGGCATCCTTTAAGCTGCTTTACAAGATTCTTTATCTGGAAAGTCCCATTGAGGCCAAGGAAAAATTCCAGGGCCTTATCCGTGAGGTTCTGATTGCCTTTAATGATGTGCGCCGGGACATTCACTATTACCTTTACCCCCTGCTGATGAAGCTTCTTTCTGACCGTTACCTTTCCTACGATGTGTTTTTTTCCGCCCGGCGGAACCGCTTCATGGATTTTATCGGCGCTTCGGAATCGGATCGAATAAACCCTGCGGATATGGCGGCAGAGCTTAAGGGCGGTAAAGAATTTGCTTCCGATAACGGTGAAGAGGAACAGGAAGAACAAAAAGGCGAGGCCGGGGAAGCGGATCCCGGCGATCCGGAACAGATCGAGCGCCGGGAGAATGAGGCTGCCGGGGAAAAGGAACGCAAGGCCATGCTTCAGGGGATCGCCTGCCTGGAAGCCCTTTTCCCCAAAGCGGGCTGGGAACGGCTTTCCAGTTTCCCCGATATTTATCCCTATTTCCGTGATATTTATGATCTTAAAAGGGGCTACGAACTTATTGCCCCCACCGATCCTCTGCTGCAGGCCGTGGTGATTATGCGGATCTTGGAAGATATGCTTCTGGGGTTGCGGAATGTCCGTTTTGGAACAGTGGTAAGCGGTACAAGCGGGCCAATCCGCGTGGATGAGACCCTGAACAGCGTTATTGGCGACTGGCAGAGTTATATCAACATAGCCGTTGAAAAAGAATATCTGTCCCGGCTTATCGAATATTGCCGCATCCTTGATCAATCCGAGTCCCGTACCTCGACCTATGCCAAACGGCTTCTCTGTGAGATCCACTGGATCAAACGGCTTTTTTTCCTGCCCTATTACAAATTCGACAGTCTTTTCCCTCCGCCTGTCCAAAAAAAAGATATTGAACAGGTGTACCCCGCCGTCCGTTCACTCAGGCGTAACCTTACCCTGGTGGCGCTGGGTATTGAGCAGGCCAATCGAATCGGCGGGGCGGACAAGATGATCCCCTGTGATGGCGTTGACAACCCCTGGGAACCCTACAGTTTTGCAATTTCCAACCCGGTATCCACCCGGCTTGATACCCTGCTCCCCGCCAAACGGCGCAATAACGCAACCCTCATCTTTTTCAGTCTTGCTTTTTCCACGGTTCTGGACCACCTGGTAAACGATGAAAACAGCTGGGCTTACCGTGAACGTCAGGTTACGCCTTTCCGGACCCTGAATAGCCTTCCCCAGTTTGGGGTGGATAAAAAAGTTGATGCCGAGGAGATTTTTAAGGAAAGTGTCCGGCAGCGTGATCAATCCGAAAAAGACGCCGCAGACCAGAGAGCGCCGCGGGAACCGCCCGCCGGAAGCGTATAGAAGTATGGCCGGCACATGGGCATGTTAAACGGCAGGTCCGCAGAGGCTGTGGACCGTCATGGTATTCCGGAAGAAAACGAAGCGTACTTGAACAGGCAAATTATCACGTATATAGGGAACAAGAGGGGTTTGCTGCCGTTTATCGGGGCCGGATTAAGCAAAGTTTTGCTGCGGCTTGACAGGAAAACCATAAAGACATTTGATGTTTTTTCGGGTTCGGGAATTGTTGCACGGTATCTAAAATACTATTCTTCAAAAATAATAGCAAACGATCTGGAAAAATATTCCGAGGTTATTAATAGCTGTTATTTGTCAAATGTGTCGGAAATAAACACGGGGGAATTATTTGAATGTTATGAAGAAATATCAGGCCAGCTGGAAGAAGAAAAATTAAAACCGGGGCTTATTGCAAGGCTGTACGCGCCGCAGGACGGGAATGTTATTTGCAGGGAAGACAGGGTTTTTTATACATACAGAAACGCCTGCTATATTGACACGGCAAGAGACAACATTGAAAAAATTCCTGGGGAATATAAAAAATATTTTCTGGCCCCCCTGCTGTCGGAAGCATCTGTACATTCAAACACTTCCGGTGTATTTAAGGGTTTTTACAAGGATTCAAAAACAGGCATTGGAAAATTCGGCGGCAATGCCGAAGAAGCCCTGCCACGGATCCTTGGGAACATAGTCATGCCGTTTCCGGTCTTTAGCAGTTTTGAGTGTGAATATGAGATCCTTCGGGGCGATTCAAATGCCATTATTGATACTGTTGAAGATGTTGACTTGGCATACATAGATCCGCCGTACAACCAGCATCCATACGGATCAAATTACTTTATGCTGAATTTAATTGTTGACTATGCCGAACCGCGGAATATCAGCAGTGTTTCCGGAATTCCGGACGGCTGGAACAGATCATGCTACAACAAAAGGGCCTGTGCCTACAGTTCTTTCAGGGACCTTGTTGAAAGAATAAAGGCAAAATTTTTGCTAATATCATTTAATTCCGAAGGTTTTATCGGGCATGATGAAATAATTGATCTGTTAAACAGGCTGGGAAAACTGGAAGTTCTGGAAACAACGTATAACACATTCCGCGGCGGTAGAAATCTTAGAAAAAGAAACATACATGTTAAAGAGTATTTATATTTATTGGAGAAGAATTAGTGTCCGGCAGATGCTGTTGTGGCGGCGGTCCACCTGTTTTATACTTGTCCCCGGACTGTTTGCCAAGCAAGTAAGGAGCGCCGGTGCAGAACTATATTTTTGGTATCCCCATAGTCCTTATTTTTGTCCTGGGGCTTGTTTTTTGCCTGCTTTTTTTTATTCTGGGAATCCGTATCGGGATTAAACAGGGGCGCGGCATGGAGGCGGCGGAGTGGAAAGGGGGCAGGCTGGAAAAAACCGTTAAGGCCCGGCTTAAGCAGTCCCGTGCCGTTCTTGGGGGCCTTGTGTCAGAGCAGCTTGCCCCCCTGCTTCCCGGTTTTCCATTTGACCCCGGGGACTGCCGTTTTGTCGGCAGACCCGTGGATTTTATTGTTTTTAGGGGTATGAATCAAAAAAATATTACCGAGGTTGTTTTTCTTGAGGTAAAAAGCGGAACCGCAAAAAGTCTGAATGATCAGGAAAAGCGGCTGCGGGAGGCTGTTCTGGCCGGAAAGGTCCGCTGGGTGGAGTTTGATTTACAGGGCCTATGAGCCCGCCAGTTCTGACAGGGGAATGGGCTTGGGGCTGTCGTTTTCCCCTTCAACTTTGGAAAGTTCTTCCATAAGTTCCCGGCCCCGTTTGCTCAGTTTGTCGGGTACCTGGACCATAAATTTGATGTAAAGATCGCCCCGCCGTCCGGCTGAGGGGACCCCCTCGTTCCTGATGCGGAGCATTTTGCCGTTCTGGATCCCCGGCGATACCTTTACTTTTATCGTTTTGCCGTCCAGCACGCTTATGTGGATCTCCGCCCCCAGGCTTGCCTGGGTAATGGAGATGGGAACCGCGCAGTACAGGTCCAGCCCCTGACGCTCGAAGTACTCGTGGGGCCTGACCCGTATAAAGACGTAAAGATCCCCTGCAGGTCCGCCGCTAACACCCGCGTCTCCCTGCCGGGCGATAACAACCCGCCGGCCGTTTTCCACCCCCGGCGGGATCGTAACCATGATTTTCTGTTTTTTCCGCTGAACGCCGGAGCCGCCACATTCTTTACAGGGATGTTCGATGATATACCCTTCCCCATGACAGGTTGGACAGGTAGAGGCAACGGAGAAAAAGCCCTGGCTGCGGCGTATCTGGCCGGAACCCTGGCAACTGGGACAGACTTTTCTTCCGGAACCCTCCGCCGCCCCGGTGCTGTGGCAGGCCGGGCAGACTTCGTTACGGGAATACTGAATTTCAACTTTGGTACCGAAGACGGCGTCCTTGAACGAAATTTCAATGTCGGAACGGAGGTTTGCACCCTGCCGGGCGCCCCCGGCACTTCGGGATGAGCGGCTGCCCCCAAAACCTCCGCCAAAGATCGTGTCAAAGATGCTGCCAAAGTCGCCGCCAAAAATGTCCTCAAAACCCTGAAAGCTGCTCCAGTCGTGGCTGTCGCCGCCCATGCCCTGGACCCCGGCAAAGCCGAACTGATCGTAGGCGGACTTTTTCTGATCATCTGACAGCACTTCGTAGGCTTCGGTGGCTTCCTTGAATTTCTCCTCAGCCTCTTTATTCCCCGGATTCCGGTCCGGATGATACTGAATGGCAAGTTTCCGGTATGCCTTTTTTATATCATCTTTGGATGCATTTTTTTGTATACCGAGAACTTCGTAATAATCACGTTTGGCCACATCAACATCCTTTTATAGTGAGAGCCGGAGAGCGGAAAGGGACAGCGTAGTTTTTCTGTAATATTCTGCCCCCGGCTGTTCTTCTCACTATTTGTCGTCCATTACTTCGTAGTCGGCGTCTTCGGCGCCTTTGGTATTGTTGCTGCCTGTGGTATCACCTGAGGTAGTATTCCCGGCATCACCCGGACCGGCGTTGAAGTCCTGGGGGCCCGGTTGCTGGGCGCCCTGGGCCTTGTAGATTTCCTCGGCAATTTTGTAGGATGCCTGTTTGAGGGCCTCGGACTTGTCTTTAATGGCCTGGATGTCTCCACTTTCAAGGGCTTTGCGCAGATCCGCAATGGCTTCTTCGGCCCTGGATTTGTCCGCTGCGTTGACCTTGTCCCCCAGGTCCTTGATGTTTTTTTCGGTACTGTAGATCATGCTGTCCGCTTCGTTGCGGACCTCTGCTTTTTCCCGTTCCCGCTTGTCTTCTTCGGCGTGGAGTTCCGCCTCTTTGACCATGCGGTCAATGTCCTGATCGTTCAGCCCTGAGGAACTTTCGATGCGTATCTTCTGCTCTTTGCCGGTACCCAGGTCTTTGGCGGATACATGGACAATTCCGTTGGCGTCAATATCAAACGTTACCTCGATCTGCGGAACGCCCCGCGGCGCGGGAGGAATACCTACCAGATCGAAACGGCCCAGGGTACGGTTCTGATTCGCCATTTCCCGCTCGCCCTGGAGAACCTGAATGGAAACCGCGGTCTGCCCATCCGCTGCGGTGGAGAAAACCTGACTCTTCCGGGTGGGGATGGTGGTGTTCCGGGGGATAAGCCGGGTCATAACGCCGCCCAGGGTTTCAATACCCAGGGAAAGGGGAGTTACGTCCAGGAGCAGCACGTCCTTTACATCGCCGCCCAGGATACCGCCCTGAATGGCGGCGCCAATAGCTACCGCCTCGTCGGGGTTTACCCCCTTGTTGGGTTCTTTTTTGAAAAGGTCTTTGACGATCTGCTGTACCGCGGGGATCCGCGTAGAACCTCCGACCAGGATCACCTCGTCAATCTGATCGGCGTTAAGCCCGGCGTCCGCCAGGGCCTTCTTGCAGGGTTCCCTGGACCGGTCCAGCAGGTCCGCCACCATTTGCTCAAATTTCGCCCTGGTCAGGCTTTTTTGCAGGTGCTTGGGTCCGCTCTGGTCTGCGGTGATAAACGGCAGGTTGATTTCCGTGGTCTGCATGGCGGAAAGTTCAATTTTTGCCTTTTCGCTGGCCTCCCGCAGCCGTTGCAGGGCCATGCGGTCCTGCCCCAGGTCGATTCCGGTATCCCGCCTGAATTCTTCAATGAGCCATTCCAGAATTTTAAGATCGAAATCGTCGCCCCCCAGGTGGGTATCCCCGTTGGTAGATTTTACCTCGAAAACCCCTTCCCCCAGTTCCAGAATGGAAATATCAAACGTACCGCCCCCCAGATCGTAGACGGCGATGGTTTTTTCTTTTTTCTGGTCCTTGTTGAAACCAAAGGCCAGGGAAGCCGCGGTGGGTTCGTTGATGATACGTTTTACCTCAAGCCCGGCGATTTTTCCTGCATCCTTTGTGGCCTGCCGCTGGGCGTCGTTGAAGTACGCGGGCACGGTGATTACCGCCTCGGTAACGGTCTCACCCAGGTAATCCTCCGCTGTCTGCTTCATTTTTTGAAGTACAAAGGCGGAGATTTCTTGCGGGGAGTACTTTTTCCCCGTAATATCCACCCTTACATCGTTGGCCTGTTCTACCACATGGTAGGGTACCCGTTTCATTTCCGCGCCAACCTCGGAGTAGGAACGGCCCATGAAACGCTTTATTGAATACACGGTATTTTCCGGGTTGGTGATCATCTGATTTTTGGCAGGCTGACCTACTACCCGGTCACCCTTGCTGGTAAAACCGACAATAGAGGGGGTCGTGCGTCCTCCCTCGGAATTCTGGATTACCACCGGTTCGCCACCTTCCAGGACGGCTACACAGGAATTGGTAGTCCCCAGGTCAATACCAATAATCTTTCCCATAACAACTATCTCCTTTGCCGGGCTGTTAACGCCCTAAATATTAAAACAAGAGGCTTTCCCAAAACTTCAGTTTTTGGGAAAGCAACCTTAGATTCACAATTCTCCAGAAATTTGTTGCGTCTTGCGCATAAAATCTCCACATACAACAGGCTGCCGCTTGATACAGGTTGTTAAAGCTGAGCCTCCGTTTCCCCCACCTGCGCAGCCTGGACATTACCGGCGCCTTCCCCGGTTTTGGTCTCCCCCGGAACCGCCGGGGCCGGAACGGCTATGGCCGGAGCCGCGGGATCGGGTATCAGCACCTTTACCTTGGCGCTGCGGATTACCCGGTCTTTTAAGGTATAACCCTTAAGCAGATCTATCTGTACCGTTTGTTCGCTTACCGCGGAGGATTTTTCCATCATCAGGGCTTCATGAAAATTAGGATCAAAAAGCGCCCCCGCGGCAGCATAGCTTTTAAGCCCCCATTTGCTTTCCAGGGTGGAGGAAAGCCGTTTGGCGATCATCCCCAGCCCCTCGTAGAGGGCGTCAAAATCACGGGAACTTGCCGCGGACTGTATGGCCCGGTCAAAATCGTCAAGGACGGGAATAATATCCAACAGCAAGCTCTGGTTGGCAAAATCAATGGCATCCTGTTTTTCCCGGTTCATCCGCTTGCGGAAATTCTCAAAATCCGCCACCTTGCGCAGGAACTGGTTCTTTGCCTCCGCAAGCTGGGCTTCCAGGCTGGCAATGTGATCTTCCGGCGTTAGTTCCGTATCTTCGACCCCGTTTTGCTCCTGGCCCCCCGGTTCTTCCGTGGCCGGGCTGCCGTCAGCCGTTTCCCCGCTTGCCGGCCCTGCCGTATCCCTGGCGGCCTGACCGTTCACATCTCCCGGCCTTCCCGCAGCGGCCCGGTCCTGAGAGCTGTCCTGCGCCGTAGCATGGGCTTCTGTCCCCGGCTGTTCCGGCGTAATCCCGGCTTCTTTGCCTTCCGGAGCCCCTTTATGATGGTCTTTCTTGTTGTATGAAAAGTGTTTGGACATTCCTCTTTCAGTTATACGCGCCTGCGGGCACGGCCTCCATAAAAACTCTTGTAACACAGACCCCTCCCCGACACCGGAGAGGGTCCCGTGACCAAAAACCGCGGGATGGGTCCGTTTTCTTAAAAAATACTTATTCAGGAGTACGGGGGTCAAGAAAAATCGCCATGTTCTGCAGGGGCGGCGGTCCTATATGGCCACGAGGTCCCGCTCGAAAATCTTAAAGACTTTGGTAGGGCATTTTTCCACACAGGTTCCGCAGCTTGTACATTTGGTGTAGTCCACCACCGGGATGTTGCCGGAAAGATCGATACACTGCCGGGGGCAGTTTTTAACGCACAGGCCGCACTTGATGCAGGCAATTTTGCAGCTTTTGGAGACCTGGGGCCGGTTTGAGTTGCGGTTTGAACAGAGGACCAGGGCCCCTTTCTGATCCCGGGGGATCCCCTTGAGGAGCTGCTGGGGACATTCGGCAATGCAGAGGCGGCAGCCGGTACATTTGGCATAGTCTACCTTGGGAAGGCCGTTTTCCTGGAGGCTCAGGGCGCCGAATTTGCATTTTTTTACGCAGTCCCCAAAACCAAGACAGCCCCAGGCGCAGAGTTTTATTCCCCCCGCGGACAATTTTGCCCCCCGGCAGCTTGCCAGCCCCGTATAAAAGCCCTTGCGCGCCGCGTGGAGATTGGAACCTTGGCAGGCCAGAACGGTAATGGTGGAGATGACATTGGCGCCGATCCCTACGATGGCGGCAAGTTTATCCGCCGTTTCCCTGCCCCCCACGGAGCAGGCGCCGGGCCCGGCGTTTCCCGCGGCCAGCGCCGCGGCATAACCGTCGCAGCCAGGGTAACCGCAGGCCCCGCAGTTGGCGCCGGGCAGGGCTTCCCGTATCCGGCCGGCAAGGGGGTCCTCCGGGACCGCGAAAACTTTACGGAAGAATCCCAGGGCCGCCCCCAGAATAAAGGCAAGCAGGGCGGAAAAAACTGCAGTAATAAGAACGATGGCTGCCAGTGCAGGAACGATGCCGGATGTCACTGCAAACTCCTTATTTTACCAGGCCCTTAAAGCCCATAAAAGCTACGGAAAGCAGCGCCGCCGCAACAAAGAGAATCGGCGTACCTTTAAGGAAGGCTGGGATGGGGCTGGTCTTTATCCGGCGGCGGATCCCCGCCAGAAGCAGCAGGGAAAGCAAAAATCCCAGGGCCACGCCCAGGGCATACACCACCGATTCTTCAAATCTATAGGCTGCACCCGTGAAGAGGCAGATGTTGTCCTGTACCTCCAGAGTAACCGCCAGGATGGCACAGTTGGTGGTGATTAGGGCCAGATAGATCCCCATGGAACCATAAAGGGCCGGGGCCGATTTCTTAAGATAGAATTCCACCAATTGTACCAGGGAGGCGATTACCAGAATAAACACCAGAAGCTTAAGGAACTTCAGATCCAGGGAAAACTCGTAGCCAAAAAGCGAAAACTCGTATTGGTGGGCCAGGATAATACGGTAAATGGGCCAGGTAACGCAGGTAGCCAGAACCGTGACAAAGGTAACCGCCAGACCCATACCCACGGCCTTGTCCTCGTCACTGCTCATCCCGATAAAGGGACAGAGGGCAAGGAAGCGCATGAGGATCACGTTGTCGATGAGGAAGGCGGATAGGAAAATTTTGAACAGGATCATGCCGCCCCTCCATGGTGGTGTCCCGCTGCCGCGGTATTCACAGGGGTATTTGAGCCTTCCGGCCTTTTTAACCGGGATTGCAGGAACAGATTAAGGGAAATAAAAAGGGCAAACACGAAAAACCCCCCCGGCGGCAGCACAAAAAAGACAATAGGCTGATAAGTCCCGGGCAGCACCTGAAAACCCAGGAGTTTGCCGCTGCCCAATAGTTCCCGTACCGCGGCGATACCCGTCAGAACCCAAGTGTAGCCCAGACCCATGCCCAGGGCATCGAATATAACCTCCCCCATGGACCGTTTTGATGCAAAACCTTCAACCCGGCCCATGATGATACAGTTCACTACGATAAGCTGAATAAAGACCCCCATAGCCTTGGAAAGATCCGGGCGCAGGGCCTTGAGTACATAATCGATCACCGTGGTAAAGGCGGCGATGATGATAATGAAAATGGGGATCCGTATCGATTCGGGGATAACCTTGCGGAACAGGCTTATTACCAGTTCGGACATGAGGAGTACGAATGTCATGGAAAGACCCATGTAGATCCCGTTTATCACCTCGGTAGTTACCGCCAGGGCAGAACAGAGGCCGATCATCAGACCCAGGAGGGGATTTTCCCGGATAATGCCGTTGGTAAACAGGCGGAAGAACCGCCCCCTTGTATTGCTCATCGTATTGCTCACCGGCGGCCTCCCAGGTATACAGCGGCGGCCCGTCCTGCGGCCTTGACCGTGTCGGCCACCGCCCGGCTTGTTATGGTGGCGGCGGTGATGGCCTCCACATCGGCTCCAAGTTCAAAGGGGGCATCCACCCTTTTCCCGGTGAATTGCCCGGTGTAGGAGGGGGAAGCGGCGTTGGCCCCCAGGCCCGGCGTGTCTTTATGTTCCAGAATTTTAACCCCCACGATGGTGTTATCGGCGCCCACCCCCACCAGCATCTTGATGGGGCCGCCGTAACTGCCCCGGGAGACCTGGAGGGCTACGCCGGCGGTTTTTTCACCTTGAAAAACCTCGTATTGTTTTTCGATTGTTACCGAAGAGTCGGGACTTTGAATTCCGGTAATTTCCCGTGAGGGGCCTGCTCCGGGGAAAAATTCTTCCAGGGCCTTCTCCAGTTCCTTCTGCTGGTTCTCGTCAATAATATCTTTGGTACCCGCATAGACAAAGGCCAGCATAATGCACGCGGTGCTGGCAAAGGCCGCTAAAATAAGGCCCAGCCTGACAATACCCGGTTCTTTGCCGCTCATAAGGCCCCCTTTGAGGTCCCGGAGACCGGAGTTCTGGAAGCTGGAGTTCCGGAGACCGGAGTTCCGGAAACACGGGCAGAGGGTTTCTTTTTTGGTACATAGCCGTATTTCCTGGGCAGCAGCCTGTTCAGAAAGGGGCTCAGGGCGTTCATAATAAGGATGCCGTAGGTAACCCCTTCGGGGTAAGCTCCCCATCTGCGGATCAGCACGGTGATAAGTCCGGCCCCAAAGCCAAAGATCAGCTTCCCCTTACTGGTGAGGGGGGCGGTAACATAGTCGGTAACCATAAAAACCGCGCCAAAAAGGAGACCCCCGGAAAAAAGGCCGAAAAGCGGATCGTAGCCCAAGGCCAGGGAAGCCAGAAGCCCCGCCAGGGTCATGGTCAGGGGAGCCCGCCAGTCGATGGTTCTGGTGAGCAGCAAAACCAGACAGGCCGCCAGGATAAGAAGTACCGAAGATTCCCCAATGGCACCCGCGTGGTTCCCGATAAACAGGGTTTTGATGGCGGCCCAGTAGTCAGGGGCAGGGGGAACGCTTAGGCCGGAAGCCGTCAGAAAATCCTTGGCCACCGCGCCGACAGCCTCCCCAAGCCGGTTTTCCTCGGCCAGGAGTTTGACGATATTCAGGGGCGTTACCCCGCTTACCCCGTCCACTATGCTGGCCCTGTTCAGACTGTCCTCCAGGACCATCACAAAACGTCCCGGTGGCCGGTGCCAGCGGGTCATGGCCGCGGGGAAACTCATCAGCATAAAGGCCCGGCCCGCAAGCGCGGGGTTGAACACATTGGCCCCCAGGCCGCCGAAAAATTCCTTGGCCACTACAACCGCGAAAACCGCCCCCAGGGCGGTCATCCAAAACGGGGTAGAGGGGGGCAGGGTCAGGGCCAGGAGCAGGCCGGTAACGGCAGCCGACAGGTCCCTTACCCGCAGTTCCTGCCGGGTAACAAGCCGGAACAGGGCCTCTCCCGCGACGGCGGCGCTTACCGAAACCAGCACGGTCAGCAGGGCGGGAAGCCCGAACAGGATGATCCCAAAAATAGTTACCGGCGCCAGGGCGATAAGCATGTTTGCCATGAGCCGGGCTGAACACACCGGGGAGACGATATGGGGACTGGAGGAAAGGAGGGGGAATCCGCCTTCCGCCGTGTTTGCCGTAGTTTTGTCTTCTTGCGCCATGTAAAACTTGCTCCTTGTACCGGACCTAGCAGCCAGTGCAACAGGCTGCTAGACCTTAACCGCCATGCTGGCCGCGGCCTTTTCCAGCGCCTGCCGGGCTCGCAGGCGCTGCTTCCCCACCCGGAAACGCTGGACCAGCTTGATCCGGGCGGGACATACATAGGTGCAACTGCCACATTCGATACAATCCAAAAGACCGGCCTTAACCGCGTAGTCAAGATCTTCGGAATCCAGGCTGTTGTTCATGATCACCGGGGAAAGCCGGCAGGGGCAGTTACGGATACAGCGGCTACAGCGGATACAGGGGCCCTCAGCGTCTACTGCCGTCTCCTGTGCCGTCATCAGAATAATACCGCTGGTGTTTTTTTGAACCGGTATGTCCAGGCTGGGCACGGCGTTTCCCATCATCGGCCCCCCAAAGATGATCTTCGCCAGGCGCTCCGTATCAATATCCATGAACTCCACGGGCAACTGCGAAAGCAGCACGCCGATGGGTGCCCGGATGTTCTTGGGGGTCCTGCAGGCCCCGCCTGACACCGTAAGGTCCCGGTCGATAAGGGGTTTCCCCAGGCTAAATGCCTCGGCAATGGCGATAAGGGTACCCACGTTCTGAACGATGCAGCCCGCATCCATAGGAAGGCCGCCGGAGGGCACCTCCCGGCCGGTAAGGGCGGTAATAAGCATCTTTTCCCCGCCCTGGGGGTAGAGGGTACGGCACAGACCAATGCCAATGTCCAGCCCGCCGCTTTGGATCTGCTCGTTAAGCCGGATTTCCCGCTCCATAAGGGGGATGAGGTTTTCTTTGTTATCCTCCATGCCAATAATTGCCTTCTTAACCCCGGTGATCTGCATCACAATGGCAAGGCCCCGGATAAGCAGGTGGGGCTTTTCGGTCATTACCGCTTCATCGGTGGTCAGGTACGGTTCGCACTCCGCGCCGTCCGCGATGATAATATCAATGGCTTTGCCGGGAGGCGGGGAAAGCTTGACATGGGATGGAAAACCCGCGCCCCCCATCCCCTGAATGCCCGCTTCCCGGATCCGGGCCAGGGCATCCTCCCTGGAACAGCTAAAAGGGTCAAGGGGGGGCATGTACTCCGTTTCCAGGGTATCTGCAGTCCGGTCCCCCTCCTGGGCTTCGATAAGCACACAGAGACCTTCGGTGTTGTTGGACTGGGTCCGCATCTCGATCTTTTTAACCACCCCGGAAATGGACGCGTGGACCGGTACGGTCATGGGTCCGGGGCTTGCCCCATCGGCGATTTTCTGGCCCCGTTTGACCGTATCACCCGTCTTTACCAGACAGGTATTGGGAGCGCCAAAATGCTGATTCACGGGGATGTATACCTGGCGGGGGCTGGGGACCAGTTCTACCGGTTTTCCTTCGGTAGCGTGCTTCCGGGTGGGAAGCTTAAGCCCCCGCTTGAACGTATTCACCATTTTTGGAATACTAGGCCACTTTGCTTGGCAGGTCAACGGGCGGGGTGGTCCCCCGCTGTTCCCGCCGCTACCCCTCCCCACATTTTTTTGTTGTTCTCTTTTGCGAGTACTTGTACTTTCCCGGTATTTTCATTATTACGAATTATATTATGTTACAGTATACCCCGGGAGCGCGCGAAGTGGCGGAATATTACTCCCAGCCTGTTCCGGATGTTGAAGGAATCCGGCAAAAAATCTGTGATTATTGCGATCTGCACAGGGATGAAAGCTCCTGTACCAAAAAATCCGTTATCCATGAGATTATCGCCGGCGATTGTTCGGTCGCCTTGTTTCCCCATTTCCCCTTTTTCTGGGAAGTTGCTGTAGGCAGGAACCGCTGCGACTGGGGCCTTTCTTCGCCCTTATCAACGTATCTCAAGGAATCAAGCGCCGGGATCTG
>JAITJW010000150.1 GCA_031278715.1 Treponema sp. | reverse complement strand
CTCTATGCCGGCGTCGCGGATCTGTATGCGGAAACCGGAGACGCCACCCTGCTGCCGGCGCTGGAATCCCCCCTGGAAGACGAAATCTCTTCCAAAGTGTATATCAACGGCGGGATCGGCGCGCTTTATGACGGGGTTTCCCCCTCCGGTTACGCCGGCGATTTCCCCGCCCTGCAGCGTACCCACCAGGCTTTTGGACGGCCCTACGAGCTTCCCAATATTACCGCCTACAACGAAACCTGCGCTTCGGTGGGTAACATTCTGTGGAACTGGCGCATGTTCCTCATCAACCCAAACGCCCGCCATATCGATTTGATTGAACATTCCTTTTACAATTTGATTCTTGCCTCAGTCAGTCTTGACGGGGAAAAATATTTTTATACTAATATGCTCCGGCGGGAAAAGGACAGGCTGCCCTATTTTCTCAAGTGGTCCGAAACACGGGAACCCTGGCTTTCGTCATTTTGCTGTCCCCCCAACATGATGCGGATCCTGGCGGAAAGTTCCGCCTTTACCTACGGGGTGAATCAGGATTCAATTTATACCGGACTCTACGGGGAAAGCTGCGCTGAAATAGACCTGGGAGGGGGAAACTTTGTCCGGCTCTCTCAAAAAACAGCCTACCCCTGGGACGGAAAGATCCTGATACGCTTTGACAATGTCCGGGCCCTCCGGTGTACCTTCCAGATCCGGGTCCCCTTCTGGGCGGGGGGAGGGTTCATTCTTGATCCTGAGGGAAACCGGCGTACCCTTGGTCCCTCCGACGCCGGTACTTTTATTCCCCTGGAACGGACCTGGAATTCCGGTGATGAGCTGCGTATTGATCTTCCGGTGGAACCGGCCCTGTACCTGGCCCATCCCCTTATCGAGGAGACCAACCACCATGCAGCGGTAATGCGGGGGCCTTTGCTGTACTGCATGGAAGGCTGTGATAATATGAGCAGGGATTATTCCACTCTGGGTGTACGGCGGAACGCGGTTTTCAGGGAACAAACCATGAATATTGCCGGAACCGATCTGATTATTCTGGAAACTGAAGACGGGGCAAGTTATTCCCCACCGGACTGGAGAAACGGAAAATTATACCAAAAGGCGGGGCCATGCCCGGCGGCCAAAGAAAAGCTGCGGCTGATTCCCTATTTCGCCTGGGATAACCGCGGCCTTGCCGCCATGAAGGTCTGGCTTCCCCTCTACCTGTAAGACACAAAGCCGGGGCCAAGCCGGTACAAGGTGTCCTTATAAACCCAACACCGGTCGTACCGGGGCGGGCGATGCGGGTATCGTGTTGCGCCACGGTACTTGACGGTAGTTATAGGACATGCTAAGGAAATTACCACGGGAACCGGATGAAAACAATAAGGAGGATGCCCCCCCTCATCAAACATCCCCAACCCCGAACGGGCGATGATGTTTTTGGACTTGCTGTTTAGCAATTCCCATCTGGCCACTATGGCGCGCTTTGGCATTGAAGGGGTACACTATACCACCGATTCCGCAGGGAAGATGGCCTTTACCCCTGCGAATAGCGATCCTACCGCCCGAAGGTATATCTCATGGTTTGGCGGTAACTGGGGAAACCTGCTTATTGCCAAAGCCCCAGAGGAGATGTCGGGTCCCGATAATATCACTATGACTAAAATTAAGGAGTTCAACGACTCTGCGGTTACATCGCTATACTTCGGTATGATCTTAAACACAGTTCCGATAGCAAACGAGATCGCTGCCTGTACCAACGTTGTCCAGGAATATGAAAAAAACCTGCACAATGGTTGGGCGAACTCTGAAGCCGAGGTTGACCGCCTTATCGACGAGTTTATCGCCAAACTCAAGGCCAACGGCGGAAGCCTTATGGCACGACGGCAGTACAATTGTTGGTACAAAGGACGGCCTTTTGGCCCTTGTGAAAGACGGTAAAGCCTATGCCCTGGGGGGGTCTTGGCGTGTGCGGGCATAGTTGAAAATATCCGCTTTGGAAAGGGGCAGGACATCCGGGTAAAACAGACAAAGTACCCACAGCCGTCCGGTTTCGCCGATTCCTCAAGGCTATCGGGAATGGTTTCAAAGGCGGTACGGATCATCATCAGGTGAATCACATCCACCAGGCTGGGAACCACATACACCCAAAAGTTATTGATAAACCCCCAGCGAAGACCGGGGGATTGACAGCGCCTATGGAACATGCTACGGTAAGAACCGCTATAGTATCCTGCTATCCAAATGGGGCTACACAGGTTCGTATATGGCAAAAGGAACGGATAAAGGGGCACAGCTAAGGGAGATACTGGATTTCGACCGGCTGCGGAAGCTCTTTGGGCATTTTTCTGTAGTAACAAGTCTTGATGTGGCTTTGTTTGACGTTGCCGGGGTTGAACTTTTAAGCGGCAGAAAACCCGATACGATCTGCAATGCCGCAAAAAACTGCCGGAAATGCCGGGAGATGATTGCCTACGGCGGCTTTATGTCGTCCAAACTGGGGGAACCCTACATATTCGCCTGCGGCTGCGGTCTTATCATGTGTTCCTCCCCCGTAATGTTCAACGACCAGCTTATCGGATCCATCGTGTGCGGGCCGGCCCTCCTCTGGGAGGCAGACGAGATTGCCCTGTCGGAGATCGTGGAAAAAACCGGTAGCATGGGTATCCGGGTGAAGGCCGACGATTTTTTGCGCCATACCCCCTCGTGTAACTGCGTCAACGTAACCAGCGCAGCTCAAATTCTTTTCATCATCGTAAACAATCTTACCCATGAACACAACGTTTATTTGAAACAACGCGCCCGGATTACCGAGCAGCAGCGGCGAATATCGGACCTTGTCCAGGACCGCAAATTCGCCGCCGCAGGTTTTGCTGAAATGGAAAAACACGCGTCCGCCCTGACCTATCCCTACGAGACGGAAAAGGAACTTATCACGTTTGTTCAAAGCGGAAAAAAACAACAGGCCACAAATATCCTGAACACCCTGCTCAGCGTAATTTTCTGTTTTGCCGGCGGCAACCTGGACACGATTCGGGTACGGATATTTGAACTGGTAGCCTTCCTTTCCCGTGCCGCGGTGGAAGCGGGGGCGCCGCTGAGGGAAGTCAACAGTATCACCAAGGAATCGTTTGAAATTTGCGAGGACGGTACGGATTTTGAACGGCTCTGTTTTCTAACCACCCAGGCTATGGAGCGTTTTATTGATACAGTACATCAAAACCGGGGTAAAAAGCAGACCAGTGAACACCTGAGTAAGGCGATTGGTTATATCAGCCAGAATTACGCTGACGATCTCAGCCTGGGCAGTGTGGCGGCCAGGGTGTTTGTCAGCGAGTACTACCTCAGCCATCTGTTCAGAAAAGAGATGAACATAACGTTTTCGAACTACGTCTGCAGAATCCGGATTGACAAGGCGAAAGAATTTCTTAAAAATGACCAGCGGGCCCAGATACAGGAGGTTGCCGGCAAGGTCGGGTTTAACGATGCCAACTACTTCGCGAAGATCTTCAAGAAAACAACCGGCGTTACCCCCAAAGAATACCATTCCTTTTTCTGCGCCTGAGCCCCGTTTTTACGGGGGTAGTTCCACGGACTTTCCGGCGGACGGACTGTTGTACCGTATATAAAGGGTTTACATGAAAATACAACTGTTGAACGATGATGTAACCTGTGAAGTGGGAAACGGCGAGACCGTGCTGGCCGCCCTTGTCCGGGGAGGGCTTGTAATTGACGCCCCCTGCGGCGGACGCGGGTTCTGCGGGAAATGCAGAGTCCGCCTGGTACGGGGAACGATCCGGCCGCTTGCCGGACGGAAAGCTGCGGATAACGCGGGCTTTATTCTTGCCTGCCAGGTAATTCCCGAAACGGACATAACGATTGAACTTCCCCGGAATGACGGTTCCGTACAGAATGAAGTGGATACGGTTGTCCGGAACCTTAAGACCCCCGCCCGCGCCGGTATCGCCCTGGATCTGGGGACAACCACCCTGTCCGCCCAGCTTGTCGATATGGACGGGAACGAAGTGCTGGACACCCATTCCGAATTAAACGATCAGAGGGTCTTCGGGGCCGATGTCATGAGCCGGATCAACGCGGCAAAGAACGGAAAAACCGGGGAACTCTTTACACTGATAAACCGTCAGACAGACAGAACCATCAGGCGCTTTTGTGAAAAATGGGGCATCGCCAGGATCGAAAAACTCGTTGTCGCCGGAAACACTACCATGCTCCACCTCTTTACCGGTACCGACCCTTCGTCTATGGGGGAAGTTCCCTTTACCCCGGTGTTCCTGGAGACACGGCAATTCCGCGGGGAAGAACTTTCCCTTCCCGCTGAACACATAACGGTGCTTCCCTCCATTGCCGCATTCATCGGCGGTGATATTGTATCCGGCCTTGCGTCCCTGGATATTCTAACCGGGGCGGATAATTCACTGCTTATCGACATAGGTACCAATGGGGAAATGGCCCTGTTTCACGGGGACCGGATCTACTGCTGCTCCACTGCCGCAGGTCCGGCTTTGGAGGGGGCCGAAATTTCCTGCGGCATGGGCGGCGTTACGGGGGCTATCAGCAGAATAACAAGGGAAAACGGGAATCTCTCCTTTACCGTCATCGGCGGTGCCGAACCCAGGGGGATATGCGGTTCCGGCCTTATCGACATTATGGCGCTTATGCTTCGGGAAGGGATTATCGACGAAACCGGCGCGCTGGACGACGCGTACAGCGGGGGATTTACCGTTACGGAGAATATTTCCCTCATAAACCGGGATGTCAGACAGTACCAGCTTGCAAAGAGCGCTATCCTTTCAGGCGTCAAGATCCTCTGCAAAAATGCCGGCTTGAATCTTGCCGATATTGGTACCGTCTACATTGCCGGGGGGCTGGGATTCTTCATTAACAAGGAAAACGCCGTTGCCACGGGGCTCTTACCAAGGGAATTCCTTGACCGGATCGCCGTATGCGGAAACCTGAGTCTGCGGGGAGCCCTGCGCTGCCTGGGAGAGGATGCAGCTTTCCTGGCGGCCTGCGAAAGAATTATCCTGAAAAGCGTAAGCATCGACTTGGCCGCGGACGCGGCTTTTATGGACGAATTTGCAGAAAACATGCTGTTCTAGCAGCCTGTTGCACTGGCCACATAGCGTAGCCATGTGGCCAGTGGGTTTTATGGTTTTTTCGTTGGAAAAGGCCATGAAACCACGATCAACGGGCATGCTTTCGGATTAGTAGAATGAACGGCATACCTCCGCGGCGCTGGCAGCGTCGGGGGTAAAGGCATCGGCTCCAATTTCGTCGGCAAAACTCTGGGTAACCGGAGCGCCGCCGACCATCACCTTTACCCTGTCCCGCAGTCCGGCCGCTTTTAAGGCTTCAATTACATCCTTTTGGGCCATCATGGTTGTCGTAAGCAGGGCGGAAAGGCAGACTACCTTGGCATCGGAATTCTTGACCGCATCGACAATTTTATCATCACCGCAGTCAACGCCCAGGTCAAGGACCTCAATGCCCCGGCCCTCGATCATCATCTTTACCAGGTTCTTCCCGATGTCGTGCAGATCGCCTTTTACCGTACAGATAATCGCCTTGCCGACGGGTTTCACCCCCGCTTCCGCCAAATAAGGCTTCAGCGTAACCGATGCATTGTTCATCGCGCGGGCCGCTATCAGTACTTCGGGAACAAACACCTCCCCGCGTTTGAACTTCCCGCCGATGATGCTCATCCCCGCGATCAGACCCTGCTCCAGAATATCCGAAGCAGACGCTCCCGCGGTCAGGGCATTTTGAACAGCCGTGATAATGTCTTTGGCTTTTCCCCGTTGCAACAATTCAGAAATCTCATTGTAGTTAGCCGAAAAATCACCCATGATTTCACTCCTGATAGGGATCAAAATTTTCCAGTTTCTGTTATAACGGCCTTTGAAAAGAAAGGCATTAACTATTTTGTCGAAATACAGGAATTTTTTGCGCTTATTCCGAATCTTCACAAAAAATATTGACAAAGCCCATCGGTTATGTATATTATTAAATCCATTATATTAGTAGGAAATGTCAAGGAGGCATTCGATCTATGAAAAAGGCATCCTGTCTCTTTCTGGTTCTGACGGTTTTCTCCGCCCTTCTGTGGGCAGGAAGAAAAAATGACACGGCTCCGGCCCCCCAACCGGCGACCTCCCAGCCCGCCCCGGTCCAACCCGCGGCGCCTGAACCTGCCGCTTCCCAGCCTGCCCCGGCGCCTGTGCTGTCGGGAAAAAAGGTGATCGTGGCGGACGCCAATTCCACCCATCACCTTAACCTTTACGTGGCCTACGAAAAGGGGCTTTTTGCGAAACGGGGACTGGAGGTGGAGATTCAGCAGACCAGCTCCGGGGTGGCGGCGGTGGTCGGCGGCGAGGCGGATATTGTTTTTAACTGCCCTACCGGGGTAATTACCCCCATAGCCCGGGGGCAGAATATCTCCATCATCGCCCAGGTAAAGATACCCTGTACCTCGGTACTGGTGGTCCCGGTTGACGCGCCGTACAAGAGCCCTGCCGACCTTGCAGGCCAGCAGATCGCCGGTCTTTCCACCACCTGCTGCGCGGTGATCCTTATCCGGGATGCCCTGCGGAACCAGTACAACACCGATTTTGAACTGGTAACCCTGGCCCCCGGAGCGGCTATTGCCGCGCTGGACGCAGGTCAGGTAAAGGGCGCCATTCTGGAGGAACCCTTCGTGGCCCTGGCCCTTCTGGCCAAAGACGATCAGGGGAATCCCAAGTACAGGACCCTCTTTAACGGCAGCTCCGACGCCGATGGCGACGGGAAAAACGAGCCCAACCTGGCCGGGGAAAATCCGCCCTGCCGGACTATCAACGCCAATACCTCGTTCCTGGCCACGCGGTCCGGCGACGCCATTGTCTTCATCGAGGCTATTGCGGAGGCGAACGAGCTTATCCTGGCCAACCCGGTGGCCACGGACATCGTAGACATCGCCGCGAAGTACGTATCCGTTGACCGACAGGCCATCATCAACAGTAACCCCAAACTGGGCTTTACCACCCGGCTTGCCACGGATCAGCTCAAAGGCTACGCCGACGCCCTGGTCCGCCAGGGAACTATCGAGACGAACCCCGGCGACGCGCTTTTCGCACCGGCGTTTAAGGGAATTACCTGGTAGCAAAGGCAGGAGTGAGGCGGAGATACACGGAGTTTCATCAGATATCCCTCTTTACCTCCGTGTATCTCCAGTGTCCGCGAATTATTGAAGTCAACCAACCGGGGAGGCAGAGTACTAAACTTGACCTACAATTTAGTTCATCGCCTGTCTCAGGATGGATCTTTCTCCTCGAATGTTCCTGGCTTGAGACGAAAATGACGATCATGCAAAACTCAGGACGGATGAGCCACGGTTATCCGGGGGAAAACGCCGGGAAAAAGGGAAAATGAAGGGAAAAACAGGCCTCCCGCTCCTTCCCCCACCCACAGGGTCTGTCCCCGTCAGCCGATCTCTCCCAATGGGGTCTGTCCCCGTTGGTTGGGTCTTCCTCCGCCGCCTCCCCTTCCTCAGGTTCCCCCTCCAGAATCCGCGACCAGTACCTGTCCCCCCAGATATGCCCCGTCCTCCTGTCCGCCAGGTTGAACCGCTGGGCGAACACCTGCTTCATCCACTTCATGATGTCCGGCAGTTCAAACCCGTCCTCCGGCCTGATGTAAAACGTCAGCCGGCCATCCTCAAGCCTTAAGTCCCGGACCTCGAAAACGAACCGGAGTTCCGTCTCACGGAACACCCTGGAAAAAATCGCCAGGGCATTGGCGCAGCGGAAGAGAGGTTCCCGGTTGTTGATACAGGTGCAGACCTCGTACCACACCCCCTGTCCAAGTACACGCAATTGTCTCATACAGGGTATTAAGGCGTTGACATGCCGTTTTGCTTCGCTTTTGCGGTGAAAAAGAGGAAAAAAGTAGAAAATTCGCACTTTTGGGAAAGCCCTCGCTATGTACAATTGCCGGGTAGAACCGGGCGGTTATCCACCCGGAACCCCCACAGACCCGGACGTGCCCAATTTTCGTACCGCAGGTACGCGGCATCCGGTTCCTCAAGAAAAAGTTTCGCTTAGTTCCAGGAGTGCATAATTCTCGGTCTTGGTAACAGGAAGTTTCGTAGGTACTCACTGAATTGCTGCCAATCCTGACTCACCTTCGTTGACCTCCGGTTCAGCCACTTGTACCATATCTGTTTTACCTGCTCGTAGAATAACGCAATGCTTGCGTAGTTGAGGGGTATCCAAACTGACTCTTGTGCAAATCAATCCCTACGTTAACCATCGTTCTCTCCCTTTGTGCCGACAAAGGCCCTGTTCGGTAAATTTGCTCCATTCTCCTATCCGGTCTCGTAGACCATTGAATGTTGCGGCTCCGGCTCTTCATTCTCTTTGACGGTCTCGCAGACCAATAAGCATGACGAACCACAGCCTTCCCCTGTCGATACTATCTTCAGGTTATACATCATTTACCGACGTTGGTTAACTTTTTATCATTCCTCCTTGTTTACGCGCAAAGCACAACAAACCTAGTGTAATTGAGAGAATACCCCCTAGGACGTTAAAGTCAAGGCCCCTTCCGGCCTCAAAGGCTGGAAGGGGAAGGGCCTATGTCCTGCTATTTTACATATTTGGCACTGCTTGTTTTTGCCCGGTTGAATTCATCGGTGTACCACTGGATCACCGTATCGACCCCTACGCCTTTAGCCCGCTGTACCATGTCAGTCCAGAGCCGGTTAAATTCCGCTTCGTCCCTGGCATAGACAATCTGCCAGCTCATGGGCTGGATAACCTGCCCGACCCTGGCGGCGATTTGCAGAATATTATCGGGAGGAGGGTTCATGGGCGCGAAAGGTCTTTGAATGAGCATGTTGTGCTGCCTATAGTAATCCAGATCATCTTCAGCCTTCATGATCGACTTCCAGTCCGCTACCAGGGCGGTATCCGGCGGGGTGAAGTCCTTCTTGATCCAGTCGTCGGTACTCAATTCCCGTTTAAGGACAGGGTGTACGTTCCGGGTGGCCAATCCATAGGAGTTGATCACGTTAAGTCCATCACCGACAAAACCGCCGTTGGGGAATTCCCGCACGCGGTTACGGATGTCCCAGCCAAGCTGGGTAATGTAGGGTTCCCCGCTTGAATCCTGATCCCAGTAAGTCCCTTTCCTGCCCAGGGCAAGATTCAGAATACCGTCATAGGAGTAGAAGTAATCCACAAACCGGAGGGCCGCGTCCAGGTTCTTCGTGTTTTTGGCGATATGGTACGACCACGAGGAACCGGTATAGCTCGGGGGATCGAGTACATGTTTTAGATTGGTAAAAGGCACCAATCTAAAGCCTATTTTTTGCTGGGACCGTTCCTGCGTACCAAAATCGCCCCAGCCCCAGGACCACCAGCTAAAGAGTATCCTGCCGGCCGTTGCCTTGGTCTGATACTCGCTCCAGGTTTGGTTAATCGAATCGGGATCGAAAATTCCCATCTGGTTGGCAGTAAAGAAGAATTTTAATCCCCGCTTGTACCAACTGTTGTCATCAAGGATACTCCGGGTAATGTTATTTGCATAATCTGCCTCCATATACAAATAGCTTTCACGATCACCACCGTATAACCTGGGTAGTATACCTGCCGCAAACATGGTAGCCCCGTTGGCATTACCGTCCCAGTCGGTCCAGCCCCCGAAGGCATAGATTTTCTGTCCCGCCTCGTTAGTGGGGTGGGCGTCCACCATTTTTTTCAGGAGGGGGAGGTAATCTTCAATCTCGTTGAGGACCGGCATCCCCTGTTCCTTGTAGAGATCCCAGCGGATATAGGGGCCATAGTTTAGGTTCCCTACCTGCTGGGGCCGGTTGGTAATTCCATTGGGTAATGCGTAAAGATTACCCGTATCATTGCTCACATTATCCTTCATGTACTGGATGGCGGTAGGGATATTGGCGTAGGCGTTGGGCAGTTTAGCCCGGTGTTCATCCAGGTTGAGGAGCAGTCCCGCCTTGATCATGTCGATGGTCTGAGCGTACTCGTGGACAATGACCACGTCCGGTAATTCCCCGGAAGCCATCATTGCGTTAAAGAGATCCCGGTTCTGGGGCAGCAGGTTGAGCTGTACCCCCAGGTCCTCCTTCAAGATATCGGTCCAGTAACTGTTGGCCTGGATCCCCGATGTGTTGGCCGGCCCGGAATACACGTCCAGTGTAACAAGACCGTCGCTTGTTGTCCCACCTGCCCCGCTTTGACTTCTTCCGGCGGCAAAAGCGCTCACCGCCAAGACCAGGCTGAGGAACATTGTCAGCACTGCAATCGTCATCCTCTTCGTTTTCATAAACGAACCTCCGTAAAAAATATGATAAACAACGCGGTTTCCGTGAACAGTACGGTTCCCGCGCCGAGTTATCCCTTAACCGCGCCTATCATGATGCCGCGCACAAAGTACTTCTGAAAAAACGGATACACAAACAGTACCGGCAGGGTAACAACCATGGCGATGGTCATTTTTACCGCCGTGGGGGTCAGCATGGTTGAGGTATTCACCGGACTTATCCCCTGGGCCATCATGGCCTGGATGTTCCGTGCCACGGCGGTCGCCTCGTTCAGGTACTGCCAAAGTATGTACTGCAAGGTATAGAGCTTCTCGTTCCGCATCAGCATCAGGGTGTCCATAAAAGAGTTCCAGTGGCCAACCGCGGTAAAGGTGGCAATGGTCGCCAGTATCGGCAGGCACAGCGGCAGCATGATGCGGAAGAAGATCACCAGATACCCGGCCCCGTCTATCTCCGCCGATTCGTGCAAAGAATCGGGAATACTCTCGACGTAGGTCTTTACCAGAATGAGGTTAAAGGCGCTGATAACGCCGATGATATAGGCCAGAAAGTTGTTCGTCAGGTGGAGGTTCCGCATGTTGAGATACCAGGGAATAAGACCCGCGTTAAAGTACATCGTAACGATAAAAAACCGGTACACAAACTTACGCCGGAAAAGTTCCTTTCGGGATACCCCGTAGCCGACAAAGGCGGTACACAGTACGCTCAGGCCGGTTCCCAGGATGGTACGCGAGAGACTAACCATGACCGCGTTCGGCAGGTTGCGGAGCTGAATAACCTTGACGTAATTGCTAAAGTGAATGCCCCGGGGAAGAAGCGTGATCTGTCCTGCCGCCACCAGATCATTGGCGCTGACTGTATTGATAAAAATGTAGTAGAACGGAAAAATACACAGCAGCGCGAATAGGCCGTAGAAAAGATAAATAATACAATCAACACAGATATCGCCGGCTTTCTTTTTTCCCTTCATCAGAATATGGACTCCTTTCTGAACAGTTTCGAAGCGCCGTTGGCCAGGAACAGAAGTACCAGGCTTACCAGGGATTTGAGGATCCCCACCGCGATGGAGTAGGAATAGTTGATCCCGACAAAACCCTGGTTGTAGACGTACAGGTCCAGCACCTCTATCCAGTCTTTGTTCATGGGGTTTTGAAATACAAAGTACTGTTCCATACCGTTGTTGATAAAATTCGCGATAGAAAGGATGAGCAGCACAAAGTAGGTGGGTAGGAGGCCGGGAATGGTGATGTACCAGATACAGCCGAAACGCCCGGCACCGTCCACGCGGGCCGCTTCGTACAGTTCCTGGTCTATAGAGGTGATGGCGGCGATGTACATAATGGCGCTCCAGCCCAGACCCTTCCATATTCCCCAGAGCCACATGGAAAGCCATACATGATCACGGCTTGCCAGGAAGGCGATCCCTTGTTCCACGAGGCCAAGCCGTACCAGTCCCCGGTTAACAAAACCATCGTCTACGGAAAACATGGCGTAGGCCACCGCGTAGACAAGTACCCAACTGATAAAGTTAGGAATGGTAGTGATGGTCTGTACGGTCTTGCGGTAGGAGACCCTGCCTATTTCATTCAGGAATATGGCGAAGATCATGGGAAGTGGGGAGGTAAGGAGGCCGATAAGGCTCATGGCGAAAGTGTTGCGCAGAACCCGCAGGATATCCTCAACGGCGTACTTATCCTGGATGATCATGCGGAAATTATCAAGGCCCACAAAGTTATCCGGCCCGATGGGGAGACCGGGCTTGTAGTAGTACAACGAGTAGATCCAGCCTGAAAGCGGCAGGTACGATAAAAAGAACACCAGAATCATAAAGGGGAGCATCATGAAAAAGAGACGCAGGCCCCGGGAACGGTACAGGTGAATCATAGTTCCGCCCCTTCCAAAAAGTTTTGGAATAGAACTACTGTATATAAAAAAATCGCAGGATAAATTACTTTACAGTATACAATGGGGGGGGGGGGGGGGGGGGGCCGACATTCTAAAAACTAACGGGGGGCACAAAATGAATTTAAAA
>JAITJW010000173.1 GCA_031278715.1 Treponema sp. | reverse complement strand
TCTTGGGTGCGCTGCCCCTGGAGGCGATGGATGTAATGGTGGACCCGGTTCATGGACAGCTTGTGGGGGTTCACGGCGCCGAGCCTTTGCACGTTCTGTACGCCGCCGCTCATAAAAGGTATAAATCAGAGGCTTTCCCAAAACTTCAGTTTTTGGGAAAGCAACCTTAGATTTCATCATTGAGAACTGAAGGAACACAAGACCGTCCGTAACGGTCCGCGAGAGCTGGTCTTCCCGTAAAAAAATTTTTGCGTGGATATTTGAATATGACTTTAGCCGTACCGTAAGGCGCAGCAGATCCCGGACTATCTCATCCGTTTTTTCCCAGGTATTGCCTGAACGATCCAGGGCGTCAAATACGATAAGACCGTTCTTACCATCGGATTCAAAGAGATCATTTGCCCTTTGTAACAGTTTCGTCCAGGCTTCAGGATTATTCTGTGTCCAGGTGACGCTCTCTATCCAGCCCTTTACCGGAATGGACTCTCCCGTTTCCTTGCACAGCCAGCGGGCAAGAATGGTCTGCCAGACCGCATAGGCGGAAAAATTTTTCTGTAAAAGATCCCCGTAGACTTCCGGTGAGGGGTACTGGTCGTCTATCGAGCTTTCCGAAAACCCGATCCGCACCTTTATATTTTTCAATTCCGGTATATTAACTCCGATGATGTTTCTCAAAGTCTCATCCCCAAGGGCCCTGGTCCAGGTTGTCTTGCCCACCCCTCTGGCGCCGATTATCAGATTATGGTACAACTGCAGTGATTTTATATGCGCCGGGGGAATATAGAGATTCCGGGGGCTGAGGGATTTTGCGGAATTAAAAGAGGTTTCCGGAATAGCATCAACTATTGCTTTGCGGATTGCAGAAAAGAGATCAGCCATTTTGTCCGATAATTCCTTCTATGCCTTTTATTAAGCCGCCAAAAACACTGTCTACCTGCTCCTTGACCGCGGCCTGCTGTAAAGGGGCGTACATATTCCGCGGCGCCGCAAATCCGCGGTTCCACCTCACCGGCCAGGGATAATGGGGAGCATCACTATCGGTCTTGTCGTAGTTACAATAGTCGTCCTCCGAATTGTCGGGGGGAATAGGATCGTAGAGCCGCTCGGTAAAAATATTCCACCCATGCTCACAGAGTCCGTCAAGATATTCCGTTTGATTGATTTCCGGAATGAGCGCCCCCACCATCCTCAGGCGGCCGCGGATGTTTTGCGCCGCATCATTACGGAGCCAGTGCCGGAAAAGGATATCGTATCCGATCCACGTCTGATCGCTGTCAATGGCAAAAAGCAAAACCGTCTCCGCCCCCAAACTGGTAATACAGGCGGAGGATACCTCGTCAATACCGGCGCGGGAATCGATTAAGATAACATCGGGATGCCACTGATTTTCCAGTTTTTCCAGCAGACGGCCCAGGCGGTTTTGCCAAGGCTCAGGGGAATTACCGGGTTTATACTTTGGCATCCATGCCCGTCCCAGTTTTGCGATGTACTCACCGGCGTCTTTGCCGTGGGCCGGAACAATGCAGATCTCCCCGTTATGAGAAAGATCGCTTATGGCGGTCATATCCGAAAAGATCACCCCGTCGTTTTGGATCAGATCCTCAACCAGCCAGTCCGTTATGCCATACTTGGGACATATAGCACCGGGCAGCAGCAATCCGGAAAGGCCCGGTGATTCAAGGTCCAGATCCAGAACCATAACCCTTTTGCCCTCCTCGGCCAATGCCCACGCCGACGCTGCCAGGGCCGTTGAGCGTCCCACGCCGCCCTTTATCGAAAAAAACACGATGCGACATGCGCCGGTGGCCGGGGGCGCTATACTCCTCCAGTCGCTTTCGGCAAGAAGGCGATCCGCTATGATAACACCCGGAAAGCCCTGCAGGGGGAAATGGGGGATCCCCCGTAACACCGTGTCCGGGGAAAATTCGTAGAGTACATTACCTGTTCCGGGGAAACGGGATTCAAGACGGCCGGCGATACTGCGCTCCACAGCATCTATGGCTTTTTGGGCATCCGTATCATTTTCGATTTTTTCATCCACCACCAGGCGGATACGGCCGTTTAAGTCACGGTTGATAATCAGTTTGCCAATTTTTGCCAGGTTCCCGGCTTCTTCCCGTAATGATTCCTCAAGGGCCGGCAGTATTTCATCAAAGGTTTTCATACAACCAGTATTCCTTGGCATAACGCTGGGAAATACGCCAGTTGACAAAGGGGTTTGGCCGGGGAAGCAGGTAAGCTGCGGCGCCGAAGCCAGCCCGGTATGCTTCGTAACGATGCCAAAGATCATTGATATGCAGCCTGTCTTGCGGGTAAGGACTTCCTGTTGCCGGATCCAGGATCATTCCAAACTGCCGCATAAGGCATTTTAATCCGCACTCCGCCGCATATCCGTAGAGATGATCCGCGTTTGCCCACCGGGAGTCGTTAAATAGATAATCTGCGTCCTCCCAATGCCGCTTATAGGCATTGTAGAAATCCGTTTGCATACCTTACCCGCTTCCCTCCTCGGCAGCTTAGCCCGTAATATCCACCAGGCTGGGACCGCCGGGACGGTTGAGGGGGGCGTAGCTCCCGCCGGGGCGGCGCGGATTGGCCCGCAGGGACGCTATTTCCTCCCGGATTTCCAGCATACGCCGGGAAAGCATGTCCTTGTTCCGGTTGGAGCGGATCACCGCCTCTTTTTTCAGGCTGTCCAGGGCAGATTTTAGACCTTGTACCCCGATTTCACTGCCGGGACTGTCCGGGACGGAAAAATTGCGGTACATCGTGTCCAGCGGCACAATAACCTTTTGAATGGCAAAGATATCCGCCACGATCTTTTCTTCCATTGCGACATGGGCGATAAGCTCTTCGGCGCTGCCGGTTTCGATAACGTCTTTCTGTTTGTCCAGCTCTTCCAGGTAGGCACGGAACCGGTCCCGCTGTTCTGTCAGGAGCGCCCGGAAGCGGTGCAGAATGGCAACCCGTTGGTTTAATTCTTCCCGGTCAAGCCCGGTATTCGGTATTTGAGCCATAGTTTTCCCTTAACCGGTACTTACCCGGCGATATTAACACCCATTACCGGACGGTTTGCCGTTTCCACGGGGTTTTTTGCGGCAATTTGGGCCCAGGCGCTCCGCAGCTCGTTTGCCATGTTACGGACCACCGTGATTCGCCGTTGGTCCTGCTTGACATTGGCCTCCAACAGTTCCTGATTGAACCAGGTATAAAGGGCAAAGAGGTTTTTGGCGATATCCCCGCCCTGTTCAAAGTTAAGGGACACCATAAGCTCTGTAATGATCTCCTGCGCCTTGAGAATCGCCTTGTTTATTTTTTCAATCCGTCCGGGATCCTTTTTTTCCCCGTTGTTCAGGGCAAGAAGCTCAAGACCACGGTCCAACTGCTTGACTATCTCATCGTAGAGCATAATTACAAGCTGCCCCTGGCTTGCCGTTTTTACCCTGGTTTCCCGGTACGCGGACAACTGATTTGCATAGGCCAAAATAATCCCCTCCGTGGGCTAAAGCGAATCGGTCCTTCTCCCCAAGGACACAGACCCGTATTGATTTATCGGCTATTGAAACTTTAACATGAAGGACTTTTTTGGGGGAATAGGACTTTTTCTGGAACCAGGGCAATCTTAAAAAAAGGCTTGACATCAATATAAGGCACGTGTAGAATATCATTGTAGGCAATTGTCTTATATTGGGGTAGTATGGAGGTAACACGGTGGAAAAAATGAAAAAGCTGCCGGACGCGGAGTTTGACATTATGAACGTGGTGTGGGCGCAGGCTCCGCCCATAACAACCGCTACCGTTATGCGGCAG
>JAITJW010000152.1 GCA_031278715.1 Treponema sp. | reverse complement strand
CCCAGTATCTCCCGCCAGCGGAGGATCTGCCAGCGGCGGCGGCGGGCCTCCCGCTGTAAGATACGATCCGGGTTTACCGCCACGGGGTGGCCTGAGAATTCCAGCAGGGGCAGGTCCGTGTAGGAATCGGAGTAAAAAAAGAGGTCCGCCGGATCGACGGCCCGTTCTTCCAGCCAGTCCCGGACGGCCTCCAGTTTGTTGGGCCCGAACAGGGCCTTGCCGCTAAGACCGCCCGTGCTTAGGCCGTCTGAAAATTCCAGCACGCTGGCAAGCGAGCCGTCGACGGCAAGGAAACGTTCCAGGGGTTCCAGCAGGGTCTTGAGCGAGGAACTGGCCAGGTAGACCGCCTCCCCCCGGCGGCGGATTTCACCGATAAGGTATAGGCCCTCCCGGTACAGGTTGGCCTTGATCGTATCCTCAAAACAAACCCGCGCCAGATCCTCTACAACGCGGCGCTCTAGTCCCGCCAGGCGCTTGACGGCGATTTCGATAAAATCCTGGCGCGCCCGTCCGGCCTTGTAACGCAGCCATTCCAGGGGAAGCTGCCGGAGCTGCCGGAACGTAATGACCCTTTGCCGTAAGGCTTCCAGCAGAAAATACCGGGATGTTGAACTTCGCAACAGGGTATGGTCTACGTCGAAAAAGTGGACCGCCATAATGTATTCCGCTTACAGGAATTCGAGGTACTTACATTCCCGCCGGGCCTGTTCCGCGTAGACCCCCCGCATGGCTTCGGGAAGCAGGAGCGCCATCCGGCCCATCAGTTCCGTCAGCATGAGTTCCCGAATCGCCTTGCCGGGCCGTCCCTCGTACTTAAAGCGGAAAGGACGGCCTACCCGGAGCCGGAACGGGGTCCGCCTGAAATGCCGCAGGTTGTCCCATATCTTTTCCCCCCCAAAGTGGACCACCGGGAGTACCAGCGCGCCGGTGATCAGGGCCAGCTGCACAACTCCGGCCTTGCCCCTCCGCAGAATTCCGTTTTTGCTCCGGCTGCCTTCAGGGGCGATGCAGACGAAAAAGCCCTTTTTTAGGGCTTCCCTGACGTTCCGGAAGGTCTGCAGATAGGAACCCTCCCGGTTAATGGGGATGGCGTTGTAGGTGTCGAATAGAAAAGCCATGATAGGGTTCTTCCAGGTTTCCGATTTTACCAGTCCGGTGAGGAGCAGGGGATAACTATGGGTAACCAGAATGGGAACTTCCAGGAAATTGATGTGGTTAACCGCGATGATCACCGGGCCACGGGGAGGGGCGCCGTCCGTTCCTGAAGAGTACTTCCCCACCCCGCGGTCCAGGGCGTACAGGGCTTCGATAAATTCAGCGGCGTCTATTTTACAAATGGCATCAAGCAGCGTTTTAAGGATGCCGTTTACCACGGCCCGGCGCAGATTCATGGGCTTACCAGGTTGCCTATCAGCCTGAGGGCTCCGGGCCGGCAGGTGATGGTCAGTTCCTTTCCGTCCTCGCACACGGTTTCGCCGTCACAGTGGGCTGCCATTCCCCCTTTCAGGGCTTTAAGGTGAAAAGCCGCCCCCCGATCCATAAAGGTTTCCTCACATTCGGCCTGGGTACCCGTGGGGTAGCGAAAGACAATCTGAATAAGCCGCCGCCGGGTGGGGGGCTGTCTGACCGTGCAAATATCCAAAAGCCCGTCGTCAAGAACCGCGTTGGGCCCCATGAAAAACATGCCCCCCATGCGTCTGCCGTTTACCACCGAAACAAGGGCTGCCGGAATGGTTACGGTTGTTTCGTTGTAGCGGATCTCCAGAAGGGGAGGTTCTTCAAACCGGGCGACCGTGATAATGGCTCCCAGCGCGTAAGACAGGGCGCTGTGGATGGACTTCATCTTGGCCGCCTCAAACCCAACCTTCGTATCAAAACCGATGCCCACGCCGTTAACAAAGTAACGTCCCTCCGGAAAGCGGCCCCCGGTAACCAAGCCCGCGTCAAGGGGGCTGATCTTTTTCCTGAGAAGTACCTCAAGAGCCTCGTTAAGGTTCTCCGGAATTCGGGCGGAATAGGCAAAATCGTTCCCCCTTCCCACGGGAATAATACCGAGCAGGGGCGGTTCCGGCGGGGGATCCTTCCGGCTGAGAAGGCCGTTGATCACTTCGTTGTTGGTACCGTCCCCCCCGGCGGCGACAACGATGGTTCCGTTACCGGCTGCACAGTTCTTTGCGATCTCCAGGGCATGACCGGGACCGGTGGTTACAACTATTTCGTAGTCAACCTTTCGCTCGTTCAAAAAACGGTCTATCTTGGGGTACTCTTTTATAGCTTTGCCTTTTCCTGCCACAGGGTTGAGGATGATCAGGAGCTTGCTATCGCGCAACAACATTCTTTAACTATAACACACTTCCGGCTATACAAACAATCATACAGGCTAACTCTGTGCCGCCTCCGGGCTGTTCGGCTTCGTTTCAGTGTCCTGCGGGGGATCCGGTTCACGCAGATCCTCAAGCTGACTTGCGTCTTTCATGGCTATTTTGCCGTCCACCGCGCCGCCCCGCAGTGTTAGTTTTCCCGTCTCGCCGAGAAAGATGTCGGTGTCCGATGTTTTCTTTTTTTTCGCCTTTTTCGCGCCGTTTTTGCCGGTATCGTTGGCCTTATCCTTATTTTTGCCCTCGATAATACTGCTGAGGATGAGCCCCCCGTGTATAAGGGCCGTGCCCTCTATGGCAAGGGAGCGGCCCATGTTGGAGGCTTCGTTTTCGGAGATAAGGCCGTTTTCCATGGTAAAGGAGCTTTTGGCCAGGATACTGATCCCGCCGCCGTTACCGGCGGTAAAGTTGTTCATGAGAAAGCCGCCTTTCATCGTAAAACAGGCGCCGTTGCCACTTAAGTGTACACCCCCCCCGCCCAGGCGGGCAATGTTTTTACCGATGACGCTGTCGGCTGAGGTGATAATGGAGCCTTTGCAGTACACGCCGCCGCCCCAGTTCATAACTCCGTTTTCCAGTATGCTCCCCTTTTCAAAATAGAAAGCGCCTTCCTGTTCCACATAAACGCCACCCCCGGAACCTGCGGCGGGATCCTTATCTTGAACGGTGATGGAGCGGTTGTTGATGATCTGCCCGCCCTTCATCCTGAAGCTGGTACCCGGGTTGACGTAGACCCCTCCACCCTCACCAAGGGGAATGGGCATCCCGTTCAGCAGCATAGTTTTTTCCGAACCGCTCTTGTTTCCCTCGATAGATCCCCCGGTCATCTCAAAATCCGAGTCAAGGCCCACAAAAACACCGCCGCCGGCCAGGAACGCGGTGTTCTTGGAAATGGTTCCGCCCTTCATCAGGAACACCGCGCCGTTGTCGAAGAAAACACCGCCGCCGTGCATCATCGTGGTATTTTTCGTGATAAGGCCGCCCTCCATGATAAACTCGCTGTCCATGCACACGTATACGCCCCCGCCCATGCCGAAGCCGGAATCGTTGCCGGATATTTCACCGCCCCGCATGATCACCGTGCCACCCTCCACGGCGAGCCCCGCCCCGCCTGCATGGTTGACCTTGCCGCCGCATAGGACGACATTATCCTCAAGGTACAGGGTGTTACCGTCGGAAACGTAGAGGACCCGCATCTGCAGGTCCGCCGCGTTGAGTTTTCCGGGTTCTTCGGGACTTTCCCCCCGCAGGTAAATCGCCGGCAGGCCCTTTCCCGTTATTTCGATCATGGCCCGATGGGCCGGTATTTCCGTAATGGACCCGTGGATGACGAACATGGCCGTCCGGTAGGATTTCCAGCGTACCTTGTCCAGCGCCTTGGCTACGCTCCACAGGGGGTTTTCACGGCTTCCATCGTTTGAATCGTCGCCATTCTCCGATATGTGGAGGATGATGTCCGTTTCGTTTGTCTGTATTTGTTCATTGCTCTGATCGCTCATTTGATTACCGCCTGGTCATAGCCTTCGGGCGGCAGATAGCCCAGGAGCCTCGCGCAGGTGGCGGCAATGGAACTGATCCCCAGGCCCCCGTTCAGGGATCCTTCGCCGGGGGTGGCAGGGTATTCGCCCTGCCAGGCGGGGTCATAGATGACACAGGGCACGGGGTTCAGGCTGTGGCTGGTCTTGGCCTTGGGGCTGCCGTCTTTTTTCAGCGTTACGGCCCCGGTCTTTTTGTCGTGCTCGTACATGTCGTCGCTGTTGCCGTGGTCCGCGGTAACCACCATGATCCCCCCGGCCTTATCCACGGCCTTGCGGAGCCTGCCAAGCTGGATGTCCATAGCCTCCATTGAACAGACCACCGCCTGGTACACCCCCGTATGGCCCACCATGTCGCCGTTGGGGTAGTTAAGCCGGATAAAGTCGTAATTTCCTGAACCAATGGCTTCGATCACGTTGTCGGTGATCTCCGCGCACTTCATCCAGGGCCGCTGTTCAAAGGGTACCGTATCGCTTTTGATCTCCACATAGGTTTCCAGTTTGTCGTCGAACTTGCCGGTCCGGTTTCCGTTGAAGAAGTAGGTAACGTGGCCGTATTTTTGGGTTTCGGAAATTGCCAGAGTACGGACCCCTGTGGCCGCCAGATATTCCCCCAGGGTCCGGTCGATAGAGGGTGGGCTTACCAGGTAGCGGCGGGGCACGTGGAGGTCTCCGTCGTATTCCATCATCCCCGCATAGCAGACTTTGGGCCTCCGTACCCGGTCAAAGCGGGTAAAATCGTCTTCCTCAAAGGCCGCGGTAATCTCCAGGGCCCGGTCCCCCCGGAAGTTAACGTACACCACCGAATCCCCGTCCTCAATCGTGCCGATGGGGACGGGCCTGCCGTCAGCGCCATTTTCGACTACTACAAATTCTTTCAGGTCCTGGTCGATGATCCCCGGAATCTCCCGGCGGTAAGTCTCCACCGCGTCCCGTGCATCGGAAAACTGCCGGGCCTCCCCCAACACGTGGGTTTTCCAGCCCCGTTCTACCATGCCCCAGTCCGCGCCGTAACGGTCCATCGTAATCCACATGCGCCCCCCGCCGGAGGCGATCCGCGCGTCAAAGTCCGGGCCGTTCTGTTCTTTCAGAAAGACTTCAAAGGGGTCCAGATACTCCAAGGCGCTCGTTTCCCCTACGTCCCGGCCGTCGAACAGTACGTGGACCCGGACCTTTTTTACACCGTCCTGCTTTGCCCGGACGATCATGGCCTTCAGGTGATCCAGGTGGCTGTGAACATTCCCGTCGGAAAAAAGGCCGATAAAATGCAAAGTCCCGGCGGGAGCGGCCCCGCCGGAACCGCCTTTCCCGGAACCGGTAAGGCCACCGATTACTTCCTTCCAGGCCCGGCCCTCGAACATGGCCCCGCCTGAAATAGAGGCGGAGACCAGCGCCGCCCCCTGGTTAAAGACCCGGCCGCAACCCATAGCGTTGTGGCCGACTTCGCTGTTCCCCATGTCCTCATCCGAAGGAAGCCCCACCGCCTTACCGTGGGCCTTAAGCTTTGTATGGGGGCTTACCGCCTTGATCTTTTCCAGATTGAACATTTTGGAGTCCGCCACCGCGTCTCCCTCTTTGTATTTTCCATACCCTACACCATCCATGATTACCAGGACCACCGGCCCCTTGCGGCCTTTCCATAGAGAGTCTTTCTTTAGGGCTTCCAGCATGATTGTCTCCTTCACATACAGCGGCATTACCAGCTCCAGGGCGCCTCTTTCAAACTATAATGAAAACCGGAAAGAATCTCCACTGTTGCGAACTATCGTAAGGCCGGCAAAACTGGGGGCCGGCGTTTCCCCCTGCGCCATGACGGGCAGGAACAGCGCCGCCCGTTTTCCCGGTTGTAACCGCCCCCTTTATTCGCCGTGGTATTGGATAAGGGTATGAACAGGTGTGGGGGCAAGGGTCGCTTCGTAATTGAGGAAGGGAAGGCCGATAACGCCGAAAATTTCAGGGACGGTGGCGCCACATTCGATAAGGAGATCACGGGCGGCCCGCAGGGTACCGCCGGTAGCCACCAGGTCGTCGGTAAGGAGGACCCTGGAACCGGACTTTACGTCCCCGGTGTGAGCTTCGATCTCCGCCACGCCGTATTCAAGCTGGTATTTCTTTGACAGGGTCTGTCCGGGAAGTTTGCCTTTTTTGCGGATCAAAATGAGGGGGATACCCAGATGTTCGGCGAAAGGGGCGGCAAAGAGAAAACCACGGGCCTCAATTGCGGCAATCGCGTCAATGCCCCGGTCCCGGTAACGATCCACCATAGTTCTAACGCAGTAACGGAACGCCTCCGGCCTGCCCAGAACGCTGGTGATATCGTAAAAGAGTATCCCCTTCTTTGGAAAATCCGGAATTTTCCTGATATAGTCATCCAGGTTCAGGCTATCCGCCATAGTTTTACTCCCTGTTTTGAAACTATAACCCAAATATCCCCCGCCCGCGGGGTTTAAGGGTACTCTGCCCTTTTCAGGCTTTGAAGCAAACTTATTTCCTGTTTCCGGCAGTCTGTCGTATGTTTGGGCACGAAACACAACAAACTCTTAGCGGCGATAGGGATTGAACCTATGACACTGCGGATATGAGCCGCATGCTCTACCAACTGAGCTACGCCGCCGGGGTACCGACGGAACGGTACACGTAAGTACGGTACCAGGAGACCCGGTCCTCTGTCAACAGGCCCTGCCGCAATGGTCAGGGGTAGAGGCGGAAATACCGGAAACCCGCCGGCAGGAATACTGCTTTACCGGCCCTGTTACCGGCGTAATTGACAAATGCCGGCGGCGGGGCAATACTTGGAATATTGCGGTGTACAGTCGTCCTTTGGAGGATACATGTTTGATTATGTGCTGATTCAGGAGCAGAAAATACCGGTAATCGCCGGGGCCGATATTGTGATTGCCGGGGGCGGTCCGGCGGGTATCGGCGCCGCCATTGCCGCCAGCCGGGAAGGGGCGCGGGTTGTCCTTGTTGAGCGGATGTTCTGCCTGGGGGGTACGATGACAAGCGGCCTGGTGAGCAAGATTGCCATCTCCCACCGGAACCGGGGAATTGCAGCGGAGCTTCTGGAACGGCTGGACCGGTATCAGGGAACCTCTTTTATTCAAAGCCGTCCCGAAGTGCCTGTGGACCCTGAACTTACCAAACTCCTGTTGGACAAGATGCTGATTGACGAGGCGGGGGTGGATGTCCGCTTTGGCATGACGATTGTCCAGGTGGTAAAAGAGGCCCGGCGGATCAATGCCGTGATCGTCAGCGGCCTTAATGGATTTGAGGCTATCCGGGCAAAGTACTTTGTGGACTGTACCGGCGACGGCCAGATGAGTTTCCTGGCGGGGGCCGCCTACATGCTTGGCGACGAGGAAGGGGGGCTTGGCTCCGCTCCCAGCCTGCTGTTTCGCGTTGCCCATGTGGACATGAATAAATTTCTCGACTCCTGCCAGGAAGACGAGGAGACCTACCAATCCGACCATGCCCGCCACAGCCCGCAGGAGGCGCGGGAACTGTACCATTCGGATCGCTATGTTTTCTTCGCCAACTACATGCCCCTTGTCAGGCGGCGGATCGAGGAGAACCCCCAGATGTTCAGCGAATGGGAACGGAAGGTTCTTACCACACGGGGGCTTATCTTTTTGAACCAGCCGCAGAGCGGGGTTATCCTGGTAAATTCCACGCGTATTCTGGGCTTTCATGGTAACGACGCCGCAGAGTTAAGCAACGCCCTGGTAAACGGCCGCCGTCAGGTTGAAACCATCTTCCGCTTCATGAAAACGTTTCTGCCCGGTTTTGAAAATTCGATTATCATGGATACGGGGAGTATGCTGGGCATACGGGAATCCCGCCGGGTAGTGGGGGATTATGTGTTCTCTGAAAACGATGTTTCCGGCGACACCCGTTACGGGGACGCAGTGGTTTCCAACAGCGGCGGTATAGAGATACACTCCTCCACAGGTTCCGGGCTTAAGGGGAGCCATTTGGGTAAGGATGAGTATTACCACATTCCCTATCGCAGCATTATTGTCCGTGATTTTGACAACCTCTTTGTGGCGGGCCGCTGTTTCAGTGCCGCTCATCCGGCCCTGTCAGCTGCCCGGAGTATTGCCTGCTGTATCGCGCTGGGGGAGGCAGCCGGTTCGGCCGGAACGCAATTGGCAAAGAATCAAAAGACAAACGTCAGGGACATTGATATTCATGCCCTGCAGGAAAAACTGACAAATATTTTATAGCGAGGCGATGCCCCCCCGAATGGAGGTTCGGAAAACATGAAAATTTTAGCCTATGTAAACGGTTCGACCAAACTCAGCGAGGGGGAAGTACAAAAACTTACCCATATCAACGTAGCCTTCGCGCGTCTCAGAAAAAACGGGACCATAGACGCGGATCAGCTGGATATTCTGTCCCAGTTTCAGGATATTCGCCGGTGGAACCGGAATATCCGCCTGGTGGCCTCGGTAGTGCCCCAGGAACCGGAGGCCTTTACCCTCTGCGCCGCCAGTCCCGCGCTGCGGGAGGCCGTGGGGGAGTCCTGTAAAAAGCTTATCACCGTTTACGGATTTGACGGGGTTGATTTTGACTGGGAATACCCCTGCGTTCCCTCCAACGGGGTGGACAGTACCATTGCGGATAAACGTAACTTTACTCTTTTCTGTAACGAGGTCAGAAAGGCGGTGGATACCCTGGGCCCGGGCCGCCTGCTGTCGATTGCCGCCGGGGCGGACCTGTACTATGTGGAAAGTGTGGAACTGCCGGAACTGGTAAAAGTTCTGGATCATATCTGCCTGATGACCTACGACTTAAAGTGCGGCTTCCACGCCCTGGCGGGGCACCATACCCAGCTTTATTCTTCAACCGGAGACGTGTTCAGGAACAGTTGCGACCAGGCGCTGCGGCTGTTCCACCATGCCGGGGTTCCTAAAAAACAGCTTCTTATGGGGGCGGCCTTTTATTCGCGAAAATGGGAAAACATCCAGAACCGGAATCACGGTTTTTTGCAGATTTCCAAAACCGGCGGCGGTTACGGGCCCGATTACGGTATTCTGGCAAACGAGTATATCAACAAGAACGGTTATGTCCGGTACTGGGACGACGAGGCCAAGGCGCCTTTCCTGTTTAACGGTTCTACTTTTTTAAGTTATGACGATGAAGAATCGCTGGGCCATAAGTGCGCGTATATCAAGGACCAGGGCTATGGGGGTATTTTTTACTGGGAACACAAGTGTGATCCGACCGGGACCCTGCTTCAGGCCATTGCGAAGAATTTGCCGGTGAAGGACTAAACTTCAATTTCCGGAAGTTTCACGTTATGGATAACCTGATTGCCGGGGCACGGGCTCTTTTAAGCGCCTGGAAGGGCGACGCCTACGTGTTTGGCCGGGGGGTACTGTCCCAGGCCGGTCCTCTTGCCGGAAGCCTGGGCAGGAGGGCGTTTGCCGGGGCTATTGGGGCGCCCAGCACCCTGGGGGAACTTCCCCGCTTGCGCTGGGCTGCCGGTTCAGGTTAAAGGGATTCCAGCTTTTCCCGCACGGCGTCGTATTCCAGGTTGTCAATTTGTTCACGGAGCCAGGAAATAAGGTCTCCACCCGATTCATATTCATAGCTTTCAAGTTCCGTCATAGTTGTTTCCATGATGGCGGGCTTGAAGCGCTTACTGGCGTCGAGCAGCTTTTCAAGCAGGCTTGTGTCGGGGGCGGCGGTTTTCTTTTTTGGGGAACTGTTCCCTGCCGCGGATTTAAGCAGCTCCCCCAGGTCCTTAAGGCTTGTTTCAACCTTCAATATGAAGGTGGCGTTTTTTGACTGTACCTTTTCGTAATCGCCGGCTTTGGCGGCAAGCTCAAGATCCTCCGCTTCTTTACCGATTTTTTCGGCGCAGATGCCGTAGCTTGCACCCTTGAGCCCATGTACCGTTATGGCGTAGTGCGGCAGGGTTTCCCGTGACAGACAGCGGAGTTTTTTCAGCAGTTCCGGTGTATGGGTCAGGTACGATTGGAGAATCCGCAGGTATATTTCTTCGGTTCCGTACCGTTTCAGCCCTGCCGCAATGTCCATGCCTTCCAGCCTCACGCTGTCAAGTACCCCGCCTGTTGCTGCCACTGTCCCGGGTTCTTTGAACTCCTGCTCGGCCTTCCAAAGAGTCTCCTCCGTCTGCTTGTCCCGTACCCACTGGTTGAGGATCACATCCAGCCGCATAATATCAATGGGTTTTGCAATAAACGCGTTAAATCCCGATGAGAGGAACATATCCTCGTTTCCCGCCAGCGCGTTGGCGGTAAGGGCGATGATAGGTACGTTTTTGGCGTACTCTGTGCCGATTTCACTGCGGATGATCCGGGCAGCCTCAATGCCGTCCATACCGGGCATCATGTGGTCCATGAATATCGCATCGTATGTTACTTCTTGTTTACGCACTTTTTCTATTGCTTCCGGTCCGCTTAACACGCAGTCTATGGTAAGCCCGTAGGGTAACATCAGCCCCTTGGCCACATCCAGGTTGGTGGCAACATCGTCCACCACCAGCACTTTTCCGTAGGGCATACGTGCCCGGATCAGGTTTTTACTCCGGTTGCGCCGGGTTTCGATAAGCCGGAACGACATAAGGTTTTCCGCCACTTCTTTTCCGATGGGCTTTTCGTCAACGATCTTTTGGCGGATGCACACGGTAAACGTACTGCCCCAGCCGTATTCACTTTCTACCCCAATGGTCCCGTTCATCATTTCCACGAGCTGCCTGGTAATGGAGAGCCCAAGGCCCGTACCCTCAATTTTCCGGTTGGCACGGGTATCAAGCTGGCTGTACTCCGAAAAGAGCTTGCCTATATCCTCCTGCCTGATCCCCTGTCCGGTGTCGCTTACGGCAAAGATCACCACTGCATCGTCGCCCTGTTTTTCCCAGCGGACCTTGAGGGTAACTACCCCCGCTTTGGTGTACTTAAAGGCGTTGGAGAGGATGTTGTTCAACACCTGTTTTACCCGCAGTTCATCGCCGAAAAGCCGGGAGGGCAGGGTATCGTCAACATTGAGTCTGAAGGTAATGGCCTTGGAACCGATACGCACAATGTTGAGCTGCACCGTGTCGTTGATAAGACTGGGGGTGTCGTAGTTCTCCGGAATAAGCTCGAAGTTGCCTGCCTCTATTTTGGAAATATCCAGAATGTCGTTGATGATCCCCAGAAGTGTGGAACCTGAATTGTATATCTTTTCCAGATCGGTGTGGGCAGCTTCGGGCAGATCGTTTTGCAGTTGTATCTCCGAAAGGCCGATAATGGCGTTAAGCGGGGTACGAATCTCGTGGCTCATCGTCGCCAGGAAGGCGCTTTTCGCCTTTGAAGCCCTCTCCGCCGCTTCTTTGGCCTGCTGGGTCTCGGTAACATCGTGGAAGAGGATCATGACGCCCTCCACTCTGCCGGATTTGTCCCGCATGGCGGTGGTGTTGGTGGTGTAGATTCTGAATTCGCCGCTGCCGGTAATGTCCAGTGTTTCTCGTGATTCGATGGTCCGATGTTCTGTCATGGCGCGGCCGATGTAGTTTCTGGCGTGTTCTGAAAAAGTATCGTCGTGGAACCGCTCAAAAACTTCGGAAAAGTGAAGTCCGTCGATAAGGCCGAAATTCTGAATTCCTGCTATTCTTAAGAAGGTGTCCGTACAATAGGCAAATCGTTTCTCCCCGTCCAGCAGTATGATGATGTTGGAACTGTTTGCCAGCATCATATTCATGAATTTTTCCTGCTTGGTCTGTTCCTCTTTCAGCTTTATGGCCAGTTGGTCCCGGGTGGTAGACATTTTCTCAAAACGGTACATGACGTTTTGCTGCATTGTTACCTGCCGGCTGAGCTTTTTTACCTGAATCTGCAGATCCGCCTTTTCCTTCTGCAGGGCCGCTAGTTCTTCTTCTGTCATTAGCTTCCTCTTACAAAATACAAATGATTAGCGAATCGTTTTGTAAGTGGTTTACTACTTTGCCGTTATCAAGAAACGAAGGAAATATTTCACCCCCGGAATACACAAAATGATAGGGCGCCTGGCTGCCGATACTATCCCGTACCTTTTCATGTTCCGCCATGGACTGTACGCCCAGGGCCCAGTTCCGGCCCGCACAGGAGTACATCAGTATGCCCCGCCCCCCGGCTTTCTCCAGGGCTTCCTGTACCTTGCCGGCTGTAGAGGTAATCACGTCTTCCTGACTCATGGGCGCCAGGGCCAGGGTGGTATTTACCGGAGCGGCGCCGCAGAGAATAACTCCCCCGCCTTCGGAGGCGCTTATAGCGGCCCTGACCAAAATGGACCCGTCTTCCAGTTGAATGATAATAGGCATAGAAGCAAGGGCCCCAATATCACCGGCTTTTACCAGACCGATAGATTCCAGATAGGCAACCGCGGGCATGTTATTTACGGTGTACAAAATATTACGGTCTATTCCGGTGATCACCGCCTTCTGTTTTAGAATGTTTTCCTCACTTACCGAAACGCTGAGGAAGAGCGGATCGGTGTCGCCTACAAGCGACAAAAGAACCAGGGACGCCGTGTAGCTCTGACCATTATAAATCGCGTATGATTTACTGTAGTCCGGTTCGTTGGAGATAGCCAGGGTCCCAAAGGCGGGGATGCCCCCTGAAAGGGAATCGATCTTTCCGATGAATTCATCCCCTCCCACAGTTATCATAAAGGGGATAAACGGCATAAGCAGAGAAGGTTTTCCGGCAGCGGCGATCCTGTTGTAGAGTTCCGTTAAGGGGCCGTCAACCGAACCGGTAATGGGCGGCGAAACACCGCTTATAAATTTGACTGAATCGCTGGTCAGCACCGTCAGGCTAAGGCCAATGTCGCTGATAAAAGACGGTACTGAAAGGCTCATGGTGGTAGTACCCACCAGGTCAAAGGGGAGTTTTTCGGAAAGAGCCTTCACAGTCCCGTTTTCCAGAAACTCGCTGTAACAGTGGACAATTCCTACCGAGTTTGCCAGCAGCTTACTGTCCGAGTCCAATTGTTCCAGTATCTCCGATACGGCCGCTTCCATATCATCGATTTCTTCCGTAAAAGCGTTGATCATCTTGATCATGTTCCAGCCTCCATCCTATTCTTGTTTGCAGCTTTGGCCAAATCTTCATTGATGGCCTCGAAAGCGTCTATAATCCTTTCGTCAAAAACCGTTCCCCTCCCATCTATGATGATACGGCAGGCCTCGGCGTGGCTCATGCCCCGGCGGTATACCCGGTCATCCACCAGGGCGTCGTACACATCCGCCACCGCCATGATCCGTCCGGACAGGGGTATCTGGTCCCCGGCAAGGTGGCGGGGGTAACCCTTTCCGTCGTACCGTTCATGATGGGAGGCAGCAATAAGCCTTGCGTACTGAAGGTACTGCTGGGTAGGAGTACGGGCCAGCATGTTCTTCAGTATTTCTTCGCCAATAATGGTGTGCTGTTTCATGACGGCAAATTCCTCGTCGTCCAGCCGCTCAGGTTTAAGGAGTATCTTGTCGCTGATGGCGATCTTCCCAATGTCGTGGAAGGGGGCGGCCCTGACCATCATGACCAGATCCGTTGAGGTAAGCTCATCGGTAAAAAGCCCCATGTCCATGAGCTTGCGGCCCAATATCCCCACGTATCTGCTGGTCCGGGCCACATGTCCCCCGGTGTTTTCATCCCTGCACTCAATAAGCTCCGCAAAGGCCAGGGCCACACTGTCCGACATTTTTGCCACGGTATTTTCAAGCTGGGCCTGATAGGATGAAAAACGCAGATGCAGTTCTATGCGGTGCAGCAGAATACTTTTTTCAACGGGCTTGGTGATAAAGTCCCGTGCCCCGGACTGCAGTCCCCGGACCTCTATTTCAGTATCGTGATTGCCGGTAAGAAAAATAACCGGAATACTTCCCAGATAGTGGTTCAGCCTGAGCCGTTTCAGAGTCTCAAAGCCGTCCATCCCGGGCATTTCAATATCAAGGAGGATAAGGTCAGGCTTTTCCTGCATGCAGATCTGCAGCGCCAGGGAACCCGATTTGGCAAGGGAGACCTCGTAGTTTTCCCCCAGTTGAGCGCCAATCTGCTTGAGGCTTGACAGATTATCGTCAACCACCAGTATTTTGCAGGGGGGCCGTTCATCCATTCCGCAAATCTCTCCCCTGAATTTTTACCAGCGACTCCACAGAAACGGTAAGAGAGGCGAATTTGTTCCGCACAGAGGCAAACGCATCCACGATCCGGGGGTCAAACCAGACGCCTTTTCCATCAAGAATAACCTGGAAGGCGTCCTCGTGACTCAGGGCCCTGCGGTAAACCCTGTCGGTTATACAGCCGTCATAGACATTGGCTACCGCCATGATCCGCGCGCACAGGGGAATGTCATCCCCGGCAAGCCCGTAGGGGTAACCCGTACCATCGTACTTTTCATGGTGGCTTTCGGCGATAAGCCTGGCAAATTTGAGGTAGTGCTGTTCCGGGGTACGTTTGTAGATCGCCTCAAGAAAATGCGCCCCAATAAGGGTGTGTTTTTTTACCTCGGCGTACTCATCGGGCGTAAGGGCCCCTTTCTTGAGAAGCAGCGTATCGCTGATGCCGATTTTACCGACATCGTGGAACGGAGCGGCCCGGACAATCATATCCATATCGGTCTCATTAAGCTCATCGCCAAAGGTACCGGCTGCCAGCAGCTCCCGGCCCAGAATCTCCACATATTTGCCGGTCCGCAGTACGTGGATCCCCGCGTTATCGTCCTTACATTCCACCAGTTCCGCGAATGAGGTAACAATACTGGTTTCCAGCTCTTTTACCGTGTTTTCCAGGGAACTCTGATAGGCGGCAAACTGCAGGTGCAGTTCCAGCCGGTGAAAGAGAATATCCTTATTGACCGGCTTGGTAATAAAATCCATAGCCCCCGATTCAAGGGCCCTAATCTCGCTGGCCGTGTCACGGTTGCCCGTAAGAAAAATGACAGGTATGGGATTGAATTCCGGGTCCGCCTTAAGCCTGCCGATGGTCTCAAAGCCGTCCATATCCGGCATCTCAATATCCAAAAGGATAAGATCGGGCCTTTCCTGCCGGCAGATCTGCAAAGCCATAGATCCCGATTTGGCAAGGGAAACTTCATAATGGGAAGTGAGCTGGGCGCCGATTTGCTTGAGACTTGCCAGATTGTCATCCACAACCAGTATTTGTTTTGCCATGCTGGTAATACTCCTGCCAAAAACCAACGGCCTTCAAGCAAAATCAGTCTATCATGTATCTGGTATTTGTGCAATATTCCCTGGCAGGACCGCGGGAGAACAGGCAGATTAAAAGTCGTTCTTTATGAAGCGGCCGCCTATCAAAACGGCCCGGATATTGAAATCCTTGTCGAATACCGTAATATCCGCGTCGTGTCCGGGGATAATGGCCCCTTTGTGATGGTAACGCATCACGTTGGCCGGGTTAAACGTGGCGGCTTTTACCGCTTCCTCCAGGGTAAAGCCGTATTTTACCAGGTTCTGTATACCCCGGATAATGGTCAGCGAAGAACCTGCGATAATATCGTCAATTTTCCGGTGAAACACCCCATCGTGGAAGATCACTTCCTCCCCGTTGGCGAAGAACGGGCCTTTTTCCTGTTCGGTAGGTTTTAAGGCGTCGGTAACCAGGATGATCTTGTCTGCCGGCTTGTCCCTGAGGAGGAGTTTGAAAAGATCCGGGTGTACGTGGCGGCCGTCGGCGATTATTTCGCAGGATATTTCCGGGTGTATCAGAATGGCCCCTACGGCGTTGGGGTTCCGCTGATCCAGCTTGCTCATGGCGTTGAACAGGTGGGTCGAATGGAGAATTCCCGCCTGCATGCCCTCGACCATGTTTTCGTAGTTGGCGTCGGTATGTCCCGCCTGCAGGACAATCCCTTTTTTAATGCAGTAAAGGGCCAGTTCCCTCATGCCTTTCAGTTCAGGCGCCACCGTCATGTTGATGATATGCCCGTTTGACGCCTCCCAAAGCTGTTCCATCAGGGGCATATCCACAAGACTTACCGTTTCCGGCCGTTGTACGCCAAGACGGTTGGGGGAAATAAAAGGTCCTTCCAGGTGAAGTCCCATGATCCGCGCCCCCTGCTCTTTTCCCATGGCGCAGGTTACGGCTTTTATCGCGTTGAAAAGGGTTTCAGGATCCGAGGGGTAGAGGGTCGGATGAAAAGACGTAACCCCGTAATTTGCAAGAATCCGGGACATCTCGATGGCGGAATCGGTGCCCCTGTCCTGCGAGATGAAGGCATCGTCCGTGCCATAACCTCCAATACCGTGAATATGGGTGTCGATAAAACCCGGGGCAATGTAACTTTCAGCTACATCAACAATTCTGGTCCCCGCGCCGAATTGCTTTTGATCGAAACGGCGCCGGGAAAAAACATCCGCCACAAGTCCGTTTTCCACAAGCACGGCGCAGTGTTCCATGACGGCAAAGCCGGTCATCACCGTGCCATTGTACAGGCATATCGAATCCATACGTTAAGTATACACGATTGGCCGGTATCGTCAAACGCGCTCACGCGATACCTGCACGACGTGTGTACACGACGTGTGGTGTACACACGACAGGTCCGGGCCAAGGCCCTTGGTTACATCAGGGGGGCGAAGAGCCGCAGCACATCGGGAATGACCCGCTGGAATATGTTGCGGGCGCAGTCAACCGGCGTAATTTCGTGGCAAAGGGGCAGGGTGTTAAGGAAGTCCTCTTTAACCGCCCCTATGCTCCGGTTGTTGTATAAAACCACCCCACATTCAAAGTGGAGGTACAAGCTGCGGAAATCCAGGTTGGTGGTACCTACCGTGGCTACCCGGTCATCGGATACAAAGGTCTTGGAGTGGTTAAAACCGTTGGTATACTCGTAGACCTTGACTCCCGCACTGATAAGCTGCCGGTAATACGAACGGGACGTAATGGCTACAATTTTTTTGTCCCAGCGGTGGGGTGTAATAATCCGCACATCCACTCCGCTCTTTGCCGCCAGCGTAAGGGCGGAAATAAGGTTATCGTCCACTACAAGGTAAGGAGTATTGATATACACATAATTTCTTGCATTATTGATAATCTGAATGTACACGTGTTCTCCCACGTTTTCATTGTCGATAGGGCTATCCGCGTAGGGCTGGACAAAACCGTCGGATTCTATTGGGCAGCCGTCTTTCCAGGGGTACAGGGCCGGATAATTTTCGTTCCGCCAGGGTTCCATGTTCCACATTTGGAGGAAGATAAGGGTAAGGGACCATGCCGCTTCTCCCCGCAGTACAATTGCAGCGTCTTTCCAGTGTCCAAAACGTTCTATGATGTTGATATATTCGTCCGCAAGGTTAATGCCACCGGTAAAGGCTGTTTTCCCGTCAATACAGATAAGCTTGCGGTGGTCCCGGTTGTTTTGCAGGGAAGAGAGTATGGGCCTGAAGGTGTTAAACACGATGCACTTGATCCCCCTGCGTTCCATTTGTTCGATAAAATTGGGGGGCAGGGACATAAAGCACCCAAGGTCATCGTAGATAAGCCGTATGTCAAGGCCGGACCGGGCCTTGCGTTCCAAAACAGCCAGGATGGAGTCCAGCATCTGTCCCTCTCTGAGGATAAAAAATTCCAGAAAAATGTAATGTTCCGCCGTTTCCAGTTCTTCCAGGACTTTTTTGTAAAAAGCCTCCCCGGAAGGCAGGTATTCCGCCTGGGTATGCTTATAGATCGGGAATCCGGCGTATTTCTGGAGGTAGCGGACCTGGGGAAGAAAGTCCGGGGCCTCCGTCAGCAGGGAGGGAAGCTTATCACCGGAAAGATAGAAATACTCTTCGCTCCGGTGTTTTACCCGTTCTGAATAACGGCGGAGCTTCCGGGGATTGGAGTGGAAGAGGAAGATGATATACAGGATACCGCCGAAGATGGGGAACAGCAGGATGAGGAAAATCCAGGTTAGTTTGAAGGCGGGTTTTTCAACTTTATTGAGGATGTATACGCATACTATAATACTTAATATTCTAAGGGCCCAGTTAAAGTAGTGAAACAGGATACCGGAACCGGCAATCAGAAACACCAGGAATCCGATCTGAAGCAGCAGCGCGCCCGCCACAAAAAACCGGCGGCGGAATACCACCCGTGCCCAGGGATTTTTTACACCGGCCATTTTCCTGCCCCCTGCCGAATAACCCGTACTTCGTCTTCCGTAATATCCAGAATGGTCGAGAAAATACGGGTTTGAGTTTCGTCTCCGGAGATGATCATATCCAGGCCGCCGATAGATTCAAGTTCCCAATCCGCCTCAAAAAGATCTTCTTCCGGAATGATCAGTCTCGATTCAGCCCCGTCCCCGCCGGACTCCGCCATGCCGCGTTTTGCGGTTATCGAATACAGGGGGGACGCCAGGGTCTTGATGAGGGTCAGCGGTATGGGATGATTGGGAATACGGATCCCCACCTCCCGGCGGCGTATGTCAAGGCTCTTTTCCGTACCCGGAAGGGTTTTAAGGATGAAGGTATAGGGCCCCGGAGACAATCGCTTGATAAGCCGGAAACGGGTGTTGTCCATGCTGCAAAGTTCTCCAAACTGGGAAATATCCGCGCACAACAGGGTAAAATGCCGCTCATCCCGTTCCCCTGAAAGGGACTTGAGTTGTTTTATCCCTGCCCTTGAACCGAGGGAACAGGTTAAAGCCCAGCTTGTATCGGTGGGCAGCGCCAGAAGACCCCCATTGTTGAGCAGCTTAACAGCCCGTGCTACTACCCGGTCGTCAATGTTCCCCGGAACTACATATTCAATCATACCATAGCCGCCAACCACTTCCCTACTATAGCACAGTCATGTTATGTTTTCCATACGAAAAATGGCCTGAACGTATAAAAATTTATACAATCAGACGCCGCCCTTAACGAGGATGAAATTTCCGGTGCATGTAACTCCTTATAATATAAGGAGTTACGAGATTCCGTGGGCAATTGGTCCAGATTGGCACGGAAATTGCTATATTATACTGGACCCGTTGAAGAACTCGTCCGGAGGCGATTATGGTTAGCGTAAAACATGACGGGGAAGATACTCAGGAACTCAGTGTTCTGCAGACCTATTTCAATCAGATCAAGGCGTTCCCTTTGTTGAGTTTTGAAGAGGCTCTGGAACTGTCAAAGCGGATTCAGCAGGGTGATGAAGATGCCCGCCGCAGACTTATCGAGGCCAATCTGCGATTGGTTATTAAAATTGCCCGTACTTATGTGGCCAGCGGTGTTCCGCTTATGGATCTTATTCAGGAAGGGAACCTGGGACTTATCCGGGCAGCGGAAAAATACGATTACACCAAGAATATCCGCTTTTCCACCTATGCAAGCTGGTGGATCCGCCAGGCTATTTCCCGTTATATCTCCAACAAACAGCGGGTTATCCGCCTGCCTCACCGTAAAGAGGTACTGCTCTATAGAATACGGAAGGCTTATCAGTCTCTTAGCCAGAGTCTTATGCACCAGCCCAGCCCCGGGGAAATCGCCGACTATCTGGGGCTCCCGGTGGAAGAGGTGGACCGGATCATCAAAGCCGGCGATGGGATCATTTCCCTGGAAATGGACGCCGGACCCGATGAATCGGTGGCCATTGAGGACCTGCACGAAGATTATACGTACAATCCTGAACAGGCTTTTTTACGCAAGAGCGCCCGTGCCGATACGATCCGTTTTTTGGGCATGCTCAAAGACAAGGAAAAGAGGATACTGATGTACCGGTACCAGCTTAACGGCTGTAAAGATCATACCCTGAAAACCATCGGGAACAAGCTGGGGATTTCCCCGGAAACAGTTCGTCAGATCGAGATCAAGGCCCTGAAGAAGATCAGAAACCACGCCGAGGAACTGCGGGACTGTGTTTGCGGTGGAATAATGTAAGTTCCGGGTTTTGTTACGGGTATATAAGGGCCGGCAGGGTTTTCCTAGGGGACATGAAAGTTTTAGGTATAGAATCCTCCTGCGACGAATGTGCCGCTGCGGTGGTGGAAGACGGCAGAACGATACTTTCCAATGTTGTAAGTACCCAAATACCCATCCATGCCCTTTATAAGGGCGTGGTTCCGGAACTGGCAAGCCGCAAACATACCGAATGGATTTATGCAGTGGTAAAACAGGCCCTGGACGGAGCGGGCCTGGGACCGGGGGACATTGACGGAGTCGCCGCCACTTCCCGGCCGGGCCTATTGGGGTCTCTGTTGGTGGGCCTTAGCTTTGCCAAGGCCTTTGCCTGGGCCCGGAACCTCCCCTTTATTGCGGTGAACCACATGCTGGCCCATCTCTACGCTTCCCGGCTTGAAAAAGCGCCGGAAGCGGCGCCCTGCCCCCAGGCGGAGCCCCCGGAAGGGTGGGCGGAGCCCCCGGTCCCTTACCCCTTTCTGGGGCTTCTGGTTTCCGGGGGGCACAGCCTGATCTGCCGGGTGGATGATTTTGACGATATTGCCGTGCTGGGGACCACGATTGACGATGCAGTGGGGGAAGCCTTTGACAAGGTTTCCAAATACTACGGCTTTGGATACCCGGGAGGGGCGGCAATCGACCGGCTGGCCCGGAACGGGGATCCGGAAGCTTTTAACTTTCCCCTGCCAAATCTGCACAAGGGGCAGCATCCCTATGACGTATCCTATTCGGGACTTAAAACCGCGGTTATAAACCAGTTGGAACAGTTTCGCCGTGCCGGCGGCAGGGAGCCCCTTTTTCGGCAGGAAGATGTTCCCGGTCCGGCGGGGGGCGCAGGCGCTGAGGTAAAAAAAGACGAGGGGGCAGACATTGCCGCGTCGTTCCAGCGTACGGCGGTAGAGATCCTGCTCCGCAGTCTTTTCAGGGCCGCCGGCGATACCGGACTCCGCACCATTGTGGCCGGCGGCGGGGTGGCGGCCAATTCCTGCTTACGGGAACGGCTTGCCGCCCGGCCCGATCTGCGCTGCGTCTTTCCCCCTCCAGAGCTATGCGGCGACAACGGCGCCATGGTAGCCGGCATCGGCTATCAATACCTGGTCCGGGGGGAAAGTTCGCCGCTTACGGTAACCGCCTCCGCACGGGTGGAGGGCTTTAAGCGAAAATACCCGTGATTACAGAGTCATTCCCACAACTCGGTTAGTTTTGGGAATGAGACTCTGTATAAATGTGATCATGATAGGAGCCATCAAGGGATAGCGTAATACCGAAGCGTGTTACGGCCTGACAGCGGGGCGCTGTGGGAAGGCGCTCCGCTGTATCAACGCAGGCTTCACCAGATCCGCGATTCTTCGGGTTTTTTCCAGATGTCAAGATAATCGCCCAGTTTGTCGAACAGGGGTTTACTCAGATCGTCCAGGGCCTTAAGGGTCTCCGGGGAAAGTTTTGTTTCCACCGCCGCCGCGTTCTCACGCAGTTGTTCCACCGTCCGGCAGCCGACAATAACACTGGCAAGCGCGGGTTTCTGACGGATCCAGGCTACCGACAGGGTCCCGCAGGGGAGGCCGGTTCCGGCCGACAGGGCCCGCAGTCCCCGGAGAAAGGTTTCAATCTCGCTGTCCGCTCCGGGCGCCCCGTGGCCGGAGTTGGGGTTATCGTTTTTGGCGAAGTGGATCGTGCGGCGGCGCATGGGGGGAATGTCGGCGACGGTTTCGTATTTACCGGTCAGGACTCCCTGCATCAGGGGCATATAGGCCAGAACGCCGATGTGGTTTTTTTCGCAGTAGGGCAGGACTTCGCGTTCCGGCCCGCGGGTGATCAGATTAAAGGCGAATTCGTCTGCCATAACCTCAACACCGGTTTCCTTTGCTATTTCCAGGGTTTTCAGTGAAAAATTACTTACGCCGATTTCCCGGATCATCCCTTTTTGCCGGAGACTTAGCAGGGCTTCCAGGTTTGCCCGCAACAGGTGTTCGTCCGGTGTAGGCCAGTGGATCATCAAGAGGTCGATGTAATCGGTGTTAAGACGTTTCAGGACAGCGGCCACCATGTCTTCGTATTGCTGTCCCAGGCGGTCCGCCGGCTGAATCTGCACCTTGTCGCATATCACCGCTTCGGCCCGGCGTTTTCCCAGGGCCTTGCCCAGGGACAGTTCGCTGTTGCCGTCGTTGTAACCCACGGCGGTGTCGAAAAAGTTGATCCCCCGGTCAAGCGCCTCGGCGACCAGGGCGTCCACATCCGCCTGGTTCTGTTCACCCCAATAGCTTTTGCTATCGCCGCCAAAGCTCCAACACCCCACCGTCAGGGGGCTTACCAACAGATCGGAATTACCCAAACGTACCTGTTCCATCGTTAACCTCTTTGTATTGAATTTTTCCCCAAAACTTCAGTTCCCGGAACTTTTTGCATGTCCGGCAGCGTTGATGAGCGCCTTCATGTAACCGATCTCATAGGCGGCGGACACCGCGTTTCCCGC
>JAITJW010000112.1 GCA_031278715.1 Treponema sp. | reverse complement strand
AGCTACGAGAACAATACCTTTACCAAAAAACTCACAGACGACACCGGCGTTAAGGTCGATGTTACTGCCATGAGTTACGCCGATTCCGAACAGCGCCTTAACGTGATGCTGAACGCGGGGGATTATCCTGAGGTCATTTTTGGCAAGAGTTTTTCCATCAATGAATTGAGCTATTACGGCAGTCAGGGAATTCTTATCCCCCTGGACGACTACCACATGGAAAATTACAAAAACATTGGGGAAGCCCTTAGCCGCTACCCCCTGCTTACCCGGATGATTCAGGGCGCCGACGGGAAGACGACCTACGCGCTCCCGAGGATTAGCGAATGTCTCCACTGCCTGTACCGTTCGGGCAGGACCGCCTACTACATGCCCTTTGTCCGGGACAACAAGCTCAAGATGTTCGAGACCTACGATGAATTTGTGGACTACCTCCGCTGGGTCAGGGACAACGACGCCAACGGAAACGGCGACAAAACCGACGAAATCCCCATGATGTGGGCCTCCGGGCAGACTACCAACGCGATTACTTTCTTCGCGAGAAATTACATGCCCTACATTGACGGCGGTATAGCCCTGGTAAACGGCAAGGTTACGGAACAGTACAAGCTGAATGAATTCAGGGAAACCCTTAAGTTTATGGCGAATATGTATAAAGAAAAACTCATCGCCCCGGACTCCTTTACCATGACTACCGAGGAAGCCAGGGCCCTGGCCAACCGGGAAACCCCGATTGTGGGGGCCTTCGGGCACCAGCAGATGAACGCCATAATGACCACCAATTCCCCCCGCTGGGTCCAGTCTTTTATCACCCCTACCCTGAAAGGAAAAGACGGGGTCATGTACGCTTCCAATTTCGCCCCCTGGCAGAGCCTTTCAAACTATATGGTCATTACGGACAAGTGCAAGAACCCCGAAATTGCCATTGGCCTTTACGATTATTTGATGGAATTTGAGACCGAACTGAACAGCGGTATGGGCCCCCGGGGAGATTTCTGGGACTGGCCTGACGAAGGGGCATTAGGATTGAACGGCCTGCCTGCCCGGTACAAGATGCTTAAATCCTCGGGGGAGATCCCCGCCAATTTAGTCTGGAGTGATTCAGGCGCCTGGGGGGCTTTTTATAACGAGTACCGTTACGGGCTCCAGGGCGTTGATGTGGAAGATATTCTAACGTGGCTTAATACCGCCGATCCCTCGCTTCTGGACAAGATGGTTGCTTCGGCTTCCTATAACGAAGCCCACAACTACCTGGCGAGTAATCAAGCGGTACCTTACAAGATGCCCGATGAACTTTTTATTCCGCCTATCGGTTACAACGACGAAGATGATACCCGCATGGCGGATATCAATGTGGGCCTTAACTCATACCTCAGCCAATCCTGGGTGGAGTTCATCACCGGCGCCAGGAACATTGATCGCGACACGGACTGGAATACCTATCTGCGGGAAATTGACCAGCTTGGGGGCGCGGAAAAGGCCGCCATTATTCAGAAGTATCTCAACTAGCGGAGGGAGGACCCCGGTCATGAAACAAAACACACCAGCGCTTTCGTTGTCAGGCCGCCGCACCAGCCTTTGGCGCGCGGTATGGAATGTCCGGGGTCTCTACCTGCTTGCCGCCATCCCGGTAACTTACGTGATTGTTTTCAATTACGTGCCTATGTACGGGGTACTCATGGCCTTTAAGCGTTTCCAGCCCCGCCTGGGGGTCTGGGGCAGCCCCTGGGTCGGTCTGTACCACTTCCGGCGTCTTTTTTCTTCTCCCAATTTTTACAGTATTCTGCGGAATACCCTTACCCTGAGTATCTACGGCCTTATCGCGGGCTTTCCCTTCCCCATCATCATGGCCCTGTGTATCAACCACTTTATCCTTAAACGGTTCAGCAAGGTCGTTCAGACCGTTACCTTTGCCCCCCATTTCCTTTCCGCCGTCATCCTGGTGGGCTTTATTGCCCAGGTACTGTCCCTGCGCATCGGCATCGTCAATACAGTTTTGAAAAACCTGGGCCTGGAACAGATCAACTTCCTGGGGAAACCGGAGATTTTTCCCCATGTCTATGTCTGGTCCGGAATATGGCAGAACGCCGGGTATTCGGCAATTATCTATATCTCGTCCCTGGTGGCGGTGGACCCCAATCTGCACGAGGCCGCCGTCATCGACGGCGCCAATCTCTGGCAGCGGATCTGGTACATAGACCTGGCGACTATACGGCCCATCATCGTTATCATGCTTATCCTGAGTATGGGCGGTATCCTGGGGACCAACTTTGAGAAAGCCTATCTTTTGCAGAATCCCCTCAATATCGAAACATCAGAGGTTATATCTACCTATGTGTACAAGGTGGGCCTGGCATCAAGCCGGCCCGATTATTCCTTTGGTACGGCTATCGGCCTTTTCCAGAATGTGATAGGGGTACTCCTTACTCTGACGGTAAACAAAATTGCCAACCTGCTTACCGGGGAGGGCATGTTCTGATGCTGCGGGATTTCAGACGGCTTTCTTTTGCCGACAGGGTATTCCACGCGGTCTGTTTCGGCTACCTGCTGGCTGCGGGGCTTATGGTGGCCTACCCCATGCTGTACATCATCGCCTGTTCTTTCAGTTCCACCGACGCCATCGTTCAGGGGAAAGTGTTCCTGTGGCCCGTGGATTTTCAGTTTACCCCCTATAAAACGGTATTAACCTATCCCCTGCTGATGAGCGGGTTTTTCAATTCGATTTTTTACGCCGCCGGGAGTACCGCGGTGGCGGTATCCCTGCTCTTCCTGGCGGCCTATCCTATGTCCCGAAAAGACATGCCGGGCAGAAAAATACTCCTGGCGTTTTTTATAATAACCATGTACTTTTCCGGCGGCATGATCCCGGGCTATATGCTGATGCGGAATCTGCACCTTCTGGGGAGCCGCTGGGCCCTGGTCATCGGCGCGGGTTTTTCCTGTTATAACATGATAATTATCCGTTCCTATTTCCAAAACAGCCTTCCCTCCGGCCTGCTTGATGCCGCCCACATAGACGGTTGCGGGGACATTGCCTTTTTCTTCAGGATTGCCCTGCCCCTGGCAACTCCGGTAATCGCCGTCATGGTACTTTTCAACGTGGTCGGAAGCTGGAACAGTTATTTTAGCGGCATGTTGTACCTTACCAGGCCGGATACGTTCAACTTTCAGATGATCCTGCGGGATATTCTCTTTGTTGCCCAGATACCGCCTGAAATGGTTCAGACCATAGACCCCGAACGCCTGGCGGAATCCTACAACCTTCTGCAGCAGATCAAATATTCGATCCTGGTAGTGGGCGCCGCGCCCATGATGATACTGTACCCCTTCATACAAAAGTATTTTATCCGTGGTATCATGATAGGGTCCCTCAAGGAATAAGGAGCAAGTATGTCATACCAGGACGGATGGGACGCGTTAAACCTGCGTATGCCTCCCCGGGTGCCCCACTACGAGCCTTCCCTGTACCAGCACTGGGGGGTACTCAAGCGCCTTACGGGAATTGAAGTACGGCCCGATTCAGACGAGGAGGCCAAACTCAAGGGTTCCCGGGAACTGGTGAAGATCTTCAACTACGATTACATTTTTTCGGTACTCATTGGCGGCGGGGTTTTTGGGGACAAGCGTACCGACATGGGCCACGCGGTGTATCAGGCCGGGGGCACAGACTTCCGGCAGGCGGGCAAGGCCCTGTACGACGACCCCGAAAAGGCCCTCAAATTCGACCCCTGGGAACTCTACGGCACGGTAGACGAGAAAAAGGCGGTTGCCGATTTTAACGCCCACTGGGAAAGCCGCAAGGCCGCCTTCCCCGATGTGCTTAACATGACGGGTATCTACGTTACCTGCATGTCGGGGCTTATCGAGATTTTCGGCTGGGACATGCTTCTGGAAGCCGCCGGTACGGACCCGGAGGGTTTCGGCGAAGTGGCGAATCGGTATACCGACTGGATGCTCCAATACGCCAAAGCCCTGGCTAAATGCGACTCTCCGGCGGTGATGATCCACGATGATACGGTGTGGACATCCGGGGCCTTTATCCACCCCGACTGGTACCGGCGTTATGTCTTCCCCAATTATCTGAAACTCTTTGCGCCCCTTAAAGAGGCGGGGAAGCTGATCATGTACACTTGCGACGGAAACTACACGGAGTTTATCGACGATGTGGTAGCCACCGGCGTCAACAGCCTGATGATGGAACCGGCAACCGACATGGCCTATGTGGCGGAAAAATACGGAAAGGCCGTGTCCTTCGCAGGCAACGCCGACACCAGGGTTCTGCTTTTGGGGACGAAAGAAGACATCCGGGCCGAGGTAAAACGCTGCATGGACACCGGCAAAAAGTACCCCGGCTATTTTATATCCGTAAGCAACCACGTACCGCCGAATACGCCGGTGGACAGTGTGCTGTACTACAAAGACGCTTTTGAAGAAATGGGAAGAAGGTAGGCAAGGGTGCCAGGTACGGAATTTTTACGCCACAGCCAGGGTAATGCGAAGGGCGGTGTTTACCTCCTCCGTTTTGGCAGGCGGGAGGGAGCCGGCATAATCAGTCAGCAGGGTTTTGTGGTAACCCGGAGCAGATCAAGCCGTTCCATGTCCCGCAGAAGGGTAAGGAGCTGGGAAAAGACGTGCTGCCTGACAAAATCGCCCTGGCCGGCCCCCCGGCCTTTACTGGTCCGGTCAAACCTGCCCGACGACTGGTGGCCAATCAGCGGCTTTGACGATATTGAGAGTTTCACGTGAAGGATATATAAACTCTACGGCTGTGAAGAAAAAAAGGAGTGTTCAATGTATACGCAGAATGTTTCTTCCAATGACAAATCAATCATCAGGGAGCTTGCCAAACAGTACGCGGAAATAGCGGCGGACGATGTGAACCGGGAACGGGAACGCCGCATCAGGGACATTCACGGCCTTAAGCGGGATGTCCGCCCTATCCTCTGGTTTGAACAGATACCCTGGCACGAACTCAACGGAACCGGGGAACTCACCCTGCGTTGCGAAGGGGACTTTGCCAGGGGCATGGAAAACCACATGCGGCAGACCCTGTTCCGGTGGAAGTACTTTCAGGGCGACATGGCGGTGGAGGATGTCTATTACATCGGGAAAGCCTTGAGCGATTCCGGTTTCGGCATGAGCATCAAAGAACAGACCGCCGCAACGGATGCCGCCAACAACGTCATCTCCCATCATTTCGAGGATCAACTGGACAGCGAGGAGAAACTGGACCTGTTGACCCTGCCGGTGGTTCAAAGTTACCCCGAAAAAGACAAGGCCAACCTCGAAGCCGCCCAGGAGATCCTGGACGGCATTATGCCGGTACGCCTGCGGGGTTACGGCATTGAATACCGGCCCTGGGACTATATCACCCGCCTGCGGGGGATAACGAACTGCCTTATGGATATGCTGGACCGGCCTGAGCTTATCCACAAAACCATGCGGAAGTTCTGCGATATCTTTACCGCCCGGTCCGAGCAGATGGAAGCCCGGGGCCTCTTGGATTACCGCTTCCCCAGCATGAACCGTACCCCCACCCTGAGCAATGATCTGCCGGCCTCCGACTACGATGGCGGCACGGTACGGCTCAAAGATGTCTGGGTCTGGAGTACGGCCCAGCTTTTTGTGTCCGCTTCCCCGGACATGAACGACGAATTTAATCTACAGTACCTCCTGCCCTTTATAAGCCGCTGCGGCCTTGTACATTACGGCTGCTGCGAACCGCTGCACAATGTTATCTCCCACTTACGGAAGATTCCCAATTTGCGGAAGATAAGCGCAAGCCCCTGGACGCATGTACGGGAGCAGGCGGAACAGATGGGGGGCGACTACGTGCTGTCCCGGAAGCCGAACCCCGCGCTGGTGGCGGGGAAGATCGACGCCTCCGCAATCGAGAACGAAATTCGGGAAACTATCGAAGTATGCCGGGAAACCGGTACGCCCTTTGAATACATTCTGAAAGACATAAGCACTGTAAACTACAACGTAAGTAATCTGACGGAATGGGGAAACCTGGTAAGCGGGGTCATGGACCGGTACTATAACTGATGGTACGATAAAGGAGAACGTATGACGGCACGGGAACATTTTCATGCCATACTGAAAGGCGAAAGCGACAGGCCCGGTTTCTGGCACGGCAGCCCCCATGCGGAAAGCAAGGCAAAGCTGTACTCCTATTTTAACGCGGCCGATGATTTTGAACTGGGACTCAGGCTGGGCTCCGTATGCCGTTTCGTATCCCCCGAGGGGAACCGCATGTGGCAGCG
>JAITJW010000097.1 GCA_031278715.1 Treponema sp. | reverse complement strand
AGGGTCGTGAGGAAGTTGCCAGGAACGCCCTGGCCAGGGGATTATCGCCGGACATGGTCGGGGAAATCACCGGCCTTGACGCCCAGACTATCAAGGGTTTCACCGGCCAATAGGTTCCTCAGACTACCCTGCAGGGTAAACGCATAGTATCGCATACAGTCCGCTTACTGTAGTCATGGCAGAGAAAAAGGCTTGTTTTACGGAAAGCGCAAGGGATTGAAGTGGAAATCCCGCAGGCTTTACCGCAGGTGAAGCCGAGGAATTGGAACGGAAAGCCCGGTTTCCAGCGCAAAGCGCTGGAAATGCGCCTAAAACAGGAAGATAAAAATTTCTATACGTTTATCCTGGATTCCGCTTGTAAAGTCTTCTTTTTTTTCACTGGCCGTGTTATACTGCAAGAAGTCCGTGTGGCCGGAAACCCCGGATGGCGGGCCGTAGGAACAAGGAGGACTTCATGAGCTGTCCTAATGTAAAAGAATGTTTATGTCCCAACACCGGCTGCGTCAACCACGGGAAATGCTGTGCTTGTGTGGAAAATCACCGGAAGGGCGGCAGTCTTCCCCTCTGCCTTCGGCCCGGAGCCGGAAAGGAGTCCGGCAAATAAGAGCCGGGTGTACGCATGGCAAAACTTGTCCCTCTGTTCAGGGTTCTGGCGGTTCTTCTTTTTATGCCCGCTGCGGGACTCCCTGCCGCGGAAGAGTACTACCGGGAATCGATAGTCATTGACTGGGAAAAAGACCGGTTCGATATGTACCGCTATACGGATTCCTACCTTCGTGAGTACGAGTACTATTTTGTCGACTACACTATCAAGGAGAGTCCCGAACAATCGATCTGGAAATCCCAGATCATCACCATTATCTACGTGAACCCCGACTATGTGGTCATCCACGAGGTCCACAATTACTTCATGATCAGCCACTATTTTTCCCACGATAAGATAGTCCATCACGTCAGCCAGGAGGACTACTCAGCCAGCCCCTACCAGCGGCCGGGGGGAGACCTGCAGTACGTGCGGCGTTTCAACGCCATGCTTGGCAAGATACGGCTCATTCTGACCGGGGAAGGCAGGGAATACATCAGCAGCGAAAAGTGGGACCAGGATATTTACTACCTGGACAGCGCCCGGAGGTTCATGTACTAAGGGCAGGGTCCGTAGTAAAGCGCAGGGTTATGGCGCCGTGTTCTTCTATGCCGGTAATCTTTGCCAGGACTTCCCGGTCAAGCATACGCACCCGCAGTTCCTCAAAAACAGTAAATGTGTCCGTCTTGCCGGACGGCAGCAGCTTTCCCTCTTTCGCGGAGAGATGGGTCAACAGCGCCTGGAAGCCCCGTGCTTCAATGTGCTTGTTCCGTATGCGGAAGCACAGAACTTCTACCGGGGGGTCCAGTTTCCTCAACGGGGCGGCTTTGTTGTCCAGGGTGATATTAAAAGGTTCGCCGATGGCGTCAATCTGCATAATCATGATGGGCATGGAAACACCTTTGGGGTTAACCCGCACTTTTTGTACTACGTGGACGGGGGAACGAAGCGCGTTATATGTATGCTCGGACAGCATTACCTGTCCGCCGGTGGTATAGCTTTCTATTCTGCTGCTCAAATTTACATTATTGCCGATAACGTTGTACTTCATCACCCGGTCGGAACCGATATTCCCTACAATTGCATCCCCGGTATTTATGGCGATCCCCATTTCAATTTCGGGGAAATTGTTTCCCGCGGCCCAGGCGTTAACATCTTTCATGGCAGACTGCATTTTTAGCGCGCAGGCGGCGGCTTTATCGGCATGGCCTTCGTCTTCCAGCGGGGCCCCGAAGATGCACAGAATCGAATCCCCAAGAAATTCAATAATAGTACCGCTGAAGGCATGGATTATTTCCACCATTACGCTGAAATAATAGTTAAGCAGCATTACAACTTTTTCGCTTTCATACCGCTCCGCCAGCGGGGTAAAGCCCCGTATGTCGCTGGTCATAATGGTGATGTAGCGTTTTTCCCCCCACAGGGAAGGACCGTCGGGAGATTCCAGAAGCTGCTTGATTATCTTGTCCGGCAGATAACGGCCAAAGGTATCATGAAGCTTGATAAGTCGGCTGGATTTTTCTTCCACCATTTGCTGCAAATTTTCATTCAGGGTCTTAAGTTCCATTGTTAAACGCCGGTTCAGCCGGTCCTTGGTCTGTCTGCTCCGCTCAAAAACTACGGTAATTGACAGCACCAGTACGTAAACTGTTGCCATCCTGATTGATACGTCAAAGTGATAATTAAACCTTGAAGCTGTGGAGACAAAAAACTGAACGGCAGTAACGGCAAGCTGGATACAGGAAAGGCAGATCCCCGTTTTCATACCCAGCAAAAAAATGGTCAGCAGGGGATATATATAAATAAAAAGAAAACCTGCGCCCTGGGCATCGCCGTTCCAGATCAGCAAACAACAGAACAGACCGTAAGAAACGATGGTAAAAACCGCGGCAACAGTCTGGACGCGGACAAAGCGGGCAAGAAAAAAACCGGTAATGGCCACCACAACCATGACGGCGCAGACAACGGCGTCAAAATAAGAACCTTTTAAAACATTCTGCGCTACAAAGGCCGCCAAAACAACGGCTCCAAAAATAAAGACAAAATTCATCAGGGCATAACGTATTTTGTTATCCGTCATGGTGGATCCTGTCCCGTCAGATTCAAAATTTTTTCCGGAGGTAAAGATATTTACCAGGAAGGGCTTTTCATTCATATAGCGTATCAATAAGTATATAACTTAACCGTCCAGCACGCCAAGTACAAGAAAAAAATATTGCGTACTTGTCCAGAGTAATAGCAGTGGAGCGTAAGCAAAAAAGGCAGGGGCCTTTCAGGATCTTGCAGCGTTTACAGGCAAAGATTCCCAGCGTTTGAGGGTACTGCGCATAAAGGCGGAAATGTCCATGCCGTAGGCCGCTTCCAGGGCGGGGGATTGCAGTACATCCGCCGCAGTCCCCGCTGCCTTCATCTCTCCCCCGTCCAGAAGGATTATACGTCCGGCAAAACTACGGGCCAGATTAAGATCATGAAGTACCGCAATAACGATACCACCCGCTTCCCCCGCCCAGTTCCCCAGATAGCGCAATAATTCTACCTGGTATTTCAAATCCAGGTGGTTGGTGGGTTCATCTAAAAGGATAATCGCCGGATTCTGGACCAGGGTCCGGGCCAAAAAAACCCGCTGTAACTGTCCCCCGGAAAGCATGGTGATTGGTATGTCCGCAAGGGAATCCAGTTCAAGCCGTCTGAGGGTTTTGTCGATAATCTCACGGTCCTCTTTCCCAAGTCCCGGTAAAAAACCTTTCCCGTAGGCATAACGGCCCAAGGCAGCCGTTTCGTACACGGTATACGGAAAATAGAACTGCGAAGCCTGCCCCAGGAGGGCGATCTTCTTCGCCAGTTCCCCCCGTTTCAGGGCGCCCGTGTCCCTGCCATCCACCGTAACACTGCCCCGGCAGGGAATAAGCCGGGCTATAGCCCGCAGCAGGGTACTTTTCCCCGATCCGTTGGGCCCCACGATACAGAGAAAATCCCCGGGTCCAGCTTCAAGGGTGATGTTTTTAATCACATCCGGTCCGTTGTAAGCGGCGCAGAGGGCCTGGACCCTGATAGTCGTCCCCTTCACCGCCGGCTCCGTGCGAAGTACACCCAGGCAAAAAAAGGCGCGCCGATGATGGCGGTTACCGCCCCCACGGGCAGTTCTGCCGGGGAAATGATGGTCCTGGCGGCAAGGTCCGCGGCTATCATCAGGCAGCCGCCGATAAAAAACGACATGGGCAGCATAAAACGGTGATTAGGCCCGATAAGACGGCGGCCCAGATGGGGCGCGATAAGATCCACAAAGCCAATGGCCCCGCACAGGGCCACCGCCGCGCCGGTTAGCAGGCTGCCAAGAAGAAAAAGCCGGCGCCGGACACTCCGGATCTCCAGCCCCAGGGTCTGGGCTTCCTCCTCCCCAAAACTCAGCAGGTCCAGTTCCCGTGCGTAACGGACCAGGCCAAGGCCCCCCAGGACAAGGAAGGGCAGCATCATGACAACATAAGGCCAGCCCTTTAAGGCAAAACTTCCCAACTGCCATAAGATCAGCGTTTTTAGTTCTTCCCGAAAAAGGGCCATAAGGGTGGTAAGCAGGGCGTTTACAAAAAGGGAAACCACCATACCGAAAAGGATGATCGTGTTGCTGGACAAGTTTGGGTCCAGCCGGGCGGAAAAGGCGATGACGAAAAAGACCGTAAGGAGACCGGCGGCAAAACCTGTAACCGGCAGCGTAAAGCCCCCCAACAGGGGCAGGGACAGACCGCAGAGGATCACCAGGGCCGCCCCCAGAGAGGCCCCGGAAGAAACGCCGATGATGTAGGGGGAGGCAAGCTGGTTTTTCAGTACCGACTGGAACACGGCCCCGCTCAGGGCAAGCGCGCCCCCCACCATAAAGGCCAGAAGCACCCTGGGCAGCCTAAGCTGCCGGACAATAGAAATGTCCCGCGCGCTTAGACCCTCCGTCCGGTTCACGATGATCCGGGCGGTATCCGTCAGCCGGATAAAGGTACTTCCCGTGGAAGCGCCCACGCAAATGCAAACCACCGAGACAAGAGCCGCGAAAACCAGCAGGTGAAAACGGGAACTGCCGGCAACCTGTTGCACTTGCAGGTTTTTGTGGCGCTTTAGGCCACAAAAACCACGATTACCGGGCATGCCCGCGGTGATGTCGCTTGGCGGTTTGCAAGGTTAGTTACCGCCAAGAATCGCGTATTCCCCAGGATAAACTGCCCGCGCCATCTGCCGCAGGGCCAGGGTGATGTGCTGGGAAGGCCGGGACGACGAGTCGGCGTCAATAAGGTAGACCTGTCCCTTCTGTACCGCCGTAACGTTATCGAACCCCGGACGGGTCATAATTTCCCCCACGGGATCATCAGTAAAATTAACATTGGTCAGGATCACGTCCGGGTTCCGTTCCAGAATCGCCTCCGCACTGGGGGCTATCCAGCCGGTTACATCGGAAAATATGTTCCGTGCCCCGATAATCTCGATCATCTCGTTCAAAAAGGTCCCCTGGCCCGTACTGTACGGATAGGGGAAGGGGGATATTTCCATGTAAACGGTTTTTCCGCTGAACGCCGGGTCCGCGGTAAGCCGGCTCCCAATGTCCGCCACCTCCTTAATCTCCCGCTCCATGACCGCCACCAGTTCCTCACCCCGCTCAACCAGGCCCAATTCCGCTGCGATTGCCCTGATATCCCGCTTAATTTCGGCAACACTGCCACTGGTGGGAATATAAAAACAACGGATACCAAAATCCTCAAGCAGCTTGAAAGGGTTATCGGCGGCGCCTTGCGTATTGACCTCGGTACTGATAAGGAGGTCGGGCTCCAGACCCAGGATGAATTCCTGATCGGGGTAGAAAAAATCTATTTCCTGGGGACCGGGAGGGAGGAGCGCCAGGGAGTACTGATCCGCCGCGATGATCCGGGAACCCTGGCCCAGGCCGATGATGATCTCCGTAATGCTGGGAGAGGCCGAGATGATCCGTCCGGCACTAAGCGCCGCCTGGGGCGCCGCCGGCGCTGCTACTGGCGCAGGCGGATCCGCTGCCTTTCCGGCGGAACGACCGGAGAGAACGAGAACTGCAAAGAGGACAAGAACTGCCAATGCCGGTAAACACGACTTTTTTGCCCTACACTTTGACCCTGTTTCACTATCAACCTTTTTATAACCTGGTATGGTAATCATAATGGATCTGTTATCTCACCCAATGGAGACTTTGTCAACAACCCGGAACGGTATAGCCTGAACTGTCCGACAGTAATGAAATCGTGGTTTCGTCTTGCGGCAGGGAATTACAACCACTCCCCCACCGCTTTAATCGTGCCAAGGGGTACGGAATACCGTCCGGTACCATCTTCCCCTCTCACCCGTCCTGTGGCATACTTACCCCCAATGGCAGTATTGCCGGAGCTAAGGAGGAGCTATGGCAAAATTTTCAGGCTACATAGGGACTTATACGGAAGATGGCGCCAAATCCAACGGCATCTACTGGTTTAGTATGAATCCCGAAACCGGAGTTATCGAAAATATCCGGCTGGCGGCAGAAGCCAAAAACCCTTCGTTCCTGGCCCTGTCGCCCTCCGGAGAATTCCTGTATGCCGTGAACGAGGTGGATGCATACGACGGTATTCCCGGCGGGGCGGTTTCTGCCTACGCGATACGGAAAGACGGGACTCTGAAACTGCTTAACCGGAAGGACAGCAAGGGCGGCGCCCCCTGCCATATCGCCGTTGACCGGAACGGTACATTCGCAATAACGGCGAACTACTCCACCGGGGTGCTTACGGTGCTGCCCATCGGGAAAAGGGGTAGCCTGAGGGAGGCGGTCCAGGTTATCCAGTACAAGGGTTCCGGCCCCAACAAAAAACGGCAGGAACGGGCCCATGCCCATTCCTTCACATTTGCCCCGGATTTTTCCGGCGGCTTTGCCTGCGATCTGGGGTCCGACAGGCTGATGCTCTACCACTTTAACCCCAGGGTAAAAAAACCCTTGATACCCCGGGAACAGCCCTTTATCCCCGCCCTTGCCGGATACGGCCCCCGGCACGGGGCCTTTCACCCCTCAGGACGGTTTGCCTATGTGCTTCACGAACTTAGATCGGCGGTGGATGTGTTTGCCGTTACCGGCGGCGACCTGCCGGCGGCATCCGGGGGGAACCCTAAAGGCGGCGTTTCCGGGCGGCGCAGGAGGGCAAAAAATTCCGTCCCGGCCTTTGAGCGGCTGCAAACCATTTCCACCCTGCCCGGAAAAGGAAACCGGAAGCCAAGTACCGCGGCGGCTATCAGAATTGCCCCGGAGGCCAAATTTCTGTATACCTCCAACCGGGGATACGACAGTATCGCTGCGTTCAAAATACTCCCCGAAGGGCTTTTGGAACTGGTGGATGTTACGGACTCCGGGGGGAAGCATCCGCGGGACTTTATCCTGGACCCCGGTGGAAATTTTCTGTTGGCCCTGAACAAAGATTCCGATAACCTGGTGATCTTCAGAATCGACCCGCGGACGGGTCTGCCGAAAAAAGAACGGGAATACGCGGTCCCTTCGCCCGCGGGAATCGTTTTCCGGTAAAGGGCCCGCTTCGGAAAAACACCGGGGGGGCTGCCAGCAGCCTGTTGCAGAGGTTTTATGGGCGAAGCGCAACAAACTGCCGGGGGGATGTCCGCTGGCTATTCTTTCACCGATCCGATGGTAAGGCCGGAGATAAAGTAGCGCTGGAAAAATGGGTACGCACAGGCGATGGGCATCACCACCAGTACCGCAATGGCCATCCGCGCGCCTTCTTTGGGCAGTTTGAGCAGCATCTCAAGGGAAGTTACCCCCACCAGTTCGGCGTTTTTGACTAAATTGTTGATGTCCTCAAGCAGTTTGTTCAACAGGGCCTGGAGGGTGAACAGCCTCATGTCCTGGATGTACAGCAGGGCGGTAAACCAGTCGTTCCACAGGCCAAAGCTGGCAAACAGGCCGATGGTGGCAAGCACCGGCAGGGACAGGGGCAGAACCAGCCGGAAATAGATGGTGAACTGGCTTGCCCCGTCGATCATCGCGGAGTCTATGACCGCATCGGGGACATTGCTCCTGAAAAAGGTACGGCAGATGATCACGTTGAAGGAACTTACCGCACCGGGGATAAACAGCACCCAGATGGTGTTTCTCAGATGGAACACCTGCGTATTGATCACGTAACTTGCCACAAGGCCACCGCCTATGACCATCGGGATAAACACCAGCCAGTGGTAGACTTTGTGCAGCCGGTATTCCCGCCGGGAAAGCACGTAACCCATCGTGGTGGTCAGCGCCAGGGTACACAGGGTCCCCAGGCCGGTAACCAATATGGACATCCCCAGGGCACGGGCAATCATGCTGCCCTGGAGGAAGACGTACCGGTAGGCTTCCAGCGTGAATACCTGGGGGATAAACTTGTAGCCGGACTTGGCAACGGCCAGCTCATCGGAAAAACTGATGGAAATGATCAGCAGTACCGGCAGGATACAGGACGCCGCAAATGCAAAAAGCATGACATGGAACAACGCGTTGGTAAGCGGCCGGATTTGGGTAAACTCCGCAATGCCGCCCCCCTTCTTCCGCAAGGTCTCTATCCGGGTCCGGTTTAGCGTGGTACGGTCCGCAGACGATTGCGGCTGCTGTTGGTTTGCCATGTTCACCTCCTATATCATCGCCGATTCGTTATCGACTTTCCTGACCACCGCATTTGCCAGTAGTACCAAAAGACAACTGATAACGGATTGCAGGAACGAGGCCGCAGCAGACACCCCTATCGGCGACGCTCCTTTGAGCATCTTGTATATCAGGACGCTGGTCGTCGTGGTAACATCGTAGAGCGCCACCGACTCCCTGGGTATGACCCAGAAAAGGCCGAAATCAGAATTAAAAAGTCCCCCGACAGACATGATCAGCATAAGTATGACGATCCGCTTGATCAGGGGCAGGGTGATGTACCAGATCTGCTGCCGCTTGCTTGCCCCGTCGATGATCGCCGCCTCGTACACCGATTTGTCAAGGGACGTGATGGCCGCCAGGTATATTACTGAACCAAAGCCCACCCCCTTCCACTCGGCAAGCAGTACCAGGAAGGGGGGCCAGAAACCCGGCTCCCCGTACCAGTTCCGGGGCGTCCCACCGAAAAACCTGAGAACCTGATTGACAATACCGTTTTGACTTCCCAAAAAGGCCCATACCAGTGTTCCTACCACAACCCAGGACAGGAAGTTCGGCAGAAACATGATGGTCTGGTACACTTTTGCCACGGCCTTCTGCCGCAGTTCACTGATGATCAGGGCCAGGCCCACCGGCAGGACCACCCCCAGGACAATAAAGGCAACGTTATACTGCAGCGTAAGCCTGATGATGTGGCCCAGGTCGGGGTTGGAAAAAAGTCCCTTGAAGTTGTTAAGTCCCGCCCAGGCGCTTTTGAACAGGCTCATCCAAAAACCTGCCCCCGCCGTTATCTGGTAGGTCTTAAACACAATGATAAGACCGAACAGGGGCATATAGCAAAAACAGATGTACCATAGGATGGTGGGAAGGGACAAGACAAGGTACTCCGTGTCGGATTTTTTCCACCAGTGCTTCTTTTTTATGGCAACAGCCTTCCCCACCATGATATGGCCTCCTCTCATGCACCTTTTACCGCAACGGGTTAGCCCTTGACCACTCGTTTATCTGCCGCTGGGCTTCAGCCTTGATCTTCTGCAGCCCTACGGCGTTCATTTCGGTCATGACCCTGGGGACAATGACCGCCGGGTCTTCCACGCCGCCCATCACTATATCCCTGTAGCGATCCCACACGGCGTTCACGTTGGCTATCTCGGTAAGCAGGGCGGAACTGTCAAGCGTGAAGCCCATCATAACCGAGGTCCGGGCGCGGCCGTTCTGGTTCGCTATCTCGCCCAGCCGGTCAAGGTCGTCATCGGTGGAGGAGATGATCGGCTTGGTACCGGAGGAGGTTTCGATAAACCAGGCGCCGGTTTTGTAGGCGTAGGGGCCTTCCCAGTTCACCCCGGTCTTGTGGACAATACCGGGGGTCTGGCCCTGGGGCCGGGTAACGTAGGTAAAGTGTTTCCCCTCAACGCCGTAGGCCAGCATGTCGCGGAACACGGGGTCGGTGGAGGCCAGTTCCAGGATCTTCAGGGATTCTACCTTGTGGGTGGAATTGACGCCGATGAAGTTCATCGCGCCCCGTACCGCATCGGTGGAATTCCAGGGCCCCATGTAGGTTTCCACCGGCATGGTCCCGTCGGGGTTGTGGTTCCAGCCTGCCCAGATGGAAGCCGCACTGGGCCAGCCTGAACCGGAAGTGTAGATGGGCGCGCCCAGGTCCGGCGGAACCCAGGCGTCTTTGCTTGTGGACTGATCCGGCGAGAACAGGCCGTCCTGGTACCAGCGGCGGAAGTAGCGCAGCCCTTCCTGCCATGTTGGGTCATCCTGGATGGGGCTGATAACCGTGCGGGTACGGTCGTCCAAACGGACGCCGAAGATGGGCGCCTGAAGCCCGGCGCTGATCCCGTCGATCCACCTGCCAAGCTGGAAATCGTCTCCCTTGGCGGCTGTTATGTAGATGGAGGGGTCCTGCCGTTTGATCTCCCGGAAGATCTTGTCAAAACCGGGAACGGTGGTGTCCTGGATAAGGGACTGGATCCCGTACTTGTTCACCGACCGGGTGTCCCAGATCGTGAACGCGGTGGTGGCCACGTCCTTGTAGATGGGAACGGCGTAGATTTTGCCGTTGTAGGTACCCGCCGTCCAGAGATCCTCCGGCATGGAGGCCCACAGTGCGGGGGTCTGGGTCTTGAGCAGATCGGTAATGTCCGCGCAGGCTCCCATCTCCGCCCACTTGATAAAGGGGCCGGCGTCCAGGTTCACGATGTCGAAGGGTTCCCCGCTCTCGACCATTACATTCGTAGCCGCCCCTTCCGTGGACGTAAAGGTCAGGCCGATGCCGATCTTGTCCTCGGCGTACTTGGAAATGGCCTTCATGTCCTCGATTACCGAGGGCTGGATCACAAGCCCGGTGTTCCATTCCACCACCGGCTTTGGGGCGGTATCCGCGGCTTTTTTACAGGAAAAAAACACCACGGATACAGCACACACAAGAGCAACCAGAATCCCCATAGATCTTTTCATTACACTTCCTCCAAAAAAATTTTATGCTCTACGAGCACAAGCTACTCCACAAACCGTATCGGCGTGCCGTACCGATACACCGATACGGTATGGCGTTCCGGTACGCCGATAGGCGACGCCTGCAGGCGACGCCGACAGGCGAAACCACTCCGGCGCCAAGATCAAAGCCGCAGATTTATAAATACTACATACGAACAAAACTACCAATGGACCGGTTTCACAACGAAAAAGAAGCTACGACGGGGAACCCAAGTCCGCAGAATTACTGGAGGCAAATCCAGGTTTTTCGGAAATCCCTTTTAGCGTAAGACGGTTTTTCGTATCTGTCAATAATTTTTCGTGTTTTTCGTGTTTTTCGTGTTACCGGATGTAAAAATAAACACCACATTACTGTGATGCTTGAAATTTGGCCTCTAAGATACAAGAATTATCAGAAATGCAGCAGGCGGGAAGGGATGGCGCGGTTCGCAGGTTCCGGAACCTCCGCTTTTATAGGAGTAATACATGTTGATTCCGAAGATAGAACACCGGATTAGTCAATACTTGGGATTCTTGAAAACTCTCCGGTACCGGGAGATTGCGGGGCTTGACTTTGAGGCTCTGGTGACGGAGGAGACGTTCCGTAATCCCGCCACCCTGCCGGCGGGCCCCTGGGAAAAAGTTTCAAAGCCCTGGGGCTACGGCAAGCCCTGGACCTGCTACTGGTTCCGCTCAAGCTTTACCATTCCGGCGCGGGGCGGGGCGGATTACCCCCTGTACCTGCGGATTCTGCCGAACGCGGATTCGCTCCTGTTCCTGGACGGGAAACCGGCGGGGGCCTTTAACCCGGTCCACAAAAAAGTAAAGATACCCCAGGGTATGGCGGATGGCGGAACCCATGCCCTCCACCTGGAAGCCTATTCGGGGCATCCCTATCCGGGCTGCCACCCCTTTGAGGGGAAAAAGGTCCTCCTTACCCTGCAGCACCAGATTGACGGGTACCCCTGCATTTTTCAGGGCGGCGCGCTTCTTGAACGGGTGGAACCGGTCTACCGCCTCTACTACGATACGGCATGTCTGTTCGATCTGGCCAAAATCCTGCCCGCCAATTCCCTGCGGAAGGCGCGGATCCTCAAGGGCCTGTACGACGCCCTCATGGGTATCCACTACGATTCATCGGGGAAAACGCTGGAAGAGGAGGCGGAGCGGGCGGCCCGGCGGATCGCCCCCCTGCTGGAGGCGGTAAACGGGTCCACGACGCCCCGGATTCACCTTATCGGACATGCCCATATCGACCACGCGTGGCTCTGGCATATCGGGGAAACGGAGCGGAAAGCCGCCCGGACCTACATCAACATGGTCCGCCTGGCGGAGGAGTACCCCGATTTCGTATTTATCCAGAGCCAGCCGGCCCAGTTGGAGATCATCAAAAACGAGTACCCCGATATTTTTACCGCAGTGAAGAGGGCCTATGAGCAGGGTAATTGGGAACCCAACGGCGGCATGTGGGTGGAGGCGGACTGTAACCTCTCCGGCGGCGAATCCCTGGTCCGCCAGTTTCTGGTGGGGAAAAGGGCAAACTGGGAGATGCTGGGCTGCCAGGCGGATACCCTCTGGCTTCCCGATGTTTTTGGCTACGCCGCTGCCCTGCCGCAGATACTTTCAGGCTGCGGGATCAAATATTTTGTTACCAGTAAAATTAACTGGAACGACACCACCCGCTTTCCCTACGATACCTTCATCTGGCGGGGCATTGACGGCACGGGGATTAAAACCCACTACATCTCCTCCCGGATGCGGGGCTACAACGGCAAGGTGGGGCCGGAATTTCTGGCCGAACTCTGGGATCAGATACAGCACAAGGAAATCCAGTCCGAAGCGATCAACGCCGTGGGCGAAGGCGATGGCGGCGGTGGTACTGCCCGCGGGGATCTGGAAATGGCCAAACGCCTGGGAAACCTGGAAGGCGCGCCCAGGGCTGCGTGGAACAAGGTCTCCGCCGCCCTGGACAGCATATTTGGGCCCGACGGCGAAACCGAATGGCCCCAGTGGCGCGGGGAACTGTACCTGGAACTGCACCGTGGCACCTACACCACCCAGGCCCGGACCAAACGTTACAACCGGCGCCTGGAATTTGCCCTGCGCCACACCGAGGCCTTCCGCGCCATTATGGCTATGGAGGGCTGGCTGGACTATCCCCACGGGGAACTCCTTAAAACCTGGAAGGCCCTCTTGACCAACCAGTTCCACGACATCATCCCCGGTTCTTCCATCAACCGGGTGTACCGGGAGGCGGAGGCGGCCTACCGGCGGATCGAAGAAACTCTGGACAGCCTGGTACGGCCCCTAAGACAAAAGGTACACGGGGTTTTCCGGGCCGCTTCCCGGTCCGGCGGCCGGACCGGGCCGGAACCTGTCCTTACCCTGTTCAACGATCTTTCATGGAAGCGGGAAGGGCCGGTGTTTGTGCCGGCCTCCGTACTGGGAGCGGAACTCGGCACCCTGCAATCCTGCGGAGGCCAATTCTCCGTTCAGTATTTTGAAAACATCGACGGGGAAAAAACCGCGGTCTTTTTCCCCGTACTGCCGGCTTTGGGCTGGACTCACGTTACCGGGCATAAAAAAACCGCGGCTGCCGCGCCTTTTGAATACGGGGAGGGGGCCCTGGATACCCCCTTCTACCACATCCGGTTTGATAGTTCCGGGGCAATCGAGAGCATAAGGGACAAGGATCAAAAACGTGAACTTGTCCGCGACGGCGGCCGTTTTAATTATTTTGTAAGCGCCCAGGACGTGCCCATCGTATGGGAAGCCTGGGACATTGACGCCGACTGGACCAGGTATTTGGAAGAGGAAACCCGGCTTAAGTCAACCGGCCTCGTTACGCTGGGAACCGAGTGCTGTATCCTGCGCCGTACCTACCGTATCGGAAAAGCTTCAACCCTGACCCAGGACATGATCACCTACGCCAAGAGCAGGCGTATCGACTTTGTAACCAGGGTGGACTGGCACGAAAAACGGCGGCTCCTCAAGGTGTGCTTTGACAGCGCCATTGACAGCGCCCAGGTCCGCTGCGAGGTCCAGTACGGGCACCTGCTGCGGAATACCCACCAGAACCTTCCACAAGACCGGGCCATGTTTGAAGTCTGCGCCCACAAGTGGATATCCCTGGAAGAAGCCGGTTCAGGACTGGCCCTGCTTAACGACTGTAAGTACGGCCACGATGTTAACGGGAACAGGATACGGCTTACCCTGCTCCGGTCCCCCACCGCCCCGGACGAAGAGGCGGATCAGGGTGAACAGCGTTTTACCTACGCGCTGTTTCCGTTTGAAGGCTCTTTCGCCGAGTCCGGGGTGATCCGGGCCGCCTACGAACTCAACGCCCCCGCCGCCTGTGAAGGCGACCCCTGCCACGACGCTACCTGCGAAGGCATCGCCTTTACAGGCGGCGCCTCTTCAGGCGGCGCCTTTACAGACGAGCATCCTGAACCGGAGACTCCCGCCGGCGGCGCCATGACCATTTCCGCTGAAGCGGAAGCTGCCATGCGGGCGGATTTCTCCCTTTTGGCGATAGACAACCCGGCGGTTATTCTGGAAAGCCTTAAAGCGCCGGAGCTGCCCTTTGGTTCCACCGGGGAAAAAGGCGCTTCAACCCTGGTCCTGCGGCTCTACGAATGTACCGGGGCCCACGCCGGGGCAACGCTGCGCTTTGCCCCCGGCCATGACGATGAAGGACTTCTTGCCGAAGCCTGGGAAACGGACATGCTGGAACGGAAAAAAACCGGCCTCGACTGTTTTGGAAACACGCTGCAGCTCGAATTCCGGCCCTTCGAGATCAAAACAGTGCTGGTGAAATTCAAGGGAATGGCATGAACGACATACAGAATCTGAAATTTTGCTATATTGGGGGCGGTTCACGGAACTGGGCCTGGGTTTTTATCAATGATCTGGCCTTTGAAAAGGAAATTGGCGGAACCGTCTGGCTGTACGACATTGACATGGAGGCGGCCCGCGCCAACCAGTCCCTGGGAAACCAGGTGATGGAAACCCACAACCCGGGACAGTTCAAATTTGTCGCCGAAGCTTCCCTGCAGAAAGCCCTGGAAGGAAGTGATTTTGTTTTCATCTCCATTCTGCCCGGCGATTTTGAAGAAATGGCGGTGGATGTCCACACGCCGGAACGTTACGGCATCTACCAGTCCGTAGGCGACACCGTGGGGCCCGGCGGCATGAACCGGGCGCTGCGGACCGTCCCCATGTTCCAGGAAATTGCCGGGGCCGTCAGATCCTGGGCCCCCGATGCCTGGGTCCTCAACTATACCAACCCCATGTCAATATGCACGCGGACCCTCTACGAAATATTCCCCCGGATCAAGGCATTCGGCTGCTGCCACGAGGTCTTTGGCACCCAGGATCTGCTTGTCAGGATGATCGCCTGGGCAGGGCTTGCGGAAGAGAACAGCCTAAGCCGCAGGGATCTGACCACCGAAGTGGCGGGGATCAACCATTTTACCTGGATCACCGCCGCCTCCTGGAAAAACGTCGATCTTTTTCCCTATTACAAAAAATTTGTTGAAGCCTTTGCGGAAAGCGGCTTTACCGGAATTCCGGGCGGAACCGGCGGTAACTGGTTTAACGACTTCTTCAGTTCCGGGGAGCGGGTAAAATTCGACCTGTTCAAACGTTACGGCCTTATCGCGGCCGCGGGGGACCGGCACCTGGCCGAATTCTGCCCCCCCGCCTGGTACCTTAAAAGCCCGGAACTTGTCAAAAACTGGCAGTTTTCCCTAAGCCCCGTTTCCTGGCGGATCTCCCAACGTGAAGAACTCAAGAAAAAAAGCCGCGCCTACCGCGCCGGTACGGAAACCCTGGTCCCCCAAAAATCCGGGGAAGAGGGCATCCGGCAGATCAAAGCCCTGCTGGGGCTGGGGAACCTCGTAACCAATGTGAATCTGTCCAATACGGCGCAGCTTCCCCTGTTTCCCGCCGGAGCAGTGGTAGAAACCAACGCGTTTTTCAGCCTGAACAGCGTCCGGCCCCTTGTTTCGGGGGGCCTGCCCAATCCGCTGCGGAACCTTGTCCTGCAGCACGTGTGGAACCAGGAGGGAATTGTCCGGGCCGCCATTGACCGGAACCTGGAAGCCGCCTTCCAGGTATTTCTGAACGACCCCCAACTACGTACCCTGGAACGGAACCGGGCCTGGGAACTTTTTAAGGAGATGACCGGTAAAACCTTGTCCCCCACCCTGGCTTATCATTAAACTTGTAGTTCCCGAATACACACAGGAGGCGGCGATGCAGCAGTTTCATAAAATGGACAAGCTTCAAATCGCGCAAATCAACAAATATAACGTGATTCGCTGCCTCATGCGGGAAAGCCCCATAAACCGGGCGGCTATTGCCAGGCGCCTGGGCCTGAGTATCCCCACCGTCATGTTCATAACCGAAACCCTGCTCAACAGTAACTTTATCCGTTCCATCGGGAAAGGGGTGTCTTCGGGTGGCAAACCGCCGGAAATGCTCGAAATTGTGCCGGAACGGTTCTTCTACATCGGCCTGGATATTGGCAGAACGATGATCCGGGCGACCGCGGTCAACGCGGTATCCCGGCAGGTGGCCTGCCTGGAGGAACCGACGAACAATCCGGCGCCGGAAAAAAGATTCGTGGACCGGATCGCCGCAATCATCCTGAAAATTGCCGGACGGCTCAAGACGGAAAACGACAGAATCCTGGGGGCCGGAATAGCCATGCCGGGACTTATTGAAAAAGAAACCGGCGCCGTCCTCTTTTCCCCGGATTTCGGCTGGAACAACATTCCCCTCCAGGAATGGCTTACGGCAAAAATCCCCTTCCCCGTGCTGGTGGAAAACGCCAACCGGGCCCTGGCGCTGAACGAGGTGTTCCTTATGGAGGGAGAAACTTCCCACACAACCTTTGCCGTGAACCTTGGCTACGGCATCGGCGCGGCCCTGGTGATCGGGGAAGACCTGTACACCGGCGCCAGCGGGACCAGCGGCGAAATTGGGCATATCACGGCCTCAGCCCAGGGTCCTGTCTGTCACTGCGGCAACCGGGGCTGTCTGGAAGCCGTGGCCTCCGGCGCGGCCATTGCCGCGCAGGGGAAAAGCGTCCTCGAATCACGGGGGGCCTCGAAAATACGGGAGCTGGCCGCCGGGGATCCTGAGAACGTAGACGCCGCCCTCGTATTCCGGGCCTGTGAACTGGGCGATAAAGAAGCCGCCCGCATTGTGAACACTGCAGCCGAATATATCGGCATCGGGCTTTCTATGGCTATCAACGTCCTGGACCCCGACCGGCTGGTACTCTGCGGCGGCCTCATGCGGAACGGTCCTTTTTTCCTGGAAAAAATAAAATCCAGCATCGGGACGCACCGCATGCGCCAGGCCGGCCGCGCCGTGGTTATCAGCACCGGCAGGGGCGGCGAATACAGTACCGCCAACGGGGCCTGCCGGGTTCTTTCAAATTCCCTGTGGTGGAACCGGAAACTGCCGGTGTAAAAACGGCATAGCCGGCCTTTTGGGGGCCGGCTGCCTCTGTTAAATTGTTACAATACGCTGTTCTTTGTGGGAAATGTAGGCGTTTTCCAGCAGTTCAGTCAGGGCAATACCCCGTGCGGTATCAAAGGGAATCGGCTTCCCGTCGATAATGCCGTCCAGCCACATCCGCATCGCAGGCGGCAGCGAATCCGGAAGGCGGTCAGGAATAATCCAGCCCCCCTTGAACTTGTTGGACCGGACCTTGATCTGATTCCCCACCTGAATCACCGCCCCCTCAGTTCCCAGAAGTTCAAAACAGTTGGCACCGTAGGGAGACACAAAACCGGTCTCCAAAACCCCAATCGCGTTGTTCTCAAACTCCACCACCGACACGGCGTGATCATCCGCCGGAGGCGGGCAGTAGCTCGTGTTAAAAATCGAGGCGATCCGCTTGGGCTTACCCAGAAGGTAGGCCGCGGTGTACATGGGATGACAGCCCAGGTCCATCATGGCGCCGCCCCCTGCCTTTTCCACATCGTACCAGTAGGAGGGCAGCCAGCCCGCAAGGGAACCGTCGTGCGCGGTACGCATCCGCATGTAGTTGGGCTTCCCCAGAATCCCCTCGGTAATAGCCTGCTTGCAGTACTGGGCAATGGACGTAGTCAAATGAGGATGGGATATACAGAATTTGACCCCGTTCTTGGCAATAGCCTCCGTGATGATCTTACATTCCTTCACCGTGGGGGCCAGGGCCTTTTCGGTAAAGATATGTTTCTTCGCGTTCGCTGCCGCAACCATAACCCTGCAATGCTCACTGGTAGCCGTACTGACCACCACGCCGTCCACATCGGAACGGGCCAGAGCCTTGTCAAGATCCCCCTCAAAATCGACCCCCAGTTCCCCGGCCCAGGCAGCGCCGCGCGCCGGGTCTTCGTCCCACACGCAGGTAATTTTCGCGTCCGGCTGGGATTGAATGTACTTTGCGTACCCTTCCGCGTGAACATGCCATTTCGAAAGCATCAGTATCCTAATCATAATCTCCCCCTGTTAAACCGTAATTGATGGAATAACTATTTCCACTTCTTTTTTAAGCTGAGCGGAACGATAGATACCGTCACAGATAGCCTGATTGTAAAGAATCTCCTCTCCCGGAATCGGCGCCGGCCCGTTCGTGATGATAGCGTCCACAAAGCCCCGGATCTTGGCGGCAAACGTATCCTTGTGGACCATGCCCGCATACGCGTTGAAGGGATAGGAAGGCTCAATCACCGAATCGATGTGCATACCATTTACATCGGTATAGTACATATACCGGGAAGGGGCGTTAAGCTCGTTGAAACCGGTTACAAGCTTAACAGCCCCCTCCGTACCCAGCCACAGGGTATCCCCCAGGGAATCCGCGTGCATTGCCCAGGATTGCTTGAAAACATAGGTAATATCCCCCTCCAGACGCACCAGGGCGACGGAGAAATCGTCCACATCGAAAGTATCCGCGCCGGGCCAGTATTTCGGGTTTTTACCGAAATAGTTGGTCGCAATAGCGGAAACCGTCAACGGCTTCGGGTAGTGTACGGCATGGAGACATTCATCAATGGAGTAACAGCCAATGTCCCCCAGGCAGCCGTAACCGGCCTTTGCCTTGTCCACAAATGTTCCCTCCGGAATCCCCCGGCGGCGGCCCCCGCCGGACTGGATGTAGTACACCTTCCCCAAAGCGCCGGAACCGATAATATCATCCACTTTCCGGCGCATGTAATCGTACCTGGGCTGAAACCCAATAGTCAGTATCTTCCCCGCTTTCCGGGAAGCCTTGACCATATCCGCCGCCTCCTGAATTGTGAACGACATGGGTTTTTCGCACAGCACATGTATTCCCGCCTCCAAAGCGGCAATAGTACATTCCGCATGCGTTGTATTGTAGGTACAGACACTAACCCCATCCAGCTGGACATTTTTAATAAGGTCATAGCAGTTTTCAAAGGCAGGAACATTTTTAAGATCGTAGCCATCAAGAAATTTTCGGGCTTTGCCGGGAACAATATCACAGGCTCCGGTAATTTCCACATCCTCAAACGACACGTAGGGCTTCATGTGGGCATGGGCAATACCCCCAGTTCCGACAATGCCAATCTTCAGTTTTTTCCCCATCTGGGTACCTCCGGTGTTGAACAGGGGTAGTATAGATCGGCGGCACATAAATATCCACAAGTGCTGCAGACCGCCCGTATCCTGCTGTCCCCCTTACGGCATCCGCCCCTGTTACGGCAGATGACCAGCCCCGGCATACATGCTATAATCCCCTCTTAAGCCCAAAACCGGCGGTAATGGAGTGTAATATGAAAACTGGTGTTAGTTCGTACTGTTTTGAAGGATTGAGAAGAGGGGGAAGCTATACCCTGTTCGACGCCATAGCTTACACGAAAAAAACCGGCTTCGACGCCATCGAATTCACCGAATTCCCAAAATCCGGGGATCTGTCCCCCGGAGATTTTGCCCGGAAGATACGCGACGCCTGTGATGCCGCGGGCCTTTCCATCGCGAATTACACCATCGGCGCCGATTTCCTCTACGGCTCCGGGGGAGACATCAAGCGGGAGACGGCCCGCGTTAAAGAAGCCGTAGACACCGCCGCAATCCTCGGCGTACCGGGCATGCGCCACGATTCAGGCTGGGGCTTCAAGGCCGCAGGCCAGGACACGGCACTGGGCCGGAACTACCGGGACGCCATCCGGCTTATGGCGCCGGCCATTCGGGAAGTAAGCGAATACGCCGCCGGCCTGGGAATTCGGACCATGTGTGAAAACCACGGCTACTTTATGCAGGACAGCAGCCGCGTGGAAGAACTGGTACTGGCGGTGAATCACCCTAACTTCGGCCTCCTCGTGGATATAGGGAATTTCATGTGCGCCGACGAACCGAGCCTCCATGCCCTGCCCACAGTCATGCCCTACGCCTTTCACGTCCACGCCAAAGACTTCCTGTGGAAACCCGGCAGGGAACCAAAACCGGACAACACCTGGTTCCCCACCAGGGCCGGAAACCACCTGCGGGGCACCATCCTGGGGCATGGCGAAGTATCCGTAGCCCAATGTCTGGACTACATCAAGAAGGCCGGCTATGACGGAACCATTTCCCTGGAGTTTGAGGGGCCAGAGGAACCGCTTGAAGCCATCCGGCTGGGTTACGAGTTTATCAAGACCCATATTTCCGCAAAACCCTAATACCCCCCCGGACATTCCCCCCAACTTCAGTTTTGGGGAATGTTTCACCCTTTACCAGGAGGATCCCATGCCGCAGCCTACAAACCCCTCCCGCATCCCGTGGCACCCGGCCTTTGCTCAGGCTATTCAACTCGAACTGGAACCCTACAAGGACGCTCTTGAGTTCATCACCGAATACCAACTCACCACAGAACCACTGAAAATCGACGTCGTCATCATCAAAAAGACACCCGGACGCTCCATCGAAAAGAACATCGCCCGGATATTCCGCCAAGTCAACATCATGGAATACAAAAGTCCCGATGACTATTTTTCGATCTACGATTTCTACAAAATCCTCAGTTACGCCTTCCTCTACGCCGCCCTGAACCAAATCATCATGGAGAACCTTACCCTCAGTATCGTGGAAAGTCGCTATCCCCGGGAACTGTTTAACTACCTGGAGAAAAGACAAGATTGCAGGATAACGGAACTTTCTCCGGGGGTATATCACATCAGCGGGTATCCGCTGCCAATCCAGGTGATTGTGAGCAGGAAGCTGCCGTTTGAGGAAAACCTGTGGCTCAAGGGTTTGACGAAAGACTTGAGCGTGAAGGCGGCGGGTACTATACTGGAGGCGAGCCGGAGAAAGTGGAGGGAAGCGGATCTGGAGGCGTATCTGTACACACTGGCGAACGCGAACATAGTGACCATACAGGAGGTGCTTAAGATGGCAGGTGGAGAATTACCCTTTGACGAATGGGTCGAAGAAACGGGACTTGCCGCCAGATGGGAAGCCAAGGGTGAGGCCCGCGGTGAGGCCCGCGGTGAGGCCAGGGGTGAGGCCAGGGGCGAGGCCCGCGGTGAAGCCAGGGGCGAGGCCAGGGGTAAAAAAACCGGCTGGAAAGAGGTCCTGGAATTGCTGAAACAGGGCTACACGGTGGAAGAACTTGAGCGGATGGGCCCCCCGGCGCCGGAGGCCGGTTGAAAAACTTGAGGCTATTCCAAAACTTCAGTTTTTGGAACAGCTACCTTGATTTTTGTTGTTTGTTTGAAAAGCGTACCGTTTACCGTTGTTAGATATTTTAAGAAAGCCAGAGGGGGAATTATGGAGATCAAAGCAAAACCCTGGAGTGAACTTACCAGTTTTCAAACACCCCGGTGGCTGCGGGAAAAAAAATTCGGCATCTATACCCATTGGGGCGTCTATTCGGTTGGGGCCTTTGGAGCCAATGTGTCCTGGTATCCCCATAGGATGTACCAGGAGGGGACCGCCGAGTACGAGTATCACTGTAAGAAATTCGGCCATCCTTCAAAAGTAGGCTACAAGGACCTTATCCCCCAATTCAACGGTTCCAAATTCGACGCCGACGAATGGGCGGAGATCTTCTCCCGTGCGGGGGCAAAGTTCGCCGGTCCCGTGGCGGAACACCACGACGGGTTCAGCCTGTGGGATTCCAAACTTACCAGGTGGAACGCAAAACTCATGGGACCCAAACAGGACATCGTAGGAGAGCAGGAACAGGCCTTCCGCAAAAAAGGCATGGAGTTCCTCACCGCGTTTCACCACGCGGAAAACTGGCGCTTCTACCCCCACTGGGTAGAGGAATACGACTGTTCCGATCCGGCGTACACGGGGCTTTACGGCGAACTGCACAACCTGGACTGGGGTTCGGAAAAACGCTACAGCCCCCAGCCGGGTTTTGGCTGGAATGACCAGGACCTGCCGACCAGGGCCGCCCATGAACTGTGGCTGGGAAAACTGGTTGAGGTGGTGGAAGCTTACAACCCCGACTTCGTGTGGTTTGACTTCGGCCTGGACTTTATCACCGATTACTACAAACGGGCCTTCCTCAGCTACTACTTTGACCGGGCGGCGGGGAGGAATCAAAACGTGGTGGTTTCCTATAAGCACCACCATCTGCCGGCCGGCGCAGGACTTATCGATCTTGAACAAGGCCATTTTGAACACCTCACCTACCACGACTGGATCACCGACACCACGATTGACAACGGCGTTGCCTGGGGCTACCAGGAAGGGGGCGGCTACAAAACCGCCAAAACCCTTATCCACTATCTGGCGGACAACGTAAGCAAAAACGGTTACATGCTCCTCAACGTAGGACCCAAGCCAAACGGGGAGATCCCCGATGGCGCAAAAAAAGTGTTGTACGGGATCGGCGAATGGCTTACGGTGAACGGCGAGGCCATTTACGGGACAAGCCCCTGGGTGGTGGCCGAAGAGGGTCCCACGGTCATGGGGGCCTACGGGGACATGAGCGAACTCCACGATATTGAGTACCTTCCCAAAGACATCCGGTTTACGATGAAGGACGAAGTACTGTACGCCATCTGCCTGGGGGAGATTGGGGACGATGTGGTACTCAACAAGGTTGCCGAACACCTTTACCCCGGGGAAATCGCCTCCATCAGCCTGTTAGGGGACGGCGGTGAACTGTCCTGGAAGCAGGAAGGGAAAAAAATAATTGTCCACACCGGACAGGCCAATCGGCGCAAAGACGCCAACGTGTTAAAAATAAAGCGGAACATCATATATGCACCGTAAGAATGTAAAGCCCCCCAACACACACTGTAACTGTTAGTAGAACTCTTCTACGCCGGATCCTCAACGTCCGTGGGCTTTATCTTCTCTCTGTAATACCCCTTGGCTATGTGAGCTTGTTCCAAAACTAATTGACTGTGCGCTAAACGCGCACGGTTTTGGAACAAGCTCTTGGAAAAACCGGCAAAGGCCCGGTTTTTCCACCAAAATCAAGGTAGCTGTTCCAAAAA